>PXTS01000043.1 GCA_003022485.1 Bacteroidetes bacterium QS_8_68_28
GCCCGCTTCCGACGGCCGTCTACGGCCTTCATGGAGAGGGCCCTCTCCAGTACATTTTGTGCTGCATTCAAGTCGCGATCATGAACCGACCCGCACCTCCCGCATTCCCAGGTGCGCTCTTCAAGCGACAGGCCAGAGTATCTGTCACCACACTCAGAGCACGTCTGGGAGGACGGGAAGTAGCGATCAACCTTCAGGACTTCCTTATCCTCCTTCTGAGCGACGTGCTCAAGGATAGACGCGAAGCTGCTGAATCCAAGGTCGCTGACCTTCCGGCCCCAAAGCTCTTTCATGGCTCCGATGTGGAGATCTTCGATGCAGATCGTGTCGTACCGACTGAAAAGCCACCGGGCCAGCTTAAAGTGAAAGTCCGTTCGCTGATTGTCGATCCGGCGATATTTCCTTGCCAGTCGGCGCTTCGCTTCCCGTCGGTTATTCGAGCCTCTCTGTTTGCGAGAGAGATCCCGGTGAAGAGCCTGCACCTCTTCAAGGCTCTCTTTCAGCGGCTCTGGGGCTTCAATCCGATCTCCATCCGAAGTGACAAGGAAGCATTTGAGTCCAAAGTCCAGCCCGACAGCATGACCTGTTCGTGGCAGTTCAGGGGTAGGCGCTTCCTTACGGGCGGAGAAACAGATCCAGAAGTCTCCGCAGGCATCGCGCTTGATCGTAATCGTCTTAATCGTGCCCTTGATTGGGCGCGATTTGGCGAATTTGTAGTTGTGATCTTGAATGCGAACTCGATTGCCCCCGAGCAACTTCCATCCGGTCTGCGTGAGCGTGAACGAGGTGTATTTCTCTCGCCTTTTGAATCCGGGCCGTCCAGCGCTGTCGATCTCGAAGAATCGCTTGTACGCCTGATCCAGGCGCCGGATCACGTCTTGGAGGGCTTGCGAGTTGAGGTTGTACCAGTGGCCCTTGTCTCGCTTCTTCAGCTTCGTGAGGTGACGTTTGAGCGCGTAATACCCCGGATACTCGCCATAGATCTCGTAGTATCGTCGAGTCAGAGCGACGAAGTGATTCCACACCTCCGACGCAAGCTCAATCGCCTCCGCGAGGTGCTTGTTGCGCTCGTGTCGATACAGTTTGTACTTGTACGTCTTGCGCATCAATCCGGTAAGCTACCTAAAATCATTTCAATTTACCAAGGAAGCAACCAAGCAAATGTTCTGGTGAGAAGTCTCACTTTGCGTTCGTCTTCTCACTACCTGGGAGGAGTCCGTGTATCCCCCGGCTCGGGGCCGGAGGCCGGTCTGCTGCTCCTTCGTTCATCCTCAATACTCTAAGAAGCAGGAGGCTGTCGGGAAAGACAGTGGGTTGGTGGATGGTAGATTGTAGATGGCCGATGGTTCTCGGGCAACGAGCGACGGGCGTCGGGCGAGCCTCTATTTCCCCCTACGAAACGTTCCCCGCTTGCAGCCGGCGCTCCCGCCCGCTTTCGTTTTCCCTGCTCCCGACGGACGCGGACGCCTGCTCGCCGAGGGCGGAGGAAATCATCATCAGCTCGGCCACGTTTTCCAGCGTGAGCAGGCCCACCAAGCGCCCGCCCTCGGTGACGGGCACGGTCTGGTGCTCCCGGCCGCGCATCTGCTGGAAGACGTCGTCGAGGTTCTCGCCCGCCTCGGCGGTGAAGACGTTCTCCGCTCCGGCCACCTCGCCGACGGTGGCCCCCTCGCGCCCGCGCTCCGAGAGCGCCTCGATGAGGCGCTGGCGCTGCAGCAGGCCCACCACCGCACCGTCCCCCGAGCGCACGACGGGAAAGTCGTGGTCGGTCCCGGCGATGAGCGCGTCGGCGCCTTTGCCCAGCGGGTCGGTCGGGGCGAGCGTCTGGAAGCGCGTCATCATGGCTTGGTGCACGCGCAGCCCCTGCGTGGTCTGCCGCAGGGTGGCCTGGCGCGCCTCCTGCTGCGCGCCGAGGTAGACGAACACGGCGATGAAGACCAGAATCAGGTTGCCGCCAAAGAGGCCCAGCAGGCCGAAGCCCAGGGCCATCGCCTGGCCTACGTTGGCGGCGAGCTGCGTGGCGCGGGCGTAGGAGAAACGCGTAGCCAGGAGCGCCCGCAGCACGCGCCCGCCGTCCATCGGGAACGCCGGCAGCATGTTGAAGCCCGCCAGCGCGGCGTTAATCCACAGCAGTGTCGCGGGCACGCTCCCGGCCGGCAGCCCCGCCGGGTCGAAGAGCACGGCGGGCGTGAACGTGAGCCCCAGCCCGGCGGTGAGCGCGGCCAGCCCGGCGGCGAGCACGACGTTGACGGCCGGGCCTGCGACGGCGATCCAGAGCTCTTTCATCGCCTCCTCGGGAATTTCTTGCAGCCGCGCGATCCCGCCGATGGGATAGAGCGTGATGTCGCGCGTGGGCACGTCGAAGCGGCGCGCGGTAAGCGCGTGGCCCAGCTCGTGCAGGAGCACGCACGCGAAGACGACGCCCACCACGGCGGTGCCCGCCAGCGCGGCGCGCGGCGCGGCTCCCTGCCACAGGTAGAAGGCCGGCACGCCCAGCACGAGGAGCCCGAAGGTCCAGTGCAGGAAAATCCCGATCCCGGCGACGGACCCGATTTTGAGCGAACGGCGCATTGCGCTGCGGCGGCTGGTGATGTGCGGCTCTGTGCTGGTGGCGGCGCGCCCGGCCCCTCCGCGGAAAGCTAACGCGCCGCGCGCCGAGGCGTTTTCGGCTCCTTTCTTCCCCGAGCGATTGTTCTACGACCGCGACCAAGCAAACGCGGAGTTCCCCCGCTTTGGTATGCCGTAGCGCACACCGGGTGTGCGGCGGCGCACACTCCACTGAACGTGCGCCGGGAAGGCGCCGGCGCGGCGGGCGAAGCGGCGGCGCGCGTTGCCGTAGTCGTCGCTGCGCTTGAGGTAGCGCACGCTGTCTTTTCCGCCGTCGTCGGAAGGACGAAAGACCAGCTCTTCGTACAAATTCGAGCATCAGTCGAAGCTCGAACGGGCATCAGTCGAAAAGGACACCTTGAGCGGACGCAGGTCGCGCCGGCGGGCGTTCGTCACCCAGTGGCGCTTGAACTCGTACGATCCGCCGCCCGCGGTTTGTCGTCCCCGACGATCAGCGCCGGCCGAAGAGCAGGTACAAAAGCGCCGCCCCGCCGGCCACGCCGCCCGCGATGAGTGCCGCCGCGAGGCCGGGGCGCTGCTTGAGGGCCGAGAGCGCCGGGCGCGCGGCGCGCACCTCCACGTAGTCCAGCCGCAGCAGGCGGCTCATGGCGCTCGCGTCCGCATCGGCGCCCATGCGGGCGATCATATTGCCGTCGGCGCGCACCTCGACGGTCAGGTCGGCCATTTCGAGGGCGCCGTGCAGCCGGCCCAGGCGCTCGGGGTTGCGCTGGTCGGCAGGCAGGCTGGTAAGCAGGCGTCGCATGGCGCGCAGGCTCTCAGCCTCGACGACGATGGTGGATCCGTCCGCGCGAATGCTTATCCCCTGCCCGTCGATGGCCAGGGAGAGGTCGGCGACGACGTCGAGCGGGGTCAGGCGGTTGGGCATGACTGGGAGGGAGTGCGGGAGCGCATAGAAAAAGCGCCGAGCCGGGAGCAGGGCCTTCCGGTCAGGAACGCCTCGCCGGTCCCGCACCGGGCGCTTCGTGCGATGACGTGCCAGGTGGCAGACGCTGAGCGGCGATCTCCCGGTTCTGCGACCAGGACGGCCTGCGGGAAAGCCCTTGGCTGGCGCGCGAGGAGGCGCAGAACCACGCCGCAGGCCGAACGGCCGCCGTCCACGGCGCTGGGAGCGGCGTTGCCCGCCCCATGCGACCGCGCGCACGGCCAAAGCAGCACAGGCTTCTGAAGCAGCACAGGCTTCTGGGGGCGACTGCCGCCGGGCGGCCCGCCGGGGCCGGCCTCAGGAAGCGTCGTCGCGCGTGCGGATGCGCACGACGCCGTTCATTCTCCACTTCGCGTACTCGGCATCGTCGCCGACTTTCGAGGGCACGTCCAGCTCGAAGTCGTCGAAATCATAGGTGATCTCGGCACCGCGCCCGGTGAGCTTGCCGTAGAGCCCAATGGCAAGCTCGGGCCACGTCTGGGTGTCGTCTTTCGTTTCTGCCATGCGGGAGAGTTCTCTATGGGTGAACACGGAAAAAGGCGAGCGCAGAAGCGCGGTGTTCGGCGACCGCCGGGAGGCAGGCGCAATCGTGCACGTGCAGAGCTGCTCTCGACCAAACGACCCTGTGTAGGAGCGGAGCGAGCGGCCCATAGATCCGTCCTGCGTGCAACGTTGTCGTAATCGCGGTCGCCCCCTCCCGGTCTGCATATCCGAAGGGGCGGCTGCCCAAACGGTTTCCGGCGAACGCCCGGCGCGCTCAGTCGTCTTACTCTTGCGCAGGCCGTTCCGGCTGCGAAGTAACTTGCTCTGCGAAGTACCGCCCCACGAAGTACCATGAGCCACCCCGCCGCTCCCACCTCCCCGCCGCCCGCTCCCGAAGCGCCCTCGAAGCGCGTCCTCGTCAGCGGGGCGACCGGCTACATCGGCGGGCGGCTCGTGCCGTGCCTGCTGGCGGCGGGCCACGACGTGCGCTGCTTCGTGCGCAGTTCCGAGCGCCTCGACGGCCAGCCCTGGCTGGAGGACGTGGAGGTCGCTCAGGGCAACGCGCTCAGGGCCCAGACGATTCCGCCCGCGATGGAGGACATCGACGCCGCCTATTATCTGATTCACTCCCTCGGCGCGGGCAAGGGCCAGTTCGCCGATCGCGACCGTCGCGCGGCCACGAACTTCGGGCGAGCGGCGAAAGAACAGGGCGTCGGCCGCCTGCTCTACCTCGGAGGGATCGAGCCGAAGGGCGACCGGCGCTCCGAGCACCTGGAGAGCCGCCTGGAGACGGGCCGCTGCCTGCGCGAAAGCAGCGGCCCGGGCGTAGATGTAACCGAGTTCCGCGCGGCCGTGGTCATCGGGTCGGGCAGCCTCTCGTTCGAGCTCATCCGCAACCTCACCGAGCGCCTACCGGTGATGATCTGCCCGCGCTGGACGGACACGCCCACCCAGCCGATTGCCGTGCGCGACGTCTTGAGCTACCTCACCGCCGCGCTGCGCGTCCCCGAGAGCCGCGACGAGATCATCGAGGTCGGCGGGGCCGACGTGACGACCTACGCCGACATGTTCAAAACCTACGCGGCGGTGCGCGGCCTGCGGCGCCTCGTCATCAACGTGCCGCTGCTCACGCCCACGCTCTCCTCCCACTGGGTGGGGCTGGTCACACCCGTGACCAACAAGGTCGCGCGCCCCCTGATCGAAGGGCTCGACAACGAAGTGACCGTCACCGACGGCGGAAAGGCCCGCGACCTCTTCCCCGAGATCGAGCCGATCAAAATGGAGGCGGCCATGCGCCTGGCCCTGCGCCGCTACGCCGACCGCACCGTGCCGACCCTCTGGCACAGCGCGCTCTCGTCGAGCCCCCAGGGCCGCGAGGTGGTCGAAGAGCTGGAGCGCACCGAGGGCATGATCAAAGAAAAACGCCGGCGGCGGGTAAATGCCTCGCCGGAAGCGGTCTTCCGAATGGCCCAAACCCTCGGCGGGGAGACCGGCTGGCTCTACGCCAATTTCCTGTGGGTCCTGCGCGGCTACCTCGACCTTCTGGCCGGCGGGATCGGCTACCGCAAGGGGCGGCGCCACCCCACGAAACTGCGCAAAGGCGACGTGGTGGACTTCTGGCGCGTGGAAGTCGTCGACGGCCGGATGGACCCGAAAACCCTGCGGCTGCGCGCCGAGATGAAGACCGGCGGGCGCGCGTGGCTTCAGTACGAAATCAGCGCGCCGGAGGACGCGCCCCCGGGTGCCGAGCAGGCCTTCATTACGCAGACGGCCTTCTTCGAGCCGAAGGGCCTGTTCGGGCTGCTGTACTGGTACGCCCTCTACGTGCCGCACCGCTTCATCTTCACCGGCATGATCGAAGAACTGGGCCGCCGCGCAGAGCTCTTCCAGCGACATGCCGCCCGCCAGAACGGCAGCGCCGACGCCCCCCTGCCCGACCTCACGCCCGAACTGCTTGCGAAACTGGTTGAGCGTTGAACGTTTCTCTTCGAACTGAAAACCCCTTCAACCTTTCGCCGTTCAACCCTCGGCCTTCCAGCGCCCCGAAGGCACTAATTCATTCCCCAGATCGCCGCGTTGAGAGCGACGGCGTACGTGACCCACGCCAAGTACGGCACCAGCAGCCATCCGGCGGCGGCGCGCAGGGGGAAGAAAAACCACGTCGTCGCCGCGAGCGCGCTCCAGAGCGCCACGATGACAACCAGCCCGCCGGCGGGAGAGCGCGCCCCGAAGAAGACGACCGACCACGCGCCGTTCAAGAGAAGCTGCACGGCGAAGATCCCGAGCGCCCCCTGCACGCGCGGCTGTCCGGCCCCCTCGCGCCAGACGAGCGCGGCGGCCACTCCCATCGCCGCGTAGAGCACGATCCAGACGGGCGCGAAGAGCCAGTCCGGCGGCGTGAAAAACGGCTTCTCGAGGGCCGGGTACCACGTTTGGACCGACTCCTGAGTGGCCACCGCTGCGACGACCCCCACGCCCTCGCACAGCAGGATGCCCGTCACAAAGGGCCACGCGGCTTTGAGCGCGTTCATGGTGCGTGGTTCGTGAAAGGGGCGCCTACGTCAGAGGGGGAGAAACACGCGACACGCACTACGCAGCACGCCTTACGCACTACGCAGCACGCCTTCACCCGTACACCTCCGCCGGATCGAAGACCTGCTCGCCGGTATCCTCCAGTTCGCCGTCCTGGCTGCCCAGGCCCGTGTATTCGCGGTAGAAGCAGGAGCGGTGCCCAGTGTGGCAGGCCGCCCCGCCCTTCTGGTTGACCTTGAAGAGCAGCGCGTCGCCGTCGCAGTCAAGGTGCACCTCCTTGACCGTCTGCGTGTTGCCACTGGACTGGCCCTTGCGCCACTCCTCCTGGCGCGAGCGGCTCCAATAGGTCATCTTGCCGGTTTCGAGCGTCTGGCGCAGGGTGTCTTTGTTCATGTAGGCCAGCATCAGAAGGTCGCCGGTGGCAGCGTCCTGGGCGATGGCCGCCACCAGGCCGTCGTCGTCGTAGGTGACTTCCTCGAGAAGAGCGTCCATGAAAGGAGTGCGTCGTGAGCAATAAATGGTAGTTCGGGCGAGCATACCGGAGCGGCGTAGGGGTGATCCGCGCGGCGGAACCCGTCTGTGCCGGGCGGCTTTAAATCCGGCAACGCTTCATCTTCTTCGCCTCGCACGCGCCTGTGGTTCGCGCCGCCTTCGCGTTTCTGTGGACGCTTCCGCGCCGCCTGCTCGTGGGACTCGTGCGTCTCTACCAGGCGGTACTCTCGCCGCACGTCCCGCCCAGCTGCCGCTTCACCCCGACGTGCTCGGAGTACGCGGTGAAGGCCCTGCGGCGCTACGGGGCAGCGAAAGGCTTTCTGCTGGCGGCCGGGCGTCTCCTGCGCTGCGCCCCCTGGGGACGAGGCGGCCACGACCCGCCGCGCTGGTTCGGCGAAGCCCCCCCTTCTGAAATCCGAAACTCGGACCCCGAAACGCGAAACCGCCCCGCATGAGCCACGCCGAGCACCAGGCGCGCGCCGACGCCTTCCGCGAGGCCCCCATTCGCTGCGCCGTCGTCACCGTCAGCGACACGCGCACCGAGGAAACCGACCGCAGCGGCTCGCTGACGCGCAAGCGCCTGCGCAAAGCCGGCCACGAAGTCGCCCTCTACAAAATCGTCCCCGACGATCCCGAGGTCATCCAGCGCGGCATCGACGGGCTGGCCGGCGAGGTGGACGTGGCCCTCTTCAATGGGGGAACGGGCATCAGCCAGCGCGACCGCACCTACGACGTGCTCTCCGAAGCGCTGGACAAAGAACTGCCCGGCTTCGGGGAGCTGTTTCGGATGCTGTCCTACGAAGAGATCGGCGCGGGAGCGATGCTCTCGCGCGCGGCCGGCGGCGTGGCCGGCGGCACGCTCTTTTTCTCAGTGCCCGGCTCGCTCAACGCGGTAAAACTGGCCCTCGACGAGTTGATTCTGCCGGAGATCGAGCACCTCGTCTGGGAAACGGTGCGGCAGGCGACGGCGGCCGGCAACACGTCGTGAAGCCCCCCAGCGCAGAACAGGCCGTCGTTGACTCGCGCAAACTGCGCGGCTAACGCCGACCCCCCGTCGAAGCCGAGCACTTGCTTCCGTTACCCCAGCCCCTGCCGCCATGCCGGACGCGCCAGAAGCGCACGCTTCCGACTTCCGCCTCTACAACACGCGCACGCGCCAGGTGGAACCGCTGGCGCCAGCGGAGCAAACCGCAGCGGGCGAAGGAAAACCGGTACCGCACCTGCGCTTCTACGCCTGCGGGCCCACCGTCTACACCTTCGCCCACATCGGCAACTTCCGCTCCTTCCTCACCGCCGACCTGATCCAGCGCACCGCGCGGGCGCTCGGTTGGCAGGTCACCTACGTCAGCAACGTGACCGACGTGGGCCACCTCTCCGAGGACGATCTGACCGACCCGGCCGGCGAGGACAAGATGGCCCAGGCCCTTGAAGAGGAAGGCCGGCGCTTCGCCAACGTCTACGACCTGGCGCGCTTCTACACCGAGGCGCTCGTGGAGGACTGGCGGCGCCTCAACCTGCGCGAACCGACGGTGCGCCCGCGCGCCACCGAGCACATGGCCGGGCAGATCAAGGCCGTCGAGAAGCTCGTCGAGCGCGGCCACGCCTACGAAACGGAGCAGGGCGTCTATTTTTCGGTAGAGAGCTTTCCCGGCTACGGCGCCTTGAGCGGCAACGAGGAGGCGCAGAGCCTCCAGGCCAGCGGGCGCGACACCGTGACCGACCCCGAGAAGCGCGACCCGCGCGACTTCGCGCTCTGGAAGAAAGATCCCGACCACCTGATGCAGTGGCACAGCCCCTGGGGCTGGGGCTTCCCGGGCTGGCACATCGAATGCAGCGTGATGGGGCGCGCCTACCTCGGCGAGACGTTTGACCTGCACACCGGCGGCGAGGATCTCATCTTTCCCCACCACGAGTGCGAGGTTGCCCAGAACGAAAGCCTGCGGGACAACACGGGCGACGAGAGCGGCGGACCGTCCATCCGCCACTGGGCGCACACCCGCTTTTTGCAGGTCGAGGGCGAAAAGATGTCCAAGTCGAAGGGCAACTTCTTCACCGTGCGCGACCTGGCGCTGCCCAGGGACGAGGGCGGCGAAGGGATCGACCCGCTGGCGCTGCGGCTTACGCTCATCAGCGGGCAGTACCGTAAGCCGTTCAACTTCACGCGCAAGACCCTGCGCGACAGCGCCCAGACGGTTCGCCGCTACCGCGAGGTGCGCGAGCGCGCCGAAAAGGCGCTCGAAGAAGACGCGGGCGGCGACGACGACCGGGCGGGGACGCAACTGGACGCCATTTACGACCGCACGCTCGCGGCCATGTGCGACGACCTGAACACGCCGGCCGCCCTGGCTGCCGCCTACGAGGGGATCAAGCTCCTGCGCGGTATCGAAGAGGAAATGAACGGCGCCACGGCCCGGAGCGCGATGGACTGGCTCGAAAAAACGAACGCCCTGCTGGGCATCGTGGGGTACGACACGGGGGAGACCGACCGCGCTGCCAAAAAGGAACCCGGCGCAGTCGACGACGCCTTCGCCCAGCAGGTCGAGGCGCTCCTCGCCGAGCGCGCCGACGCCCGCGAACGCGGCGACTACGAGCGTGCCGACGCGATCCGCGACCGGCTCGAAGACGAGATGGACGTGGAGGTCATGGACAACCCCGACGGCACGGACTGGCGGCGCAAGCTTTCGGTCTGACGGCGCGGGCGTTTCGCCGTGCTCTGCTCTTCGGAAACGCCCGCACTTTGTGGGTGGTAGATCATGAACGGTAGATCGTGTTCCCCGTGCCCCCGCCGCCGGCCCTCCGCAAACTATCTACCATCCACCATCTACCAGCAACGCCTTCTTTTCTGGAAAACATCGACCCCCGAATGAGCCGTCCCGGCTCTGAGAGCCCCCACATCAGCCCGACGCACCGCCCGCGCCGCCTGCGCCGGTCGGCAAACATTCGCCGCATGGCCCGTGAGACGCGCCTCTCGACGGACAACCTGATCGCCCCGCTCTTCGTGATCGCC
>PXTS01000044.1 GCA_003022485.1 Bacteroidetes bacterium QS_8_68_28
AGGCCGACCGGGCCCCGCAGCTCGTGCGAGAGATCCGGCACGTTCAGCGCGAGGGAGAACGAGCGTACAACCTGACGGGCGTGGTAGCGAGCGCGCAGAAGCGTTTGGAGGCGCTACGCACGATGGAGGGGCGCAAGTGCTTTCCCGAGGACGTGCAATCTGCCGCCGAAAGCGTCTACGCCGTGAAGGAGTTGGAAGCGCTCGCGTCCGACCTTTTCGACGTGTGGACGTGGACAAAAACCCTTGCCGACCAGGCGGAGGCTATCCAGGCAAAGGCGTGACCACCGTCACTGGCCGCGGCAGCGCAGGCACGCGGGGGCCGCTGCTGGCACGAAGGTTTCCCTTCGGGCGGCGGCCCTTTCGCTCGGGGCTCCGGCGGCGTCCACTCGCGACCACAAACGCATGTGCCACGAATGAGCTGGCGGGCGTCCATGGGCTGGCGGGGACAGCGGACGTGAGGTTTTGAGAGGTTCTCCGATCCCGCCTGCTCCCGCGCCTGGGGGAGCACTCGGGAGACGAGAACCTAAGAAAACCTAAGATACCCTGCACCCATGCGCTCGGGGGGAAGCACCGTTTTGATACACCCCTGCACGCTCGCGCGCTCGGGGCAGCGCGAAAGTTTGCGCAAGCTCGGGCGCGCGGGCCGCCCCAGGCGGGAGCACCTGACCCCGGCACGCCTGCACGCGCGCGAGGCACGGGTAGCAAACTGCAGTTTCTGCAGCCGCCCCGCGCTCGCGCGCCTGCACCCACGCAGGAGGCGCTCTCTGAACGCCGCTTGGGGAAAGTCAGCTCCGGAAAGAGACGACGGGGGAACCGATGATAATATCATTCAATTCCCCAAGCAGGGCACCTTCAAGGACCACACCCTCGACCGCTTGGGAGGATGCGGGGCACGCAGGGGCAAAACGGACGCTATGGGGAATATATGGGGAACGAGGTTTCTCAATTCGCCGCTTGAACGCCACATACGCCGATATCAGCCTTGCGCGACACGGATTCAAAATCCGTTTCCCGCTTTAGGGAGTGGGGGTTCGAGTCCCCCCTCGGGTACTACACGAAAACGGCCCGCAGACGCTAAAAATGGCGTTTGCGGGTTTTGTAATGCGATTCGGGAGCGCGGGCCTGGCTTGCATTGAAACGCACCGAAATGCAGGGGCGGGAGAAAGTAGCGGCTGCTGGGCTGGGCGTCAATGCGCGCCTCTTCCCGAATTCCCTCTTCGCCGGAACGGTAGCCCCCGCCTGCGTGGTACAACGGCACGGATTTCGCAACCGCCTGCCGCCCGCGCGACACTCCGCCTCTTCCGGCCCGCCGAACGCCTCGCATGGCCCGCAGCGACGAAGACGATGCCCCCGATGATCCGCTCTCGGAAGCGGCCGTGCGGCGCGCGCAGCAGGGTGACGAAGCGGCCCGGAATGCGCTCTACCGCGCCGCCGAGCCCATCCTGCGCGCGTACTTCACCAAGAACATCGGCGGACCGGTCCCCGCCCTGGACGATCTCGTTCAGAACACGCTCGTGCGCCTCCACGACAGCCTGGCCGGCCTCCAGAAGCCCGGCAGCTTCAAGTCTTTTCTCATGAAGGCGGCCCTCTACGAACTCCAGGACTACTACCGGGGCCGCTACGACATGAAAGAGCCCCTCTACGCCCCAGACGTGCCCCCCGAGCAGACCGGCGGCGCTCCGCTGGACGACCATCTGACCGACGGCGTGCCCTCCGAGGACGAAATGGACGTGGAGCGCGCCCTCGACGCCCTTTCCGCGAAGGCGCGCCGCGTCATCGAGTTGCGCGAGTACGGCTACCGCTACAAAGAGATCGCCCGCATGACCGGCACCACTGAGGCGGCCATCAAAATGCAGGTCAAGCGCGCCTTCGACACCATGCGCGAGGCGCTGGCGATGCTGGGCGGACTGCTGGGGCCCGCAGGCGCCCTGCTCGCGCCATTTTTGTGAAGATTCCGGGCACGCGCGCCCCGTTGTTACTTTCCGCCGACCCGGTGCGGCTTACGCCTGTAGACGCAGGGCCGTGCTGCGCCTCCGACGCTTTTTTCCTTCGGCACGCCGCCGGTGCCGCCTTTCCCAATGGACGACCTGACCCGACAGCTTCTCTTCTACGACGACCTCGCGCCCGAGGAGCAGCGCGCGGCCCGCGACGCGCTGAGCGACGCCCTGGCCGAAGACGAGGACTTGGCGCGCGCGGCGCACCGCTGGCAGGCTGCCCGCCGGCGCGTGGCCAGGCGCTTCCGCGAAGCCCTTCCCGAGCGCCGCCTGCTGGTCCTCTACGCCCTGGCCACCGACCCTGACGCGCAGGAGGCCGGCGAAGCGCTTACCCGCGAGGAGGAACGCGAACTGGCGAGCGCACGCCCCCAGATCGAAGCGGCCCGCGACGCACACCCTGCCCTAAGCGATGTGATCGAGCAGATCCGCCGCGAACGGGGCGCCTTCGAGGCTGCCTGGGACGAACACGCGCCCGCTGCCGGCCGCGACGATGCTCCCGGCAGCACCGCCCCCAGCAGCGACCGCCGCGCCGCCGACCGCCCGGCCGCCACCCCCGCCCCTGGCAGTGCCCCGAAGCGTCGCCTCGTGCACTCCGAGAGCACTTCCTTCAGGGCGCAGCGCTGGGGTTTTCGCGTGGCCGCCGCCGTGGCCCTGGCGGCCTTCGCAGCGGTGCTCTTTTTCGTTGCGCAGCGCGACCTGAACACTGCTACTGTCACCGTCGCCGAAGGAGATGCCCCGCGCACCGTCGAGCTGGCCGACGGCTCGACGGCCCGCCTGATGCCCGGCGCCACGCTCTCCTACGTCGATCCCGAGACCGAGGCCGCGCTCGACCGCCAGGCCACCCTCGAAGCAGGCCGCGCCTTCTTCGACATCGTGAGCAAAAAGGACGGCTTCGTCCTCGAAACGCCGACCGCGCAGGTGACGGTGCTGGGCACGCGCTTTGGGGTGCGCGCCCGGGAGACCGCCACGCGCGTGGTGCTGGCGGAAGGGCGCGTGGCGCTCGCCTCGGAGGCGGCTACCGGCCAGCCCGTCACGCTCCGGCCCGGCCAAGCCAGCCGCGTGGCCGCTGGGGCGCGCCCGGCCACCCCCACCAAGGTCGAAAACCTCTCCGAAGCCCTCGCGTGGACGGGGAAATTTTTCTTCCGCAGCACGCCCGCCCGGGTCCTCGCCGACCAGCTCGCCGCGCACTACGACCGCCCCGTCCGCGTGGCCCCGCCGCTTCGCGGCAGAGCAGTCACCGGCACCTTCGACCGCGACCGGCCCCTGCTCGAAACCCTTCAGACCGTCGCCACCGCGCTGGGGGCGCAGGTCGATTCCCTTTCGGAGGGCTACCGGCTTGCCCCACCCGGGCCGGGCGGTCCGTGAAGGAAGCCTTCGGCGAACCGTGGCACCGCTCGCGGCGTACGTCTCTCGCCCGCAATGCCCTCGACGTAGTCCCGGCGAGCCGCGCGCGTGTCCCGCTTCCCTAAATGGCCGGCCCTGCTTCTTCTGGTGGCCGTGGGGGGAGGTGCGGCTGGATCGGTTGCGCGCGCGCAGTCCGCCGGAGGGCGCGCGGCGATTCAGCTCGACATGCAGGACGTACCGCTGACCGAGGCCCTCGCGGAGATGCGCGCGCAAACGGAGGTAGATCTTGTATTCGCCCGCGTGCTGGTGGAAGGCGAGCGCGTCTCCTGCCAGTACGCGGGCGGCGAGGCCGGGCGCGCACTGGCGTGCCTCCTGGCCGGCACGGGCCTGCGCGCCGAGCGCGTGCGGCGGCGCCAGTACGTCATCGTGAAAGGCGGGGACACCACCGGCGCTTTTGACTCGGAAAGTGGGCGCGCCGCGCTGGCGGGCTTCGTCACCGACGCGCAGACCGGCGAGGCGCTTCCCGGGGCGCACGTGTCGCTGCCGGCCCTCGAGCTGGGCGCCGCGACCAACGGGGCGGGCTTCTTCTCGATGTCGCGGCTCCCGCAGCGGCGCTACCGCGTGCGCGTCAGCTACGTGGGGTACCGCACGCTCGACACGACAGTCGTGGCCGCGCGCGCTCCCCGGCCGTCGGGCGACGCGCCGTCGGGCGACGCGCCGACGCGCCGGGCGACCGAAGGCCTCCCCGAACTGGCACTACGCCCAAAGGCACTCAAAGGCCAAGAGGTCGTCGTGAACCCACAGGCGGGCGAGCCGCGCGCGGCCACCGGCGGCCCGTTCACGCGCGCCCTTTCGGCGCAGACGCTGGAGGCGATGCCTTCGTTTCTGGGGGAGGGCGACCTGATCCAGGCCCTCGAACGGCGGCCCGGCGTGCGCAAAAGCGGCGCCCTGGGCGGCGGGATGAGCGTCCGCGGCGGCCAGACGGACCAGAACCTCTACCTGCTCGACGGGGCGCCCGTCTACCGCCCGTGGCACGCCTTCGGCTTGCTTTCGACCTTCCAGACGGGCACGCTCCAGAACGCGCGCCTCTACGAAGGCCGCTTTCCCGCCGAGCACGGCGGGCGCCTTGCCGCCGTCCTCGACGCGCAGTTGAAGGACGGCCGCCGCCCAAGCAGCGAGCCACGGGCTACGCTGGGCCTCAGCCCCTTGAGCGCGCGCTTCCGGGTCGAGGCGCCCCTCTCCGACCGCTTCTCGCTGATGCTGAGCGGGCGCCGCTCGTATCTAGATCTGCTCGTCGGGAGGCGGCATCCCGTGGCCGGGGGCGGGCGGCGCGACACCCTGCGCACCGGCTACAACTTCCACGACCTCAGCGCCAAGCTCTCCGCGCGGCTTTCCCGCCAGCACCGCTTTTCGCTGAGCTACTATCACGGGCGCGATGACCTGGACCTGCGCCTTCCTTTCGATCTGTCGCTGGACTTCTCCTCGTGGTTGCGCCCGGCGAGTTTCTTTTTCGAGATCGGGCAGAACTGGGAAAATCGCCTCCTCTCGGGGCGCCACCGCTGGCTGGCCTCCGACCGCTTCTTCCTGACGACGACGGGCTACATCTCCACCTACTCCGCGCGCGAGGACGCCTTCGTACGACCTGCTGCGAGCACTTCGGTGAAAAGCGACTACCGCGTCGAGTTGCGCGACGCTGGCCTCAAGCTCGACGCCGATTACGCCCTTTCCCCGGCCCACCAGCTCCGCGCCGGGCTAAAGGTGTCGCACCGCCGCTTCGACAGCCGTCTCACGACCGATCTCCAGCGCGCCCTGGGAGTCGGCTCGGTAAATCGGCAGCGGAGCCGGCAGCGCGCGGTAGAGGGGGCCGCCTACGTGCAGGACACGTGGCAGCCAGCCCCGCGCTGGACGGTGCGGCCGGGGCTGCGCGCGAGCGTCTTCTCCGGCGGCGGGGCCCCCCTGCGCCTCAGCCCGCGCCTCTCGGCCTCCTACCGCGCCCACCCGCGCCTGCTGACGCTTCGGGCCGGCGGCGGCCTCTACACGCAGTACCTGCATCGCCTGCGTGACCGCTACTCGCTGGTCTACGATCTGGTGGCCGGGCGCTGGGTGCCAGTGACGAAGCGCACCGATCCGGCCCGCGCGGCGCAGCTTTCCGCCGGGGCCTCGGGGCATCCGCTGCCGGGCCTGCGCCTGCGGGCGGACGTCTACTGGCGCCGCGCCACCGGCGTGCTCGTCCCCCGCGACCCCGAGCAGCGCAAGAACCAGCTACGCGGCCTCGGGCTGGAGGCCGGCGCGCTGCTGGGCCAGTACACCGACGCCACGACGCGCGCCTACGGGCTGGAGCTGGAGGCGCGCTTCGACCCGGCCGGCCCGTGGCGCGCGCGCCTCGGCTACACGGCAGCCCGCTCGCGCATCGACCCGGCGCCCCCGAACGAGAACCGCCGTCCCGAAGACGCCCCGCCCGCGACGGACGCCTACCCCGACCGCTACGACCTCCCCCACCAAGTGCAGGCCGGTGCGCGCTACACCGGCGCGCGCTGGAACGCCGGCCTCAGCGCCGTGGCGCGCAGCGGCTACTCCACCACCGTACCCGTGGCGCGCTACCGCCTCGCGGGCGCGCTCTCCTCAGGCCAAGAAAAAAAGCCGACGACCTATCTGCACCGCCCGCAGCGGGGCAACGGGCGCCTGCCGTCCTACCTGCGCCTCGACGCCACCGTGGGCCGCCGCTTCGCGTGGCTGGGGGCCGACTGGCACGCCCAGCTCCACCTCTACAACGCCACCTCGCGCCGCAACGTCGTGGGCCGCCAGTACGAACTGGGCGCAAACGACCGCGTGCGCTCCGACGACCGGCGCGGCTTCCCGATCCTGCCGCTCTTCGAGGTGGAAGTGACGATTTGACCGCCGGGCCTTCCCTGATGAGGGCCAGGGCAGTCACATTAAACACGAGATTCTCTTAGGTCCCCGCAGAACATGGCCGCTATTCCGCAGTCCTGCCCGCAGGAGCGTGCGCCTCTCGGTCCAGCCGGTACGTCTCGCGCACCAGCCCCACCGCCAGTGCGCGCGCCATCTCGTGCGCCTCGTCCATCGAGAGCTGATGACGCGCGACGAGGCCGGCCAGGTAGTTGGCGTCCACCCGCCGCGAGAGGTCGTGGCGCGCCGGGATCGACAGGAACGCGCGCGTGTCGTCGTTGAAGCCGGCCGTGTTGTAGATGCCGGCCGTTTCGGTCGTGCGCCGGCGGTAGCGCCGCATCCCTTCGATGGAATCGTGAAACCACCACGGCGGCCCGAGGCGCATAGCAGGGTAGTGCCCCGCCAGCGGGGCCAGCTCGCGCGCGTACGACGATTCGTCAAGCGTGAAGACGACGAGGTTGAAGTTCGGATGCGCGCCGTACTCGTTCAGGAGCGTGCGCAGGTTGCGCGTGTACTCAGTGGGCACGGGGATGTCCGCGCCGCTGTCGGGCCCGAAGCGCTCGTAGATGGCTCGGTTGTGGTCCCGCAGCGCGCCGGGGTGAATCTGCATCACGAGGCCATCTTCGGTACTCATGCGCGCCATTTCCAAGAGCATGTGCGCTTGAAACGTGCGCTGGTCGTCTTCGCCCGCTTCGCCGCGGAGGGCTTTGTCGAAAAGGGCGCTCGCTTCCTGTTCAGAGAGCCGCTGCGTTACCGGCTCGACGACGGCGTGGTCAGTGGAGGTGGCCCCCATTTTTTTGAAGAAGGCGCGCTGCTCTTCGAGCGATTGCAGGAAGCCGTCGTAGCTGGTAATCTCGCGGTCGGTTTGCTGGCCGAGGCGCCGGATTTCCTCTCGCCA
Organism: Bacteroidetes bacterium QS_8_68_28; assembly: GCA_003022485.1. Classification (GTDB taxonomy): domain Bacteria; phylum Bacteroidota; class Rhodothermia; order Rhodothermales; family Salinibacteraceae; genus QS-8-64-10. The sequence goes on from PXTS01000044.1 coordinate 7,144, forward strand.
GCCTGCCGATGCGAGCGCGAAGGCGGCGTCGGGGCGGAAACACGGCACGACGCGCCCGTCCCAGTCGCTCTGGCGGATCTGCCGATGATGTTCCAGCGCAGAGGAAGCCGGGTCGGTCGTGGTGAGCACATCGATGCCGAAGCGGTCGAAAAGCGCACGCGGGCGGAAGCCGGGTTCGTCGAGCTTGCTCTGAATCTGGTCGTAGACGCGTTGCGCTGACTCGCCGGTGAGCTTTTCTTCGACGCCGAGGACTTCGGAAAACTCGTAGTCGAGCCACGCGCCGGTGGGCGTGCCGCGAAAGAGGTAGTAGTGCTCGGCGAACAGCTGCCACGCCTCACGCGGGTCGCTCTCGACCTGGATGCCGTCAGCCTCGGGGCCCTCCGGCGGGATGCCCAGCGCCTCCAGCGACACCCCCTGCGAGTAAAGCATCCGGTAGATGTAGTGGTCAGGCTCGAGGATGAGCGCGGCGGGCTCGGGAAAGGCCTCGTCCTCGGCCAAAAGGCGCGGCGGGACGTGGCCGTGCGGGCACACCAGCGGCAGGTCCTTCGTCCGTTCGTAGAGCGCGCGCGCCTTGTCGCGCACGGCAGGCGCAGGGTCGAAGTAGCGGTCTTCGTGGAGTGCCAGCGGCTTCATCGCGAAGTCTTTTGTGGGAAAAGCGCTACGAGGGGGCAGCTGCTCGCGCCCCTCCGGGCTCACCGCTCGACGCGGCCGGAGCCGGGTCCTTCGGCGAGGGCCTCGACCTCCTCGACGGTGGCGAGGTTCTGGTCGCCGGGGATGGTCTGCTTCAAACACGAGGCGGCCACGGCGAATTCGAGCGCCGCGCGCGTGTCGCTCTTCGCCCAGAGGCCGTAGATGAGACCGGCGGCGAAGGAGTCGCCCCCGCCCACGCGGTCCACCAGGTCGATCTCGTAGCGGCTCGAGCGCTGCGGCTCTCGGCACTCCTCCTCGTCATGGAGGACGGCGCTCCAGCCATTTTTCGAGGCGGAAAAGCTCTCGCGCAGCGTGATGGCGACTTTGTCGAAGTCCATTTTGTCTTTGAGGGTTTCGGCGAGGCGGAAGTAGCCTTCCTCGTCGAGCTGGCCGGCCTCCACGTGGGTGCCTTCCGCTTTTAGCCCCAGCGAGCGGTCGGCGTCCTCCTCGTTGGCGATGCAGACGTCTACGTGCTCCATCAGCGGGCGCATCGTCTCGCGCGCCTCTTCGACCGACCACAGCTTGCCGCGGTAGTTGAGGTCGCAGCTGACAGTAACGCCGGCGTTGCGAGCGGCATCCAAGGCAGCGCGGAGGACGCGGCGCGGCCCTTCGCTGAGGGCCGGCGTGATGCCCGTCCAGTGGAACCAGTCGGCCCCGTCGAAGGCTTTTTGCCAGTCGATTTCGCCCGGCGCGAGGTCGTTGACGGCCGAGTGGGCGCGGTCGTAGACGACTTTCGAGCCGCGCTGGGAAGCGCCGTATTCGAGGAAGTAAATGCCGAGGCGCTCCCCGCCGCGCGCGAGGTAGTCGGTGGCCACGCCGTAGCGGCGCAGGTGGTTCAGGCACGCCTGGCCAATGGGGTTCTCGGGAATTTTGGAGGCGAAGTGGCTCTCACAGCCGTAGTTGGCGAGCGAAATAGCGACGTTGGCCTCGCCGCCGCCGTAGATGGCGTCGAAGCGGTCGGCCTGCACGAAGCGGCGCTTGCGCGGGGGCGAGAGGCGAAGCATGATCTCGCCGAAGGTGACGGTTTTCATCGCGCCCGGGAAGGCCAGCCGAAGCCATGCAAAAGGCATACAGCCCCGACCTGACGGACGTCCAGTGGCAACTTATCAGGTCCGTTTTCGGTTTCTCCCCCCACCTCACTCGCGGGCGGCGTCGATGCTGTTGCGCAAGCGGCGGGCGTTGTCGGTGAGCGTGGTGTAGTCGCCGGCGGCGATGGCGTCTTCGTCCAAGAGCGCGCTGCCGACGCCGACCAGCGACGCGCCGGCGCCGATCCAGTCCCCCGCATCGCATAGGCCCACGCCCCCGGTGGGCACGAGCTTCAGGTGCGGCAGCGGGGCGCGCACAGCCTTAATGAACTTTTTTCCATGAACGCTCGCCGGGAAGACCTTGACGAAGTCCGCCCCGGCCTCGTGGGCGCGCTGGATCTCGGTCGGTGTGAAGCCGGCGGGCATGGCGACGGCCTCGGCGTCGAGCGTGGCGGCGACGACGTCTTCCTTGAAGACGGGGCTGACGACGAAGCGCGCGCCCGCTTCGACGGCCTCGCGCGCCTGCCGCGGCGTGGTGACGGAGCCGACGCCCAGCAAGAGGTCCGCGCCCAGCTTGCGGCGCGCGGCCCGGATCATCTCGATGGCCCCGGGGACGGTCATCGTGATCTCGATGGCCTCGACGCCGCCCTTGGCGAGGGCCTCGGCCACGTGCACGAGGCGCTCGGTATCGGTCATGCGAATCACGGCAGCCGCGCCGATGGACTCGAGGCGTTCTGCCGTCTGCGGGCGGTCGGGCATGTTTAGTGTTGGGGGGGCTTTAGCGTTGGGGGGACGGGGCTGTGGTGTTGTCGTTTCTTGCTTTCGAGCGTGGCTGCTCTCTCGTGGCTGCTCTACGCACGCTCTCCCTCGCGCTCCCACAGGCCCAGCAGGTAGTTCGCCCCGAGGGCGCGGTCGTAGAGGCCGTAGCCGGGACGCACGTTCGGGCGGTCCTCCTCGCCCCAGATCATGCGCCCGTGATCGGGGCGGAGCGGCCCGTCGAAGCCGCTCTCGCGCAGCGCGCGGACGACGGCGGCGAGGTCCACGTCACCGCTCGGGTGCGGGGTTTCGTGAAAGCGTTTCTCGCCGGTCGCGCGCACGTTGCGCAGGTGGGCGAAGTGAACGCGCCCGCCCAGCCTCCGCGCCGCCCGGGGCAGCGCCTCGGCCTCGTCGGGGTCAGCCCCCAGCGAACCGGTGCAGAGGCACACCCCGTTGGCGGGCGTGCCGGCCAGCTCGGTCACGCGCTCCAGCGCGGCGGCGCTGGTGACGATGCGCGGCAGGTCGAAGACCGGCCACGGGGGGTCGTCGGGATGAATCGCGAGCTTGACGCCCGCTTCTTCGGCAACGGGACCGACGCGCTCAAGAAAGTACGCGAGGTTTTGCCAGAGGTCCTCTTCGCCCACGCCCTCGCAAGCGTCGAGGAGTTCTTCCAACTCCACGCGCGAGTAGCTGGCCCAGGCGGGCAGCTCGCCGGTGCCGCCGGAAAAGTCGAACTCCGAGAGGTCGGCGTGGTCGTAAGCCAGCGCCTCGGAGCCGTCGGGCAGGCGGTGGGCCAGGTCCGTGCGCGTCCAGTCGAATACGGGCATGAAGTTGTAGCAGACGACCTCGATGCCCAGCGCCCCGGCGCGCTCGACGGAACGGGCGTAGTTGTCGATGTAGCGCTCGCGCCCGGGCCGGCCCAGCTTGATGTCTTCGTGGACGGGAATGCTCTCGATGGCCGAGAAGCGCAGGCCGGCGTCTTCGATGCGCTCTTTGAGCCGGGCGAGATCTTCCTTCGGCCACGCCTGGCCGGGCGGCACGTCGTAGAGGGCGCTCACGACGTGTTCGACGCCGGGCACCTGGCGAATCTGGTCAAGGCGCACGCCGTCGTCGGGGCCGTACCAGCGGACGGAAAGCTGCATGGGACGGGGTTTGGGAACGATGCACCGCAAGGGCATGACCTCCGGCCTCATCAGGCCCCTACATTTTTGTGAAATCGCGAGCTTGCCGGAGGCGCGGTTCTCTTCGGGGTCGCCGCTCGGCCTGTTTGCCCTCTTCCCCATTGCTCGGACCCTAAATCGTCATCGCCGAGTAGCCGCCGTCCACCGGCAGGTTGGTGCCGGTGACGAAGGAGCCGGCCCGCCCGGAGGCCAGGAGCAACGCCGCGCCGACCAGCTCTTCGGGGTCGCCGAAACGGCCCGCGGGCGTGTGGCCCATAATGTCGCTGATGCGCTCCTCGCTGAGGATCTCGCGGTTTTGCTCGGCCGGGAAGAAGCCCGGCGCCAAGGCGTTGACGCGGATCCCTTCCGGCGCCCACTCGCGTGCGAGGTTTTTGGTCAGGTTGATGAGGCCAGCCTTCGAGGCGGCGTAGGTGAACACCCGCGAGAGCGGCGTGATGCCGGCCATCGAGCTGACGTTGATGATCGCCCCGCCTTCGCCCTGATCGAGCAGATACTCGCCGAAGACCTGACACGACAGGAAGACCCCCTTCAGGTTGACGTTCATGATGTGGTCCCACTCCTCCTCGTCAATTTTCAGAAACGGCGTGGCGGAGTTGACGCCCGCGCCGTTGACCAGCACGTCGAGGCGCCCGAAGCGCGCGTCCACCTCGTCGCGCAGGGCCTCCAGGTCGCCGCGCTCGGTCGTATCACAGGATACGAAAACCGCCTCGCCGGCCTCGTCGTGGCCCGAGAACTCCTCGGCGCGGTCCTCGCCGGTCTCACGGTCGCGCCCTACGATTACTGTGTCGGCCCCGGCGCGGCAGAGGCCTTCGGCAATCTGGCCGCCCAGCTCGCCGGTGGCGCCGATGACGACAGCGGTCTGGCCGTCGAGGGAAAAGTGATCGTCGAGGTAGGTGCTCACTTTTGAGGGAAAAGGAAGGGGAAAAGAGATTTCAATGCCGAACCGACCACCAAAATAGATTCCGGTGTTAGGTAAAGAGACAAAGACGTCTCTGGGTTCGCAAGCGACCGCCCCTTCTTCGAACATCAAGATTTGTCTTGCTAACCCCAAGATTTGTCTTGGTGAACCGACCGACAGGGTGAACGTTGCCTGATTAACTTCTCGAACGTCATCTTTGTGCTCTGTGAGAGGCAGACCGGTGTCGAGACTATTCAAACGCCGACTCACCATTTTGAACCCTTGACTCGCATTTTTAGCGAAGCGACGCCTCCACTACGCAGACGCCTCCGCCTGCTCGGGGGCGCGGTCGTTGGCGAAGACGCTGCCGACGCCGCCCAAGTGGCGGTCGAAGTGAGCTCCGAGCACCTCGTAGTGCTCCGCCTCGTGCTCGTCGAGCAATGCGAAGAAGCGGTCCTTGAAGCGTGGCTCACCGCTCTCGCCGGTGGCCGTGAGGACTGAGCCGTAGGTGAGGTGCAGGAGCTGGCGGCCGTCATTTTTTTCGAGATACGTCTCTTCCAACTCTTCGTCGGCCACGTCTGCCGGGGCGGGGATGACGTCGAGGTCGGTGGTGACGTGGTAGGTCTTTTTGTCCGTCTCGAAACGCGTAAAGGCGTATCGCACGACCTCGCGGAAGACGGCCGGCGCGTGGCGGGCGGGAATGCGCAGGGCTTCGAGATAGCTTGTGCCGGCGGTCTTGAGGTGCAGCCGCCGGCCCGCGTGACGCCCCATGATCGGGTAGACGCTGAACTTGTCGCTGCCGGAGTGGATCGAGAGCTTGTAGCCGCCGAGTGCCTCGGCGATGGCGGCGTGCCGGGCGAAGCTCTCTTCGAAAGCGTCGAGGTCGCCGATGAAGTCGATTCCCTTCTGGAACTCGCCGGTGAAGCGCGGGGCGAGGCTCGTCACCGCTACGCCCAGACGCCGAAGCTCGGCAGCCACGAAGAAGTGCTCGCGCGGGCGCGTCGGGTGGTCGGTTTCGTCGACGGACATCTCCAGGTCGTAGGTTTCGCCGGGCCGCTCGGTCTCGTACTGCGCGGCGAGGTAGTCGGCCATCCGGCGCGTGTGCGCGATGGCCGCGCCATACTTGACGGCCGCGCGCATCAACTCCTCTTCGCTGAAGTCCACGCCCAGCGCCTCGGCCTCCTCGTGCGGCTCTTCTACGTAGCGGCGGAGCGCCTCCTCGGGAGTGCTGCCGAGGTTCTCCCAGGGCAGCGCCTGGAAGCGTTCTTCGAGCGGGTCGCCGCTCAAACCGTCGGCCTCGTTGTCGACGTGGTCGGAGGGGTCGATGGTGTACATCGTGTAGCCCTCGGCGAGGCAGCGGTCGATGTGCTCTTCGGTCTTGAGGTGATCGGCGTCTGCGCCGTAGCCGCCCGTGAAGCCCGCCTCGAAGACGCCCCAGGTGGCATCCGCGAGCACTTCGGCAGGGGAGCGCCCGGTGCGCTCCATCTCGCGGATGGACTGCTGGGCGAGGACGGGGCGTGCCTCCGCCCTGCGGCAGGCGCGCAGGTGGCCGGGCGTGGCCATCCCCAGCCGGTCGCCGCACCCGACGGCGGAGGCGTTCCCCAGCGGCACCGGTGCCGTCCACGGAAACGCCGCGTGCAACGCCTTCGCGTTGCCGGGCGTGAGCGCGCAGACGGCCACGCGCTTCCCGCCGCCGGTTTCCAGCGACGCTTCTTCCTCGAACGCGTTGCTCGGGTCGCCGCTTCCGGCCTCCTCGCCGGCCACGACGAGCCGCTTTTCTCTGTTTTTCTCGCCCCCCAGCCGTGCCAGCGCATACGTCGCCGCGCCCTGGTCCTGCACCGACGCGGCGTAGATCTTCACCGGCCCGTCCGCATGCTCACGCAACGCGTGCAACGTTTCTTCGGAGAGCGCGGCCTCTCCCTGCCCGCCCGCCGCCGAAGCGGATTCAGCGCGTCCGTCAACTTGACGTTCGTCCATCGTTCAGTCCGTTTTTCTGGTGCAGAAGGCTCGTTTAAAGGATCCTTTGCCCCCGTCCCCCATCTACAACCGACGATCCACAAAAGTCAGTATCCGAAGAGGCGCGGGAGCCAGAGGCTCACTTCCGGCACGAAGGTGACGACCAGGAGCGCGACCACCATAGCCAGAAAGAGCGGCAGCAACGGCCGCACGAGCCGCGAGATGGTCGTGTTGCCCACCGCCGCTCCCACGAAGAGGACGCTCCCCACCGGCGGCGTGCACAGCCCCACGCACAGGTTGAGCACCATGACGATGCCGAAGTGCACCGGCTCGATGCCCAGCTCGGTCACGATGGGTAAAAAGATGGGCGTGAAGATCAGCACCGCCGGCGTCATGTCCATGAAGGTGCCCATCACCAGCAGGATGGCGTTGATGATAAGCAGGATGCCGACCGTGCTGTCGGTGAGGGTCAGAAGCGCGCGCGAGAGGTTCTGCGGAATCATTTCGTAGGAGAGCACCCACGACATCGCAATCGAGGTGCCGATCAAGAGCATCACCACGGCGGTCGTCTCGACGGCCCCCAGAAGAATCTCCGGCAGCTCTTGGACGGTCACTTCCCGGTAAATGAACGCCAAGACGAGCGCGTAGAGCACGGCGATGGCCGCCGCCTCCGTTGCGGTGAAAATGCCCGCGACGATCCCACCGATCACGACGACAAGCATGAAGAGACTCGGCATAGCGTCCCGGAAGCGGCGCAGCGTTTCGCCGAGGGGCACGCGGTCGGAGGTAGGGTAGTCCGAGCGCCAAGCCCAGACGCCGGCCACGGCCATGAGGCTGAGCCCCACCAGGATGCCCGGCACGTAGCCGGCCAGAAAGAGCGCCGCAATCGAGACGCCGCCCGAGGCGGGCAGCCCCGAAATTCTTATCATAACCTTCCTTCTCCATTTGCGGCGCCATGAAACCGCCCACGCCCGAGGCTGCCGCCACCGCCGAACCTGAGACCGCGCCGAAGAGCATCGAGGCCACCACGTTGACGTAGGCCAAGCCGCCGGGGAACGTCCCCAGCACTGCTTTTGCAAAGTCCACGAGCCGCCGCGCCATGCCGCCCCGGTTCATCAGTTGCCCGGCCAGGATGAAAAACGGAATCGCCAGAAGCGCAAACGAGTCGAGTCCCGTGGCCACGCGTTGGGCGACGGTCGTCATCGTCGCCGTCGGGCCGACCGAGAGGAGCAGCGTCAGCGCCGTGGAGAGGGCGATGCAGATGGCCACCGGCACGCCCACGAGGAGCAGCAACGCGAAGCTGACGGCGAGAATGAATACGGCGGTCGGGTCCATCGGTCAGTTCGGGGGTGGTGTTGCCGGACGCGTTGCTTTTGGTGCGGGGCGTGAGGCGCGTGATGCGTGGAACGTGCTCGGTCGACAACGCCTGCCCGAAGATTTCGTCTTGGCAGGTTCACCACCAACGCCAATCAGAGCGTCCAGATGCTCAAATCTTGTTCCAGCCACCGCAGCCGAGCAACCTCACGCACCTGCACGTCAGGAACGCACGTCAGGAGTGAAACGACAAAGTAGGCTTGGAGGCCCCTCGCGTCAATCAATCAATCGGAAGCGCTTTTTGGTCGTATCCGTCGGGTGGCGTGTCGTCGGCACCGGTCTCCAACGTGTCGGATTCGCCCATATCTGATTCGCCCATATCCACGGCCTGGTGCTGCTCCGTCTCGTCGGCGGAGGGGCCGGGAGCACGCTCCTCGGTAGCAACGTGCACGACCGCGTAGAAGAGCATCAGCAGCCCGCTGATGGGCACAACGGCGTAGACCACGCCCAGCGGCACATCCAGCGCCGGCGAGGTCTGCCCGAGCATAAGCTGGACGTAGACCAGCCGCCCCCCACCCCAGACCATCACCGCCAGCGCGAAAAGCCCTATGCACACCTGAATGAACGTCTCCAAGAGTGCGGCCCACCACCCTTCGAGCTGTTCTGGCAGTAGTTCCAGCGCTAAGTGCGTCTTCTGGCCCACGGCGTAGCCGGCCCCCAGTACGCCAATCCAAATCAGCATGAAGCGGGCCAGCTCGGTCGTGAAGCTGCTCGGGGACCCCATCACGAAGCGCGTGAACACGCCCCAGAGCACGTTCACCACGCTCAGGCCCATCAGCGCGACCAGCACAGGGCCGACGACGCGGTCGGTTCGGGATTTTAGACGTTGGATTTTAGACGTTGGATTTTTGCTCATGGCCTCTTTCCCCCGTTGCTTTCCGCTTGCCTTTCGCTCCTCATGTCGGCTACGCCAGCCGTGTCCGTAGCCGCCGAATCGTCCGTAGCCGCCGAATCGGTTCCGACGCTTCGGATTTCCTGAAGCAATTCGTAGACGACCGGGGCCTCCTCGCGGTAAGTCTCGTAAAGCGGCTCGACAGCTTCAGCGAACTTCTCCGTGTCGGGCCGAATGATCTCCACGCCCGCCTTCTTGACCTCGCGCATGGCCTTTTTCGTCGCCTTATCCCAGAGGGTTTTCTGCACCTCGGCCGACATGCGCGCGGCCTTCATCAGCCAGCCGCGCTCCTTTTCCGAAAGGCGGTCCCAGAGGTGCGTCGAGGCGACCAGCACGTCCGGCACGGCCGTGTGGCGGTCCAGCGAGTAGTACTGGCACAGCTCGTAGTGGCGCGTGGTGTGAAACGACGGCGGGTTGTTCTCCGCTCCGGCCACGACCCCCTGCTGCAGTGCCGTGTAGAGCTCGCCGAAGGCGATGGGCGTGGGCGAGCCGCCGAGCTGGCGCACCATGCGAATGGCCACTGGGCTGGACTGGGTGCGAATCTTGAGGCCCTCCAGGTCCGACGGTTCGCGAATCGGGGTGTTCTTCGTGTAAAAAGAACGGCTTCCCGCATCGTAATAGACGATGCCGCGCAGCCACACGTCGCGGCTGGAGAGCAGAATGCGCTTCCCGATCTCCCCCTCCAAAACGTTAAAGCGGTGCTCCTCCCCTCGGAAGATGTAGGGCAACCCAAGAACCTTGTACGACAGCGAAAAGCTCTCCATTACTGCCGAGGAAACTTTCGTCATGTCGAGACTGCCGATCTGGAGCAGTTCGAGGGCCTGTCGCTCGGTGCCGAGTTGCTCGCTGGGGTAAATCTTCAGCGCCATTTGCCCACCGGAGAGCGAGTCGAGCTTCCGCCCCATCACTTCCATCGCCTGGTGCACCGGGTGCGTGGGGTCGAGCCCGTGTGCGAGACGGATCACGGTCTCGGCCTCCGCCGAAGCAGCGGATGCGGAGGGAACCGAAGAAGACCCCGGAGCCCCTCTGCAACTCGCCAAAAACACCCCGCCCACGATCAGGGCGATCCGGCTCGTGACCACCCCAATGAAGCGCAAGGTACGCATTCCACTACCGGACACTTTAGGATCGGCTGTTTTTAGGATCGGCTGTTTCGGACGCGGAAAAAGCCCGTAGCATGTCGTAGACTGGAGTTGTCCCCAGTCCTCATCAGCAGTGCCACAGGCTTTCCCGTGCGCTCTCGACTACGAAGATATCGCGCCGTGCGCCAACAGCTTTGCCATCGCTTCCCCCGACGCTTCCCATCCGGAGCGCCTCATGTGGACATTTACCCCTGCGGGCACGGTGGCGGGTGTCGTCGCGTCTGGCTCTGTGAGCCTCCCGAAGCGGGCGGTGAAAGCTCCGAACCAAAGCGCAACGTCACACGCGGGGCGATCCCGAGCGTTTCCTCTGCAGCGAGAACACCACATTCAAGACGTTGGTTGGTTATGGGGGCTAAAAGCGTATTCGAGCGTCAAGCGTGCAGAGCCGCTGGCGGATGGATGCGACTCCCGCTCACATTTTCCCCGTGCACGTGACGGACGATGGAGCGCGGAGGTCTCGTGACCGGCGTTCCCTTTTCCCCGCCGGGAATCGGTGCCGCCGAGGCCGGGTCTTTCTCGCTGGAGGTGAGGTGCGGCTGCCGTAGTCGTCGCGCATCACGTTCCGTTTCTGACCGCTTCTTGCCCCAAAGCCAAAAAGCCACGCTCGACCTCACCCCGAACGCGCCCCGCTCGCCTCCGCGTCGTTCCCCGCGTGGGGCAGGCCGGCGGCTTCGTACACCGAGAGCACCGCATCGAGGCTGCGGCGGCCCTCTGCCCCGTCCACCAGCGGCGGACGATCCTCGCGGGCGGCGGCCATGAAGTCGGCCAGCAGGCGGGCGTGCCCTTTCGCTTCGATGCCGCCGGGCGCACCGCCGGCGCCGGCGTCGCCGCCGTCCGTCTGCAACGCCGGCGGCTCCACCCCGGCTGCTGCGGGGTCAGCCGGCGTCCAGCGGCGGACGGCTTCGCCCTCCAGTTCCAGTCCCCCGCCGGTGCCGTAGAGCGCGAGACGGTGCGGGAAGCCGGACCGGGCGGTGGTGGTGGCCGTGATCGTCGCCTGCGCGCCGCTCTCGAACGTGAGCGCGGCCGAAAGCGTGTCCTCGACCTCGACGCTGCGCTCCAACGTGCTGGCCTGCGCCTCCACATCGGCCAGATCGCCGAGGTACCAGACGAGCAGATCCACGAGGTGAATGCCCTGGTTCATCAGCACGCCACCGCCGTCCTGCGCCCAGGTGCCGCGCCAGGTCGCCTGCTCGTAGTACGCTTCGTCGCGGTGGTACGGAAGCACGACGCTCCCCAGCGTCGGCCGGCCGAAGTCGTTTTCGCGAACGACCGCCCGGTGGATTTTCTGAAACAGCGGCTCGGCGCGGCGCTGGAAGACGACGCCCAGGCGCACCCCGGCCTGCCGACAGGCGCGAATCATGCGGTCGGCGGCGTCGCGCCGGAGGGCCATCGGCTTTTCGACGAGCACGTGCTTGCCCGCCTCGGCGGCCTTCACGGCCTGCGCGGCGTGCTGCCCGCTTGGGGTCGTGAGGACAACCGCGTCCACGTCGGAGCGGCCCAGCACGTCGTCGTAGCGCGCGCAGGGCGCTCCGAAACGGTCGCTGATTTCGTCGAAACGTGCCGGGTCGTAGTAGGCGACGGCCGCCAACGCGGCCCCGCGTTCGGTGTGAGCCGCGACGGCCTCGCGGTGCAGATTTGCGGCCATGCCGGCCCCCACGAGCGCGAAACGGAAAGACGGCGCGTTTTCTGACACAGGAAAGAGGGGAAGTGGGGGATTCTAAGCCGTGAGAGAACGTACGTAAACCGTTCTGCCGTCTACGTGAGTTTTGTTCCTGCTGCGAGGGTTCGGGAGCGGAGGAGGAGGGAAGATTCGGGAGTACGCAAGAGAGCAATACGAGCAGAAAAGCACGATCCACCATCCGGCGAGCAACGCGAGCGGACCACCCACCATCTACCGTTTTGCCGAAACGCGCGGGCGCTCACCGCGCTGCGGCCATGAGCTTTTCTTGCCACTGCGGGGCGTAGGTGCGGCTCCACAGTTGCATCGCCTCCTCGCCCCGAGGGCGCCCTGTCTCCGGATCCACGTCCACTTCCATCTTCCGGCGCTGCGCGATATTGCCGAGGTGGCACAGCAAGACGCTCTTGCGGGCCTCGCCGATGGGGGAGTGCGGCTCGGCCTCCCCGCGAATGGCGCGCACGAAATTGGTGGTGTGCCGGTCCGTCATGCCGCCTCCCCCGCGGATGTTGGTCTGGTCGATCTGGCCGTCGCCGCGCACGCTCTTTTCGACGAGCTCCCCCTCCATGTCGTGGACGGCGTAGCCGCTGCGGTCGATCAGGACCGTTCCCTCGGTGCCGTGGATGGCCGCCCCTCGGCCCCCGCTGCCGGGCCCGCTCCCGCCACGCGGCGGGGTCGAGCTGCTGCTGCGTCCGTCCCAGGCGATGGACTTCTCGCCCGCGAAGTCGAAACCGGCGACCTGCGTGTCGAAGGCCTCCCAGTCGTCATCGTAGGCGTAGCGCCCCCCGTTGGAGGCAGCGCGCGTGGGGTAGTCCACGTCCAGCGCCCAGCGGCACACGTCGATCTCGTGCGTACCGTTGTTGCAAATCTCGCCGGTGCCCCAGTGCCAGAACCAGTGCCAGTTGTAGTGGATCAGGTTTTCGGCATACGGCTTGTTCGGGACCGGGCCCTGCCAGAGGTCGTAGTTGAGCCAGTCGGGCACCTCGGCGGGCCGCTTCAGGTTTGTCGGCCCTCGGTTTCGATTGTAGTAGGCGCGCCCGTAGTAGGCGTCGCCGATGACGTCGCCGCTGCGAATGCGCTCGACGATCTCCTGCGAGCGCGGCGCGGAGCGCTGCTGGTTGCCCATCTGGATGACTTGGTCGGGATATTTCTTCTGCGCGGCGACCAGCATCTCGCCCTCACGCGGGTTGTGGCTGCACGGCTTTTCGACGTAGACGTGCTTGCCGGCGTCCAGCGCCATGAGCGCAGCCGGGGCGTGCCAGTGGTCGGGCGCGGCGGTGGCGAGGGCGTTCACGTCTGCGTCGTCAAGGGCGCGGCGGAAGTCCTCAACTCCCTCGGGCGGCCGATCCTGGATCTCGGCTACGTCGGCCACGGTCTTGTCGACGGCCCGTTCGTCCACGTCGGCGATGTAGGCGACGCGGGCGTCCGGCGTCTTCGCGAAGCTTTTCGCAAGCGCGTTACCCCGGCTGTTGACGCCCATGACGGCGACCGTGACCCGCTCGGCCGGGGAGCCGCCGGCGGCGCGCACCGCGGGGGCGGCGAGGGCGCTGCCGGCCAGGCCCAGCCCGGCCCCGGCGACCGCTGTTTGCTTGATGAACGCGCGCCGGTCGGTAGTTTCGTCGAAGGCGTCGGGCATGACGGGTTTTCTGGTTGGTTTCGTGGTTTCGGGCGTCGGCGGGGCATCAGGAAGACGCGCCGGGCGCTCATCGTTCGCGCAGCTTGATGTTGCGATACCAGACCGCGTCGCTGTGGTCCTGCAGGACGATGCGGCCGTTGCGCTTCCGGGCGAAGTCCTCGACATCGGCGTATTTGCTCGCGGCAAACAGATCGGCAAAGCGCTCGGAGTCGAGGTCGTACTCGAGCAGCTTCTCGCCGTTGAGCCAGTGCTCCCCGTGGGAGCCGTCGAAGACGAGACGCGACTGGTTCCACTGCCCCGGCGGTCGCACCTGCTTTCGCGATGCGTCGGCGCGGATCAGGTCGTAAAGAGCGCCGGCGCGGTGCGTGGGGTCTTTCGCGTCGGGGTGGCGCTCGTCGTCGAGAATTTGGTACTCGAAGCCCAGTGCCGCACGCGTCGGCTCGGCGGCAGTGGACATCTGCTCCGACACGTTGTACTTGAGGCCGCTGTTGGCGCCTTCGGCCACTTTCCACTGCCATTTCAGCTCAAAGTCGCGGTATGCGTCTTCCGTCATGATGTCGCCGCCTTCGAGGGGCTGGCCGTCCGGCGCGGTGGGCACGTTATCACTCTCGCGTTTCTTGATCGCCCCGCCCGAGGCGCTGACGACCTGCCAGTGCTCCGCGGGGATTCGCTCGGCCCCCAGCGCCGTCCATCCGTCGAAGCTTTCCCCGTCGAAGAGCAATTGCCAGCCGGCTTCGCGCTCCGCTTCGGTGAGCGTGTTCGGCGGCGCGTCGCCCTGCGCGACGGCTTCCCCTACGAGACGCTTGACACGCAAGTCGCGAAAGCGGTACACCTTGCCGTCTTCCCCGTGGTGCTGAATTCCGATCACCCCTTCGCGGTCTCGGGAGTCGCGGTAGGCGGTGGTCCGCTCGCCGTTGACCCAGATCTTGAGGCTGTCGCCCTCGGCGCGAATGCGATACCGGTTCCATTCGTCGGGCTGGAACGCCTGCCCGACGGTTTTGCGAAATTCCTCACCGGAGGACGCGCCTTCCTGCGGGTGGAGCCAGCCGCGCCGCGCTTCGTCGTAGAGCCCGCCGGAGAAGGCGCGGTCGCTGGGGTCGACCTCCGCCTGATACCCCGAGACGCGATTGGGCTCCACGTTGGCGCGAAACATGAAGCCGGAGTTGGATTCGCGGTCGGGCACCTTCACTTCGCCTTCGAAGATGAAGTCGCGGAACGTCGTATCGGTGACGAGGAAAAACTTCTCGTCGGAGCGAAGCCGAATTTCATCGTCCACGACCTGTGTTTCGCCCCAGTCGTACGGGTTGCGCCAGTCATCGAGCGCCTCCCCGTCGAACAGCGACTGCCATTCGCCGGCGGTCGCGTTATTCGGGGAGTCAGCGGCGGGTTCTCCGGTGGCGCACCCACCGGTTCCCGCCGCCAGTGCGACGGCCCCGGCCAGAAGCAGTGCAAGAAGCATCGTACGCTCGGCCGCAGCCTTCGCCCGGCCCAAGCAAGATTTTCCGGAAGCCATCATGCGTTTCGCGTTATCGGGATCGGATGAGAAAGGGCCGGTAGGGCGTGACGAACGAGTCGACGTCCGCCGTGTAGCGCCCTACGGCGGCCCCGGTTTTGCGGTCGGCGTGGGTTTCCTGTGGGCTGCGTCCGTACCGCGTCACCTGGAAGGTGCTGGGAATGACCATCTGCATCCCCATGAGCGGGACGATCGGCGGGGGCTCCTCGCCCTCGCGTTCCGTGCGGCTTTCGACGCGGACCGCGCCGCTGCCGTAGACGGTGTAGTTCGTGAAAAGCGTCGATTCCCCGACGGGCAGCGTGCCTTCCTCCACGGCGGCGCGCACCGCCTGCGGAGCGACCCGTTCGGTTTCCACCGACGCAACCGCGCGATTTTCGCCCGCGTCTTCCCAGTCGAAGAGTAACGCGGCCATGCCGTTTGGCCTGGTCGTTGTCGATCGGTAAGTTCTAGTGAATCATGCAAACGGGCGCACGATAAGCGCAGTTCCGCTGAAACGGTAGGACCTGAGCGTGGCGCCGGGGGCGGCTCGTCCTCGGCGACGGGCGTGCGTGGTCGTCTACGAAGATGGTGGGCGCGCTCCAAACGCGACTTCACGCCGGAGGCGAGCGCTGAAACGGCCGAGCGCCGAGACGCCTGCCGGTTGCCGGGCTTTCCGAAATCCGCTATACATTTTTCCGGAATCCGCTGTACATTGTAGTGCTGCTCCATTGCAGCAGTGCCGCGCCAGTTGGCGTTCGCCGCTTTCGCCTTTTCCCGTAGAAACCAGGTTTTGCCCCGAAGAGCATGCAATTTGCATATATCGACTACGTTGTTTTTTGCACTTACATTGTGGTGATCGTGGGGGCGGGGTTGTGGGTGTCTCGCGAGGAGGAGGGCCACCAGAAAGACTCCGCGGACTACTTTCTGGCCTCGAAGGCGCTGCCCTTTTGGGCGATCGGGGCGTCTTTGATCGCCTCGAACATCTCTGCAGAGCAGTTTATCGGGATGAGCGGGTCGGGTTTTCGGGTCGGGCTGGCGATCGCTTCCTACGAGTGGATGGCGGCGGTGACTTTGCTTGTGATCGCGTGGTTTTTTCTGCCGATCTACCTGGAGAAGGAGATTTTCACGATGCCGCAGTTTCTTGAGGAGCGCTACGACGGGAGGGTGCGCACGCTTCTGGCGGTGTTTTGGCTGTTGGTGTACGTGTTCGTGAACTTGACGAGCGTGCTGTACCTTGGGGCCTTGGCGATGGAGGAGATCATGGGCACGCCTTTTTGGCTGGGCATTCTCTTTCTGGCCGGCTTTGCGACGACGTACTCGATCTACGGGGGGCTGAAGGCCGTCGCCTGGACGGACGTAATCCAGGTGGCCGTCTTGATCGGCGGGGGGCTTTTGACCACGTGGTTTGCTCTGGACGCCTACGCGGAGAGTCTCGGGGCCGACGGGCCGGTTGCCGGGCTGTCGGGACTTCTCGAAAACGCCTCGGACCGCTTCAACATGGTGCTTTTCGAAGGGGAGCTGACCTACACCGACGAGAGCGGCCGGACGCGGGACGCCTATCAGCTTTTGCCGGGGATCGGCGTGATCTTCGGCGGGATGTGGGTGGCGAACCTTTTTTACTGGGGCTGCAACCAGTACATCATCCAGCGCGCCCTGGCGGCCCGGAGCCTCAAGGAGGCCCAGCGCGGGCTGGCGTTTGCCGGGTACTTGAAGCTGCTTTTGCCGCTGGTGGTGGTGGTGCCGGGGATCGTCGCCTACGCGCTGGACCCGGCCGCGATCGGCGTGGCCGACGACGCCTACCCGTGGCTTCTGGGGCAGTACCTGAGCCCGGGCCTGCGCGGGCTGGCGTTTGCGGCGCTGGTGGCGGCGGTGGTCTCCTCGCTGGCTTCGATGATGAACTCCACGGCGACGATCTTTACGATGGACCTTTACAAAACGTCGCGGTTCGGGGAGGAGGCCTCCGAGAGGCGGCTTGTCGGCGTCGGGCGCCTCGTGAGCCTCGCCTGCATCGCCGTTGCGTGCGTGATGGCCCCGCAGTTGGCGGCGTTCGACCAGGTGTTTCAGTACATTCAGGAGTACACCGGCTTTGTGAGCCCGGGGGTTCTGGCGGTGTTTATGACGGGGCTTTTTTGGAGCAAGGCCACGCCCGGGGCGGCGCTTGTTTCGGCGGTGCTTTCGATTCCGCTTTCGGCGGGGATGAAGTGGCTGGCTCCGGGGGTGCCGTTTATGCGGCGCATGTTGATTGTTTTCTTTCTGTCGGTGGCGCTGATCGTGGGGGTTTCGCTTTTGGAGGGGAAAGGCCAGGACCACCCGAAGGCCGTCGATCTTTCGGACGTGAACCTCGTGGGCGACCCTGTTTACAACGTGGCGGCCTTCGGGATCTTGGGAATCACCGCCGCGCTCTACGCGGCGTTCTGGTAACGCGCGGCGTTCTGGCAACTGCCGAAGGCCACGCGCCCCCGCTGGCAACCTTCGCCGCCGCCGTTTTTTCTTCTCGACCTCCTCTCCAGACGCGCCGCTCCCTTCCTGTGGACCAGCCCGCCCCCCCCCTCGCGGACGACCCGAACGCAGCAAGCGATCCGGCCGGAACGACGGAAACCGCACCGGAACGACTACAACGGGCGCTCAGCCGGCACTTCGAGACAGGCCCCTCGCCCAACTCGAGCGACGAGCGCGCGTCCTGCGTCGTCGCCCAGGCGCCGGGACGAGTGAACTTGTTGGGCGGCCACACCGACTACTCCGGCGGCTTCGTGCTCCCGACCACCATCGACCGCGCGGTCTACGTGGCCCTGCGCGCAAGTGGAGATGAGACCGTGCGGCTCCGATCCGTCGACTTCGACGAAGACGCCACGTTCTCTCTCGAGGCGGAGACGGCGATAGAGGAGCTCCCGACCTGGGCGCGCTACGTGGCCGGCGTGACGGCCGAGCTTCGCCGCCGCGGATACGCGCCGGAGGGCTTCGAAGCCCTCATCGCAGGCAACGTACCTCTGGGGGCAGGCCTGAGCTCCTCGGCGGCACTGGAGGTGGCCACGGCTGTAGGGCTCGGCGAGCTCTTTTCGCTCGGGCTCGGAGCCGTCGAGACCGCCCGGCTTTGCCAGCGCGCTGAGCAGGAGCACGTTGGCGTCGAGTGCGGCATCATGGACCAGTTCTCTTCGCACCTCGGGCGGGCCGGCCATGCCCTCTTCCTCGACTGCCGCTCGCTGGAGCACCGGCATGTCCCCCTCCCGCTGGCGGAAGACGTCTGCCTCGTCGTCGCCGACAGCGGCGTGCGCCGCGAGCTCGCCTCCTCAAAGTACAACGAGCGGCGCCGCGAGTGCGAGGAGGCCGCGCGCTTTTTCGCCCAGTTCGACGCATCTATCGAATCGTTACGCGACGTGCCCGAGGCGCTCATCGAGAAGCAGGGGACCGAGCTGGACGACACGTTACGCCGGCGCGCGCGGCACGTGGTGAGCGAGAACGAGCGTGTGGAGCGCGGGGCCACGCTCCTCGCAGACGGAGACCTCGAGGCCTTCGGTCAGCTCATGAACGCCTCCCATGCCAGCCTCGCCTCAGGCTACGAGGTCAGCTGCGCAGAGCTGGACGCACTGGTGGAGATCGCGCAGTCCGTCGAGGGCGTGCTGGGCACGCGCATGACGGGCGCAGGCTTCGGCGGCTGCACAGTCACGCTGGTCCGGCGCGATGCGACCGAGCACCTGCGGCGCGCAATGGAGGCGCGCTACCGCGAGCGCTTCGCGCCCGACCTGGAAACCTACGTCGTTGAGCGCAATCTCAAAGCTGGACTTTTGTAGCGCCCTAAAGGCGGAGGGCACGTCTTGACGCGAAAGCGCTTGCGAGGCCGCCCAGGCATGTGACTTCGCTATCCGGCCCAACACACGTACCCCGCCCGGCGGATCTGACAGCGAATCTGCGTAACTCATCGGAGAGCAAAGCCTCCTTCGATCTCTCCTCGGCGCTACTCGGACTCGACAGGTCGCCTGCATCGGCTTGTTGCATCGAAGGGCCGCAATCTTCCTGCCTCCTCTTGGCGAAGCGTCTACGCGATCCGAAACTCGTCCGTCTACGAAACCCATCCGTCTACGAAACTCGTTTGACGACCACCGCTTCCGCCTCGCGCCGCGCCGGGAGCTCTTCGGGGAGTGCGCGCGGAGGTGCCACGGAGAGGCGAAAGTCAACGCGGCGGCTTTCCGCCCAGTATTCGATCACGTTTCCAGATCGCTTGTCGGCTCGGTGCAGGGAAAGAATTTGCCCGACCGCGAAATCAACCATGGTTTCAGCGGAGAGGTGCCCGAGTGTCCGCCGGTGGCGGAGCGTGCGGCCCTGTCGGTGGTAGACGGCAAGCCGGCCCCCGCTCCCGTTGGTTCCCACCAGGTACACGACGCGAGCGTCGAGCTGCAAGGCCTCGGCGAGAACGCCCCTAAACACCTCGGCCGGAATCAAAGGCGCGGCTCCTTCGCTCGCGGCCGCCGTCGTCGCCGCCGCGTCCGTCTTACGCTCTCGACTCCGGCCGCGCCCCGAGGAGTTCGGCGGGCGTTCTTTCGAAGGGGGCCATTCCGTTCGGTGCTCTTCGAGACGCTCCCGGGCCCTTCGGAGCGTCTCTTGGAGGGAAGATGGAACTGAAGAGCGATCTTCAAAAAAGCGAATGTCTTTTTCTTGCGGCGTCCTCCCCGCTGACAGGTCCGAACGGAGCCGCTGTACCGCCCGCTCGCGGGCGAGTTGGGGCAGGGCATCGGCGAAGACCTCTTCGATCCGCTCCTCGGGGGCGTACGCGAGCGTGTGGCTCGCCACCTCGAGGTCCGCCAGCAGGCGTTCCAGCGAAGGGCGCCCCGGATCATGCGAGGCGAATGCCCAGCGCAGCGTTCCCTTCTCTTTCTCGTACGCGGTGCGCACCGGGACCACGTTCAGATCGACCATGCGCGCCCACTGCTCGAGCGTGAAGCGGCTTCGGCGTTTGCGGATTAAGGTCCTGACGCTGTGCATGTTAAAGTCCACCGAGTCGAACTCGTAGACCTTGGCGGCCCGTGCGTAGACGGCTTCGCGATCCACCTCCGGCATCCGCGCGACGGTGCGCCAGAGCGCGCCGGGCATGCCTGCCTTCTTCCAGCGGCGCCGGGCGGCGCCCACCTGTCCGGCGGTCACGATCTGGTCGAAAAGGAGCATCGTCGCTACGCGGTCACGCAGATCCAGCGCCGAGAAGGAGTCTTGTTCTTGCTGCTGCGATCCCCGCCGTCCGTTCAGCGATGCCAGAGCGCGGGATCGCTCGCGCAAGAGCGCGCGCACGCGTCTCAGAAGCATGCTCGGGGGGAGCGGCCGGCTCACCACCTCGTCGGCGATCTCGAAGATCCGCTCGCTCGCCGGTTGGTTGTGTTGTTTAGAAAGAACGAGAAGGCAGGGCAGGTAGCCTCTCGCCTCTTCTCTGAGGGCGCGCAGGGCATCCCGGTGCTGGTGAAGGGAGGGGCCGTCGATCAGCGCGAGGTCTACGTCTTTCGGCCAGGCGCTCGCGTGCCGGCCGCCCGCGACGTCATACTGCTTGCTTAGTTCACGCCGAATCCGGCGCCGGTTGCCTGTCCCTTCGAAGAGAAGAAGGATCTGCTCTTGAGAATCGTTCGGATCCTCCTTTTCAGAGAGCATCTCTCCCAGAAGAAGCTCGCGCGCTGCCGCAGATTTCATAGGCCAAGCGTGCCGGCCGAGGGGCAAAATCACATACGATAAGCCGTGCTCCCTACCCACTGCGCGGCCGTTGAAGAAGCCAGGACCGCTCCCCTCGAAGGGCGTCTTTTCAGGGGAGGGAACTCGGCGGTGCGTCCTCCACAAATTCGGGCGTGCCCTGCAAGATGCCGCGAAGCTCGGTGAGCGGCTCGCCCACTTTGAGGCCGTACTGCGTGATGGCAAACTCACGCAAAGTGTTCTCGAAATCGCCCGCCCGTTTTTTGAGCACGCCGATGGCTTTTCGCAGTTCGCCTTTCATTTCGAGGTAGCGCAGAAAGACGATGTTGTCAGCGACGTAGCTGAGCGCCGACGCGGTGGGCGTGAAATCGCCGGTGACGGAAGACACTTCGTCGGTGAAAAACACAGTCACGTTCTTGTTCACGAGGTACTTCGTGAGCGCTTGCAGGCGCCTGGCAAACGCCGACTTCCGCATGAAGTTTTGCAGGCCCGTGAGGCTGTCGATCATAATGACACCTGCCTCGCGCTCTTCGACTTCGCGGCGCACCCTCTGCGAAAAGCGGTCGATAGAGAAATTCCACGGGCGCACGGTGCGAAGCGCCAGCGTGTCTCGCTCGACCATTTCCTGGATCGGAATGTTGATCGCCTCGCAGCGGTGAATCATCGTCTCCGGTTCTTCCTCGAGGTTGAACACGACCGAACGCTCTCCTCGTCCGGCGGCCTCTTTGACGAATTGAAGTCCGAGGGTCGTCTTCCCGACCCCCGCCGGCCCGCTGACGATGGACGTCGTCCCCCGCTCGATCCCTCCGTTGAGCAACTGGTCCATCTCCGGCACGCCCGTAGAGACCGTCTCCCCGGTGAACTGCCGCGCCTCCATGTCGGGGGCGAGCCTCGGATGCACTGTGATGCCTGTCGCGGAGATGGTAAAGCCGTGGGGCCCCTGCTTCGCGCTTCCCCCTCGAAATTTGGGCACGGTAATGAGGCGCCCGTTCTCCCCTTGACGTAGCTCTAAGATACCGTCGCTGAGAAACTGAAGGTCGTGGTCGGGCGCCTCGGGGCTGCTTTCGGAGGTGAAGAGCACGGTGGCGCCTTGCTCGGTGAGAAACCGCACGAACGAGAGCACCTGCTTGCGAAACTGCTCCGGGCTGGCCGCCAGGTAGCGAAACTGCGTCATCGAGTCGACGAACACGCGCGCAGGTCGGGTCTCCTCGACGCGTTCGACGATGGCCTCCATCGCAGGCTCGCGTTCGACCTCCGAGGGCGAGAAGATGTCGTAGGTGTCGGCTTCTTGGAAAAAGTCGGCCTCCGGCGCCAGGTTCAGAAACGACACCGGCTCCAGGTTGAAGCCGAGGCGGGCGGCGTGAGCCCGCACCTGCTCCCCCGGCTCGCCGAGGGTGATGAAGAGAGCTTCGCTCGCTGTGTCGGCGGTCAGGAAATGCGCGCCGAGAATCGTCTTGCCCGCGCCCGGCCCCCCGCGCAGCAGGTACGCCCGCTCCGGTTCCACTCCCCCGCCGAGCACTTCGTCCAGGCCGGCAATGCCGGTGCTGAGGCGCTCAGGAGGCGTCGAAGCGTCGGAAGAGGTGGGCGCGCCGGGGGCCGCAGCAGGAGCCGGGGAGGCGTTCGTCGAAGGCATGGAGGGCGGGGCCTGTCAGTGAATCAGTGCTCAGTGAAGCCGTGTTTGCGTCGTTCGAGGTGGTAGACGAGATGGCAAGAGCGGATGGCAAGAGCGGTTCGCGTGCAGGGAGCGCGGCCTGCGGCGCGAGGGGGAATGAGACGGCTGCCGAGAGCGCGCTTCCATTGCTTTCACGTTTCGGCCGTGCCGAGTTCGGCCGTGCCGAGCACCTCTCGGGTCGCCTCGAGCAGGTCGTCCTTCGAGAAGGGTTTGCCGAGGTGGCCGTCGAACCCGGCCTCGCGGTAGCGCTCCGCGTCGCCTCCCGTCGCATGGGCGGTAAACGCCACTGCCGGGACGCCCGCCGTCGGCGCGCCGGGCCCCTCGCGCAGCCGCCCGAGCAGTTCGATCCCATCTTCGGGGGCGCTCAGGCTGATATCGATGAGCATCAGGTCCAACGGCGCGCCGTCGGCCTCACTCCCAGTCCGGCCCTCGGCCAACGCGAGCGCCTCCTCGGCCCCCGCCGCGCTCTCCACGTCGCAATGCCCCCGGAGCATATGTTCGACCAATGCCCGCGTGTTGGCGTTGTCCTCGACGAGAAGAACTCGGGGCTGCGCGGGGCCTGCTTCCTCCCCGCCGCTGGACCGGTCCGCGTCCGGCGGCTCCGCTCCGGCAGTAGCCTCTCCGGCAGTAACCTCTTCGCCTGCCGGCCCCACAGGAGGGAACCGCATCGTGAACGTCGTCCCTTCGCCTTTCTCAGACTCCACGTCGATGGTCCCGTCCATCTGCTCGACGAGGCGTTTGGCGATGGCCAGTCCCAGCCCGGCGCCCTCGTGCGAGCGCGTCAGCCCCTTCGACTCCTGCTCGAAGTCTGCAAAGAGGCCGCCGCCGCCTTCGAGGAAGTCGTCCCCGATCCCGGAGCCGGTGTCCTCGACCTCGACCCGTACTTCCTGCTCTCCCTGCTCAACGCGTACGGTCACGTGGCCCTCCTCGGTAAACTTGATCGCGTTGCCGATCAGGTTGTCCAAGACGCGCCCGAAGGCCCCTTCGCTCAAAGCGGCGCGCGCGTCTTTCCCCTCGGGCGGAATCTGCACGCGCAGCGCGAGGCCCTTCTCCTCGGCCGCCGGGCGGTGCACTTCGGCGGCGGCGCGCACCTGCGCAGCCACGTCGGTCGGCGCGGTGGTCATCTCGGCCCGGCCCGTGCCGCCGCCGCCCTCCAGCTTCGCGAGCTCGAGGATCGAGTCGAGCGTCTTTTGCAGACGCTGCCCGCTCGCAACGATGCGCCCGGCGAACTCCTGCTGCTCGCCTTCGCTCTCCTCTCCGAGCACGTCCGCAAAGCCGATAATCGAGGCCAGCGGCGTGCGCAGCTCGTGGCTCATGTTGTTCAGAAACGAGGTCTTCGCTTCCAACAACTCCTCGGCGCGCTCGCGCGCCTCCCGCTCCGCCTCGAGCTCGACGCTGTCGCTCACGTCGCGGGAGCTGACCAAGATGCCCTCGACGGCCGGGTTGTCCAGCAGGTTGCACCCGGCCGACTCGAGGTGCACCCACGAGCCGTCGGCGTGGCGCGTGCGAAACTGTACTTTCGTCGACTCGCCGGGGGGCGCCTGAATGATCGCTCGAAACGCCGCGCGCACGCGCTCCCGGTCGCCGGGGTGTATGCGCTCGAAAGAATTGGTGCCCTCGACGTCCGCCGGGGCGCGGCCGAGCACGCGCTTCGCGGAGGGGCTGGTCCGGCGGACCGTGCCGTCTTTTTCAAGGATGGTGATGATGTCGGACGTGTTTTCGAAAAGCGCGCGGTGGTGCTCCTCGCTTTCCCGAAGCCGCTCTTCGGTCTCTTTGCGCGCGGTGACGTCCTGCACGATGCCGACGATCTGAACGACCTCGCCGCCGTCCTCCTCGCTACGTACCGGGAACGCCCGGTCTCGAACCCACCGGATTTCTCCATCCGGGCGCACGACCCGAAACTCTTCGTCGTAGTCGCCCTGCGCCTGGTCGGTCAGGGCCGCTTCGCGGACGCGGTCGCGGTCCTCGGGATGGATCGCCTCGATCCACAAACGCGGTGACTCGTAGAGCTCCTCGCACCGGCGCCCCCAGATCTCCTCGAAGGCCGGGCTGATATAGCACATCTCCCGTTTTTGCGGGTCGGTGACCCAGAATACCTCCGTGACCGTCTCGGCGATAAGCTGCAAGCGCTCCCGGTTCTCCCGGAGGGCCTCCTGGGCCTGCTTGCGCTCGCTGATGTCTTCGAAGAACACCGAGAGGCCGGTCTCGAAAGGGTACGCGCGAACCTCGACCCAGACGTCCAGCGGCGGGAAAAAGGTCTCGAGACTGACCGCTTCTCCCTCTGCGACGGCCCGGTGGCACTCCTCATCGAAGACCGTATCGACGGCCTCCGGGAACTCTTCCCACACGTTTTGCCCCAGCAGCTCCTCGCGCCGCCGCTCAAAGACGCGCTCGGCCGCGTCATTGACGTAGGTAACGTTCCAGTCCTCGTCGAGCGCGAAGAACGCGTCGCTCATGCTCTCGAGGAGCTCTTCGATCTGGTCCCGGCTCTCGCGGAGGGCCTGCTCGGTCTGCTCCCGTTCGAAATAGCCGGCCAGCAGGTCGCTGGTCACGCGCAGGACGTGCGAGTCGCTGCGGTCCCAGTCGCGGCCCGGGCCGGTGTGCTCGAAGCCGAGGACGCCGTAGAGCGTGCCGTCGCTCCGGGGAATCGGCACGTCCAGCAGTGACGCGATGTCCTGCCGGGCGAGGTAGCGCTGCTCCGCCTCCGCCTCGGGCGGCAGATCGGAGACCCGGATATGCAGCGGTTCCTCAACTTGCCGGAGCTGCTCGAACCACCACGGAAACGCCTCGGGAGAAAGGGTTTCTTTGCGTTGGGTAGTCCTTGGCCCGGAGGACTCCTGATGCGAAGCAACCCACTCGTGCGTTCGGGCCAGCGGCCCGTCGGCGCCGGGGCGCTCGAGAAGGTACGTACGGTCGGCTTCGACGGCCTCGCCCAGCAGCGCGAGCACCGCGTCGAGGTCGGCGTCCCCAGAGAGTAGCTCGGAAGATACGCGGGCCACCGTTTCTTCCAAGCGCGCGCGGCGCTGCTCCATTTCGCTCATCACCATCGCGGCGAAGTCCTCGAGGCGCGTCTTCTCCTCGTCGCTAAAGCCGCGCGGCTTCCGGTCCAAGACGCACAGCGTGCCGATTGCGTGGCCCCCCTCCGGCGTGACCAGCGGCGCGCCGGCGTAGAAGCGCACGTGCTCCTCGCCGGTCACGAGCGGGTTGCCGGAGAAGCGTTCGTCTGCAGTCGCGTCCTCCACGACCATCGGCTCCTGGGACGCGATGGCGTGGCGGCAGAACGAGATCTCCCGGTCGAGCTCCCGGTGATCGGTGCCGTAGCACGACTTGGACCACTGCCGCTCCTCATCCACGAGTGCTACGAGCGCGATGGGCACGTCGAAGCAGTCGGCCGCCAAGCGCGTGATGCGGTCGAATGCTTCCTCTGGCGGGGTGTCCAAGACGCCGTAGCGCCGGAGCGCGTCGAGGCGCTCCTGTTCCTCCGAGGCCTCGGTCCCTTCGGAGGGCGCGTCGCTCCCCCGGCGATCCTGCCTCCCATTGAGGCGGGGCCGAGCGGGGCTTTCCTTCGAGTCGGGTAACTTCTTCACGATACTAATTTGAGGCGTCAATGTCGCAGCCGAAGCCCGTCAAGCCTCTAAAACCTGACAGGTTTTCGCACGCGACGATCACGCGGACCTGAACAGCCATTGCGACATCAATTTCGCGACGGTATGACAGGCCGCTACGCTTACTTACAGACGTGCTTGTAGGAACTCTTGTAGGAACGAGAGGGCTTTGAGCCGGCTGCAACTACGTCAAAGACAATGCCACTCACGCCGCAGTCACGCCCCTGTTCCACGCCAGGGCTGTTCTACACCAGAGCTGTTCTACGCCAGAGCCGCGGCGCGTTCTTTGATCTGGCGCACCATCGCGTGGAGGCCGTTTTTGCGTGTGGGCGAGAGGTGTTCGTCCATGCCGATCTCGCCGAGGAAGCCCAGCTCGACGGTAACAACGGCCTCCGGCGGCTGGTCGTCGAGCACGCGGATCAGCAGCGCCACGAGGCCGCGCGTGATGGCGGCGTTGCTGTCGCCGGTGAGGCGCAGGCGCCCGTTCTCGCCGGGCTCGGCGCGCACCCAGACCTTCGACTGGCATCCCTCGATGCGGTGCGCGTCGTTTTTGTACGCCTCGGCGATTTCGGGAATCTCGCGGCCCAGGTCGATCAGGTGCTCGTAGCGGCCCATCCAGCCGTCGAAGAGGCTGAACTCAGCGATGAGGTCGTCTGCACGGGCGTCGATGGTGGATTCGGCCGTAGCAGGCATGATGGGTCGTTTGGGGGGTGGTTTTTGGTTTCTCGCCGCGAAGACCAGTGACCAACAATCAACCCCCGAAAGGCCAAGCAGGTCCTTCACCCGAACATGCGACGCACTTTGCGCAATCCCTCGACGAGGCGATCCACGTCGCTTCGGTCGTTGTAGCAGGCCAGCGACGCGCGCACCGTGCCGGGGATCGAGAAGTGCTCCATCAAAGGTTGCGCGCAGTGGTGGCCGGTGCGCACGGCGACGCCCATTCGGTCGAGGACGGTGCCGGCGTCGTAGGGATGCACGTCCCCCAGCAGGAACGAGAGCACGCTCGCCTTCTCCCGCGCGGTGCCGACGAGGCGAATGTCGTCGATCTCACGGACGCGCTCGGTGGCGTATTCGAGAAGCGCTTTTTCGTGCCGGCGCACGCGGGGGCGGCCCTGCTCCTTCAACCACGCGGCGGCGGCCCCCAGCGCGATGACGGATGAAATATTCGGCGTGCCCGCCTCGAATTTGTGCGGGACCTCTGCGTAGGTCGTGTCCTCGAAGGACACCTCGTCGATCATGTCGCCGCCGCCCTGGTACGGCGGCATTGCGTCGAGGAGCCGGCGCCGCCCGTAGAGCACGCCGATGCCGGTGGGGCCGTACATCTTGTGCCCGCTAAAGCAGAAGAAGTCCGCCCCCAGCGCTTCCACATCGACGGGTAGGTGCGGAACGGATTGCGCGCCGTCGACCAGCACCTTCGCGCCCGCCTCGTGGGCCGCCCGGACGATTTCCTCGACCGGGTTGATCGTGCCCAGCGCGTTGCTGACGTGCGTGACGGCGACGAGCTTGGTGCGTTCGGAAAGCCGTTTTTCGAACGCCTCGAAGACCAGCTCGCCCCGGTCGGTGACGGGGATGATCTTGATCTGCGCGCCCGTCTCTTCGCAGATGCGCTGCCAGGGGACGATGTTGGAATGGTGCTCCATCTGCGAGAGCAGGACCTCATCGCCTTCCTGCAACTCCGCGCGGCCCCAGGTGGCGGCCACGAGGTTGATCGCCTCGGTCGTCCCGCGCGTGTAGACGATTTGCTCGTGCGCAGGACGCCCGCCTGCTTCGGGGGCGCCGATGAAGTCGGCCATGCGCTCGCGCACCGCCTCGTAGGCGTCAGAGGCCTGCTGGCTGAGGAAGTGCACGCCGCGATGGACGTTTGCGTTCTCACGCGTGTAGTAGCCGGTGAGGCGGTCAATCACCGCCTGGGGCTTCTGCGTGGTGGCCGCGTTGTCGAGGTAGACAAGCGGCTGGTCGTCGTAGAGGTCTTGCTGGAGCGCAGGGAACGCGGCGCGCACCGCTTCGACGTCGTAGTCGGCATCGAGGACCGCTTCTTGTTTCGGGCGCGTGGCTTCCATCGTGGTAGAGGGGTGTGAAGTGAGGGGGGAAGGGGCGGTCCAAGTAGAGCTATCGCCCCTTCCTCCTTTCAAACCTTCCTTCACGCAGTCCGCGCCCCAAATCGCGCATCCACCTCATCGGTCAGCCACGCGGCCAGCGGCCCGGAGCGCACGTTCTCGACCACGTCGCGGGCGAAGGCGCCCAGCAGGATGACGCGAGCGCGCGACTCGGGAATGCCGCGCGAGCGGAGGTAGAAGATGGCCTCCTCGTCGAGCTCGCCGGTCGTGGAGCCGTGCGAGCACTCCACGTCGTCGGCGTAGATCTCCAGTTCGGGCTTGGAGTAGATCTGCGCGCTGCGCTCCAGCACGATGTTTTTGTTGGACTGGTAGGCGTTGATGCGCTGCGCCCCGCGATGCACGTGCACGCGCCCGTTGAAGACGCCCGTCGCCTTGCCCGAGAGAATGCCCTTGTAAAGCTGGTTCGAGACGCAGTCCGGCGCGGCGTGCTCCACGACGGTGCGGTTGTCCACGTGCGTCTCGCCGCGGCCCAAGTAGAGGCCGTTCAGGTGCGACTCGCAGAACGGGCCGGCGGGCGTGATCGTCAGGTTGTTGCGCACGAGGTCGCCGCTGAGCGTGACCGCGAGCGTGTCGAAGATGCTCTCGGTTTCGTGGTAGGCCCCGAAGGTGGTGTGCTGCGAGGCGCCCGCGCCTTCGTCCTGGACGACGTAGTGATCGAAGTGCCCGCGCGCGCCGACGTAGGCCTCACGCACGGCGTTGGTGAAGCTGCCGGGCGTGGGGGCATACCCCGAGGGCGTGCGGTGCATCTCGATCAGGCGGGCCTGCGCCTCCTCCTCTACCACGAAGAGGTGGCGGGGCTGCGCAAAGAGCGGTTCGTCCCCGGCCGAGGGCAAGTGCAGGGCGTAGACGGGGGTTTCGAGCCGCGTGCCCTCCGGCACGTAGAGGAACAGCCCGTCGCGCGCGAAGGCCGCGTTGAGAGCCGTCATCGCGCGCTGCTCGGGGTCGCCGGCCTCGAAGTCGGCATACTGCCCATAGTGCTGATGGAACACGCTGGGATGCGCGTTGGCGCCTTCGGCAAAGGAACCGACGAACGCCCCCTCCGGCAACGGGCCCACCTCCGAAAGCGCCTCCGAAAAGCGCCCGCCGACGGTCACGACGATGTGCGCGTCGAGGTCGCCCAGCAGGAGTGCTTCGACCTGCTCTTCGCTCGCCTGCGGGGCCGCTTCGGCGGGGGCCAGGCGGTATTCATGCTTGAGGGCTTTGGCAACGTTGGTGTACTTGTAGGCTTCGAGCTGGTTGGTAGGGAAGCCGAGCTCCTCGAAGCGCTCGATGGCGCGACGGCGGCGGCCTTTGACCGCCTCTACCGTCCCGTTTTTCGCCTTCTCCGAAAGCCCTTCGAAGGCGCGGAGGAAGCGGGCTTCGGTCGAGGGTTCTTCTTGAACCGTTGCGGGCATGAAAGTCAGATCCTTGCTTGTTCGAAAAGGGAGTGTGGGGGCATGGGGAAGCCCCCAGCAACGGTGTTGAATGTCAAAAGTACTTGTTCGCTTCGCTCACGGCGCGGGAGATCTCTCACACTCATCAAACAACCGCTCCTCAAGCAACCGCCTCCTCCGGCTCGGCCGCCTTGCCGTTCTCCGCCGCGTTGCCGCCGGAGAGCCACTCGTAGCCGCGCTCCTCCAGCTCCACGGCCAGGTCCTTGTCACCGCTCTTGGCAATCCGACCGCCGACCATCGCGTGCACGTAGTCCGGCTCGATGTAATTGAGGAGCCGCTGGTAGTGGGTAATGATGATAAACGCGCGGTCCTCGTCGCGCAGTTGGTTCACGCCGTCGGCGACGATGCGGAGCGCATCGATGTCGAGGCCGCTGTCGGTTTCGTCGAGAATGGCGAGGCGCGGCTCCAGCATGGCGAGATGGAAGATCTCGTTGCGCTTTTTCTCTCCGCCGCTGAAGCCTTCGTTGACCGAACGCTTCGTGAGCGCCTCGTCGAGATCGACGAGGTCGGCCTTCGCGCGCACCTGCTTGATGAAGTCCGCCGCGCCGAGTTCGTCCTTGCCCTGCGCCTCGCGCACGGCGTTGACCGATTCTTTGAGGAAGTTCTGCTGGCTCACGCCCGGCAGCTCCACCGGATACTGAAACGCCATGAAGACGCCCGCCTGGGCGCGCTCCTCGGCTTCCATCTCCAGCAGGTCCTCCCCGTCGTACTGAACGCTTCCCTGCCTCACCTCGTACTCCTCGCGCCCGGCCAGCACCTTCGCCAGCGTGGACTTGCCCGAACCGTTGGGGCCCATGACCGCGTGCACCTCGCCGCCGTCGGCGTCCAGGTCGACCCCGCGCAGGATTTCGGTGTCCTCAATGCCGACGTGCAGGTCGTTTATTTCGAGTAAAGCCATGTTGCTCGTTGAGTGCGTGTTTGCAGTTCAGAAAAGTACGTTTCGGTCAGCGGGCGGGTAGAGGGTGCGGGGGTATGGGAGTGTGGGAGTTTTCAGGTTGCCGGCGCTCTCGCTGCCCGGGAACTTCCACACTCCCGCACTCCCACACGTGAGAGGGAGGCGATCAGCCGACCGAACCTTCCAGTTCAATCGCCAACAGCTCCTTCGCCTCCACGGCAAACTCCATCGGCAGCTCCGCGAGGATCTCCTTGCAGAAGCCGTTGACGATGAGCTTGAGGGCCTCCCTTCGCCGACCTTCGAGGTGGTCGCCTCGTGCTCGACCTTCGCCGTCGGGTTGCCCACCTCGATGTACGGGAAGGTGTGCGCCCCGCAGTCCTCGCCGATCAAGAGCGAGTCGCACTGGCTGAAGTTGCGTGCGTTTTCAGCGCCCTCGTTGATCTTGACGAGGCCGCGATAGGAGTTTTCCGCAACCCCCGCCGAGATCCCCTTCGAGATAATTGTGGACTTGGTGTTTTTGCCGATGTGGGTCATCTTGGTCCCGGTGTCGGCCTGCTGGTGGCCCTTCGTGAAGGCCACCGAGTAAAACTCGCCGACCGAGTCGTCGCCTTTCAGGATGACCGACGGGTACTTTTGCGTCACCGCCGAGCCGGTCTCCAGCTGCGTCCAGCTGATCTTCGAGCGGTCGCCTTTGCAGATGCCGCGCTTGGTGACGAGATTGAAGATGCCGCCCTCGCCGGTCTCGGGGTTGCCGGGGTACCAGTTCTGAATCGTCGAATACTTGATCTCGGCGTCCTCTTCGGCCACGAGCTCGACGACGGCCGCGTGAAGCTGGTTGTGCTTGCGCATCGGCGCGGTGCACCCCTCCATGTAGCTCACGTAGCTGCCCGGCTCGGCCACGATCAGGGTGCGCTCAAACTGGCCGGTGTTCTGCTCGTTGATGCGGAAGTACGTCGAAAGCTCCATCGGGCAGGTTACCCCCTCGGGCACGTAGACGAACGAGCCGTCGGAGAAGACCGCCGAGTTGAGCGCGGCGTAGAGGTTGTCGGTGTAGGGGACGACCGAGCCCATGTGCTTGCGCACCAGCTCGGGGTGCTCCTGGGCCGCCTCGCCGAAGCTCATGAAGATGACGCCCGCCTCCTCGAGCTTTTCCTGGAAGGTCGTGGCGACCGAGACGGAGTCCATGACCGCATCGACGGCCACGCCGGTGAGGGCCTTTTGCTCTTCGAGGGGAATGCCGAGGCGCTCGAACGTGTCGAGCAGCTCCTGCGGGACCTCCTCCATGCTGTCGTACTGCGCCTTCTCCTTCGGCGCCGAGTAGTAGCTCATGTTCTGGAAGTCCGGCTCCTCGTAGTCGAGGTGTGCCCAGTCGGGATAGAAGTCCTCCTGCTGGATGAGCCGGTCGAAGTAGCGGTAGGCCTTCAAGCGCCACTCCAGGAGCCATTCCGGCTCGTCCTTTTTGGCCGAGATCATGCGCACGGTCTCCTCGTCGAGGCCCGGTTCGGCGGTGTCGGCCTCGATGTCGGTCTCCCAGCCGTGCTTGTAGTCCTGCTCGGCAACGTCCTGTAGATACTGCGTCTCTGCGGTACTCATAGCGCGCTGCGGGTCGCTTGGGGCGAAAGAAAGGAAGGAGGGGCGCTCCGCCGGCCCGCTGCCTCGGGGGGCTACTTCAGTGGATGAGATGCAACCCTGCGCGCGAGGGCAACGTTCCTTTGGGCCGCCCACTTCCCGCCGTCTTAACGTGGGAATGATCGGGCTGCGCGGGGCGCAGGGGCGGGGGGCGCTCGGCGTTCTTCGAAGCGCGGACGAATGCACGGAAAGCGGACGAATGCACGAAAAGAACGCCACGCGCCCTGCCCCCGGTGCCGGGCGCGCTGACGGAGAAACCTCTTTTCGGGGCGAAAGTTTACCTCATCGAGCGACCGAAGGCCGGCCTGCGCGGGCCCTCCCACGCCGATGCAGACCCCCCGCGCTCCCCACCCAACACGAACCACGCAACAGCCATGGAGCTTTCCCAGAACGACCTCTTCGGCGACGGCCCCCAGACCGAGGCGACGGCCAAGAGGGAGCTGCCTGCCCTCGACCTTACGATCACCGAGCGCGCCCTTGACCAGCTCTGGGAGGTGGCCCGCGAGGACGACGTGGACCC
This sequence comes from Bacteroidetes bacterium QS_8_68_28, assembly GCA_003022485.1. Taxonomy (GTDB): domain Bacteria; phylum Bacteroidota; class Rhodothermia; order Rhodothermales; family Salinibacteraceae; genus QS-8-64-10. Next base: position 39,396 of record PXTS01000044.1, read on the forward strand.
CGGCACGGCGATGCTGCGCGTGGCGGTGGTGCCCGGCGGGTGCAGCGGGCTGACTTACGACCTCGGCTGGGACACGACCGAGCAGGAGAGCGACACGACCGAGGAGGCCGGCGGCCTCTGCTTCGTCCTGGACAAGAAAAGCCGCCTCTACCTGAGCGGCACCGAGATGGACTTTACCGACGGGCTCCAGGGCGAGGGCTTTCACTTCAAGAACCCGCAGGCGGCGCGCACCTGCGCCTGCGGCGAGTCGTTCGGGGTGTGAATGTCGTTCGGGGTGTGAATGCGCACTACCGGGGCAGCAAGTCGGCCACGGCGACCTCGGTCTCGGCCTGCGGCGGGCGCAGCGTGGCCGGGGGGCGCACCGTCTCGCGCCGGTCGTAGCCGTCGCCGCTCGGATCGCGGTACGCCTC
>PXTS01000045.1 GCA_003022485.1 Bacteroidetes bacterium QS_8_68_28
GGCGGTACAGTACTTCGGCAACCGGGGCTACTTCCAGAAAGGCCGATCCGCGCAGGTGTGGCCGTGGGACCAGTGGGGCGGGGAGGCCGAGGAGGTGCCTGGCGTGCCCGTGCCGCACCAGTGGCGCACAGCCCTGCCGCGCCACGACATTGCGCCGGAGGAGCCTGTCACAGAGAAGCGGGCGCGAGCGTGGCTGGAAAAGGCCGGCGTCGACGCCGACGCCTTCGGCTCCTACGAGGGAATGACGCGCGGAGCGTTTCTGAACCGGCTTTACGAGCACGTCGGGCCCTGAGTCGGTCTGGCGAATTTAGTCAGAAAAGAGCCCCCCTTCGCCGTTCGACCCGCTTCTGTGCGGCGGCCCAGTGCTTCGATCATGCCGGTGAAGATGAAGCGGTGCGGCACGTAGAGGGCGTACCAGTACAGCAGCCCGAACAGGCCCTTCGGGGGGCCGGAGCGTCCGTCGTGCGTGGGGAAGGGGGACGCCCGTTCACGGTTTGCTTCCACAGGATTACGACAATATTGCATCGGGGGCGGACCTACACGCCACCCATTTCACTCCTACATGTAGCCTTCTCGGCAAAAGGGACCGTGCGATTTCCCCCGGCGCTGGCGCGTCATTCCTTGCTTGTTTTCATCCATTAGTATCTCATTCCGGAGGACTCTTCCATGGCAGAAACGAAAGACGACACCCAGACCTGGCCCGAACTCGCCATCGGCCTCTACGACAAGCTCACCGGGCGCGGTGCCGAAATCACCTACGACTTCGAGGACTTCGAGCTGGACGTGCCCTCGAAAGTCGGCGACGACGCTGAGTACGCGAAGTGGAAGATGGACGGCACCGTGCGCATCCGCACGCGCGACGACGCGTCTTGACGGCAGGTCGCAGAGGGCACGGGAGACGCCCGCGCTCCCCACCCCCATGCCCCCCTTACGCCGCTCGACTCGTCGCCGAGCTTTCGCTTGCCGTCGATGACGACGACGCGCGCATTCGCGGGGACGGCCGCCCCGTCGTCGCTTGCGGCCGAGAGCTTCGGCGCGGTGCGGCGTCTGCTGTACCTGCCTCTTTGGGCGAGGAGACTGACGACGGAGGCCCTGTTTTACGTAGGCCGGCAAACGTACGTTTGCTGGCCTACGGCGGGCAGTCGACGATGGATTTTCAGCCCGAGACGTCGTCTCTCGTCCCTCGTTACTGAACGGCCGACGGTGTGGCCGCCCCACGAGAGCGTGTGGGGCGGGCTCTTCTCTGCAAGCCTCGAGCTACGAGTTCGCCGCGGTGAGCCTGTGCCGCCGTGTCTCGAAGCGGGATTTCCCTGATTCTTTGCGGTGTGAGCAGGCGCTGGCCGGAGCACAGGGAAGCAATTTCGCGGCGCACGCTTTAGGTGTAGGCCCGTCCGTTCCTGCTTCCACCCCGCCTTCCAGCGTTCCCCTTTTTTCCCTTTCAACCAGCAGAAGATGGAAGCCTCCGATCCGCAGACTGCCGTTCAGGAAACGACCGCTGCCGCGACCGGCGAAGTCGTCCAGGTAATCGGCCCCGTCATCGACGCGAAGTTCGACAAAGAAGACGTGCCCGACATCCTCGACGCCCTCGAAATCGAGCGCGAGGAGGCCACGACGCTTGTGATGGAGGTGCAGCAGCACCTGGGCGAAGACCGCGTGCGCGCCATTGCGATGGACTCGACCGACGGCGTGACGCGCGGGCAGGAGGTGCAGGCGACTGGCCAGCCGATGACTGTCCCTATCGGCGATGAGATTCGCGGGCGCCTCTTCGACGTGACGGGAACGGCCATCGACGGCCTTCCCCAGCCGGAGACCGGCGAGGAGCGCTCGATTCACCAAGAGCCGCCGGAGTTCGACCAGCTCGCCACCGAAGTCGAGATGCTGGAGACCGGCATCAAGGTGATCGACCTAATCCAGCCGGTCCCGCGCGGCGGCAAGGTCGGTCTCTTCGGTGGGGCAGGTGTCGGCAAGACGGTGCTGATTCAGGAGTTGATCAACAACATCGCCGAGGCACACGAGGGGCTGTCGGTCTTCGCGGGCGTCGGCGAGCGCACGCGTGAGGGCAACGACCTGCTGCGCGAGATGATCGAGGCGGGCGTGATGACCTACGGCGAGGAGTTCGACGAGTCGATGGAGGATGACGCCTGGGACCTGGGCAAGGTGGACATGGAGGCGATCAAGGAAAGCCAGGCCACGCTCGTCTTCGGCCAGATGAATGAACCCCCGGGCGCGCGCGCTCGCGTCGGACTGACGGGGTTGACCATCGCCGAATACTTCCGCGACCTCGGCGGGCGCGACGTGTTGATGTTCATCGATAACATCTTCCGCTTCGTCCAGGCCGGCAGTGAGGTCAGCGCCCTGCTGGGGCGGATGCCCAGCGCCGTGGGCTACCAGCCGACGCTGGCGACCGAGATGGGCGAGCTTCAGGAACGCATTACCTCTACCAAGCAGGGCTCGGTCACGAGCTTCCAGGCCGTCTACGTCCCCGCCGACGACCTAACCGACCCGGCGCCGGCGACGACCTTCGCCCACCTCGACGCCACGACCACCCTCTCGCGCGACCTCACCGCGCAGGGCATCTACCCGGCCGTCGACCCGCTCGACTCCAACTCGACCATTTTGAACGAGCGCGTCCTCGGGGAAAAGCACTACCAGACGGCGCAGGACGTGATCCAGATCATCCAGCGCTACAAGGAGCTTCAGGACATCATCGCCATCCTCGGGATGGACGAGCTCAGCGAGGAAGACAAAACGGCCGTCAACCGCGCGCGCCGCGTGCAACGCTTCCTCTCACAGCCGTTTTTCGTGGCCGAGCAGTTCACCGGCCAGCCCGGCAAGTACGTCAGCATTGAGGAGACGGTGGACGGCTTCCGCCAGATCCTCGACGGCGAGCTGGACCACCTGCCCGAACAGGCGTTCCTCTTGAAAGGCACCATCGACGAGGTCATCGAGGCCGGCGAAGAGATGCGTTCCGAAGAAGAAGGATGAGATTGTGGGCAAGAGGCTTTAGGGAAGAGGCAAGAGGGCATGCAGCGGCAACGCTTCCCCCAATTGACACGCTACTTCCTGCCTCTTCCTCCCTCTGCCTGCCGCCCGCCTTCCCCTGAATTCCCTTCCCTCCTCTGCCCTACACGCCATGCTCAACGTCAGCATCGTCGCGCCCGATCAGGAGGTCTTCAGCGGGAATGCCACGAGCCTGCGCGCGCCCGGGACGGAGGGATCCTTCCAGGTGCTCGAAGGCCACGCACCCATGATCGCCGCCATCGAGACGGGGCCGCTTTTCGTAGAGCCGGAGGGGGGCCGCCGCATCGCCTTCGCCACCAGCGGCGGGTTCGTAGAGGTGCTCGACGACGAGGTGACCGTCCTGGCCGAGACCGCCGAGCCGGAGGGCGAAATCGACGAGGAGCGCGCCCGCGCGGCCGAAAGCCGCGCGCAGCAACGTCTGGAGCAGGACGAGCTCGACGCCGAAGAGCGCGAGCGCTACGAGGCGGCCCTGGAGCGCGCGCGCAACCGCCTGCGCGTCTCGATGGGCGACGTGGCCGCGCAGCGGTAGCTCTGGTCCCAGCAGGCCTTCTTCCCCCTCGCTCCTGCAAAGCGACATCCAGGAAGCGAAAATGGTTGCGAGCGCCCTTTTTCTAAAAAGCGTTCTCCTGGTGCCGGGGGCGGGGCTCGCGGCCATGCTGCTGGTGGGAGCAAGCTACGCTCAAGACCCGAGCGGGGATACCGGCGATCCGAGCGACGATACCGGCGACGCGGCGACCGATTCGGCGACTGACGGGGCCGGCGCCGCGAATCAAGAATGGAGCTACTCGGGCGCGACGGGGCCGGCGCAATGGGCTTTGCTTTCGGAGGAGTATGAGGCGTGCGACGGCAATGCGCAGTCGCCTATCGACATCACCGATGCCACGCCCGACGACACGCTCGGCGCGCTGGACGTGTCGTACGTCCCTGTTTCCGTGGAGCGTGATCCGGAGCAGTATGTCACCACCTTTGAGGTCGAAGACGCCGGCGGTTTCGCCGTGGACGGCCGGCATTACATGCTCGTGGAGTTCCACTTCCATACCCCCTCGGAGCACACCGTCGAGGGACAGCGCTTCGCGGCGGAGGCGCACTTCGTGCACGAAGGCGAAGACGGTACGCCCGCCGTCGTAGCGGTCATGGTCGAGGAAGGGGCCGCGAATGACCCGCTCGAAAGCGTGCTTCCCGGCACGGCGGACCGCGGCAACGCCGCCGGCACGCAGCCGCAGGTCGACCCCGGCGCGCTCTTGCCCGAGAGCAACGCCTACTACACCTACACCGGCTCGCTGACGACCCCGCCCTGCACCGAGGGCGTGCACTGGTTCGTCCTGCAGGAGCCCGTCGAGGCGTCCCCCGAGCAGACCCGGCGGCTCAAAGGGGAAGGCACCAACCGTCCCGTGCAGCCGCTCAACGGCCGCACCGTCGCGGCGAGCGAGTAGCGCGCTCGATTTTGGGTTGACGATTCTGGATTCGCCTCCTACCGCTGGCCAATCCCAAATCCTCAATCCAAAATCCAAAATGATCATCGACGACCTCGACACGCCCGCGCTCCTGGTCGAGCGGGCGCGGCTGGAGCGCAACCTGCGCCGGATGCAAGAGAAGGCCGACGCCGGCGGGGCGCGCCTGCGCCCGCACATCAAGACGCACAAGTCGCCCTGGATCGCGCGGCGCCAGCAGGAGGTCGGAGCCGAAGGCATCACCGTCGCCACCCCCGGCGAGGCGGAAGCCTTTTTCGAGGAAGGGTTCGAGGACTTGCGCGTGGCCTACGCCGTTGTGGGCGACCGCAAGCACGCGCGCCTGGCCCGCTTGACAAACCGGGGCGCCGACGTCTCCTTCTGCGTAGATACCGAAGCGGGCATCGAGGCCGCCGCGCAGTTCTATGACGGAAAGCAACGCCCGGCCCACGTCTTCCTCGAAATCGACGTGGGCCACGGGCGTTGCGGCGTGCCCTGGAGCCGGCCGGAGCAGGCCGAGGGGCTGGCGCGGCAGGTGCGCGACGCCTCGGCATTGCGCCTTTGCGGTCTGCTTACGCACGCTGGGCACAGCTACCACGGTCCGGCCCCCCAAGGGCATGACCCGCAAGGGGCTTCCGAAACGCCCGACGAGGCACTCCGCCGCGTGACCCGCGAGGAGCGGGAGCGCATCCTCTCCATCGCCGAGCGCCTGGGGGAAGCGGGCCTCGCCGACCCGGCCCGCTTCGAGGTCAGCATCGGCTCGACGCCCTCGATGACGCATTTCCCCGTCGGGGACGAGAAAGCCGCGCACGAAGGCTTCTCCATCACCGAGGTGCGGCCGGGCAACTACGTCTTCTATGACGCCATGCAGGTGGCCCTCGGCAGCGCCGCGTTGAAGGACTGCGCCCTCACCGCGCTGGCGACCGTCACCAGCAAGCGCCGCTCGGAAGAAGGCACCGAACGGCTCTACCTGGACGCGGGCAAGAAAGTCCTCACCACCGACCGCGGCGCGGCGGGCCCCGGCTACGGCACGCTTCTCTACAACGCCGCCGCCATGCGCCCGTGGCCGCACGCGCGCATCCATCGCCTCAGCGAGGAGCACGCCTGGGTGCAGGTGCCCGGCGGCGCCCCTTTCACCACCGGCGACCGCGTGCGCGTGGTGCCCAACCACGCGTGCGTCGCCGTCGCCACGCAGAACGTGCTGCATCTGATGGACGGAGAAGACGTGGTTCGGGCGCTGCCGGTCGTGGCGCGCGGGCACGCAAGGCAGCAGGCGTGAGCGGGCCGGAACGCCCTCACTCACTGCGAAGGGCGTCTCCCCCCTCACGACCGCGCGCAGGGGCTCGCAGTTGCGGCAGCGCACGCCCTCGACTGCGCATCGCGCATGACGCAGGAAGTCTCATGCATGCGCCCCGCCGCCCGTGCGACAGCCAGTCCCTCAGGTACGCGCGTTCGGGGCCTTCTCGCTCGGCCGACGCCCGCAGGTCGATCCCGGAAAAGATGGCCTCACCGGTTTGAACGTCAAAAGTTGAGAGACTGTCTGGCGAAGCTATTTGAGGCGGGAAATCATCAGCCTTGACATGCCGATTCGGATCATCGCTTCGCTGGTTTCGGGGCGGTACTCGT
>PXTS01000046.1 GCA_003022485.1 Bacteroidetes bacterium QS_8_68_28
ACGAGTACCGCCCCGAAACCAGCGAAGCGATGATCCGAATCGGCATGTCAAGGCTGATGATTTCCCGCCTCAAATAGCTTCGCCAGACAGTCTCTCAACGAATTCATTGTCTGGAGTGATAATGTTGTAGCACATGCAATCCTCGAATGAACCAGCAGATACCGAGACATCTCTTACTTCCACCTCAACCTCGCGGGTGGTGCCTCTTTCGTCGACGTGGGTAAATGAGTCACCCTCATCGACAGGATATTTAAAACGAAATGTAGTAATAGGAATGTCACCTTGTTTGTATCCAACAATCAGATCTTTATTGCTTTCTCTTACATAAGGATGTTTGAAACCTTCGGATAAAGGTTCTACTTCCCGGTAGGTTTCTCCATCAATTTCCTCGGTGTTATCAGTAATGCGGTGTGTATTCGTATCTGAATCTGCTGTCCATGAGTTTCCTGTTTCAATGGGCACGAGTGATTCAGCATTCCCATCATTCTCATCAGACATTGAATCTGAATCACATGCGCCTGCCACCGCGCCCGTTATAAAAACGGCAACGACGGTAAGCATGAGGACGGTGGGCAAGCTGTAAGGAAAATTGGCAGTTCGGTTTTTCATAGGGTTTACGGTCTTGATTAGGTTTGCGCTCTAAAAGATAGTGCGAAGGCACATAACTGAGTTTATGCGGAAGAATGTCCACAGTAAAATATTACCACCGAAGCCGCTACCTTTAAAAAATAATGGGCTTACGCCAAGAAGCGACATTTTATCAGCGGAAGCCGTTACGACAATGGTACAAGCGCTGCCTGCACGGGCTTCAGCAACTGTCGTATCTATCATAAAAGCGTCAGTAGTTCTTTGCAAGCTCGTCGATTCCCGTGGACATCCGCTCTCCGTTTCTCCAGCGCGTGCAACGTGTCCTGCGGGCCCGTCGCAAAAGTCTCGACACCGAGCGTGCCTACCTGCGCTGGATCAAGCGCTTCATCCTCTACCACCAGAAGCGCCACCCCACCGACATGGGGACGTCCGACATCGAGGACTTCCTCACCCACCTCGCCGTCGACCGCGAGGGGGCCCCGTCGACGCAAAACCAGGCGCGCTGCGCTCTGCTCTTTCTCTACCGCGAGGTCCTCGAACGCGACCCCGGCCCGCTCGAACAGGTCGCCCCCGCCAAGCGCTCGCGCAACGTGCCCGTCGTCTCCTCCGCCGAGGAAGCCGGCGCCGTGCTCGCGGCCATGAAGGGCGAAAACGCCCTCGTCGCGCGCCTGCTCCACGGAGCCGGCCTGCGCTTCATCGAAGCGCTTCGGCTGCGCGTAAAAGCTTCGGCTGCGCGTAAAAGACCTCGACTTCGAGCGCCGACAGATTACCGTGCGCGACGGCAAGGGCAACAAAGACCGCCTTACGCGAAGTTCAGGTGCGGTGGGATTCGTCAGCGTGAGCCTTCCTGACTTGCGGTGACGCTTCTCTTGTAGCTCATCGCTTCGTCCGGGAGCCAGACGCCCACGTCACCTGCAACGATTTGTTATGCGTAGCCTTAATTCTCCTGATTTCGCACCGTAATCAAAATTTTGTCCATGACCTGAATGAGTTGTTGTTCAACTTGGCCCCATGCTTCGTTCGCCGCTGCGTCTCCAGATTCATACCCCCACATATTATGTTTCTTCCTTTCTGCGACGAGGGGTACAGAAAAACGTTCAGTCTGACTCCCGCGTTTGTCTACAACCTCGAGACTCAACCACGAGACTCCGATCCACCAGCCATCGGCAGAAAAATTGCCTCCGAACACTGCCTGCTGGGCGGAAGCGGTAGCTACCACAGGAGTCCAATCGCCTGACACCTGAGCGCGGGCAGTTGTGAATGAGTTGGTAACACTCGTAGACGAAACAATTCTCGAACCGTGGTTCGCTTCGATTGCCTTCAAGCGTATCTTGACTGCTGTGCGACCGTCTGGCACCTCTGCAAAGTAGTCCGTCCACTCGATTGAACTGCCATACGTTTCAGAAAGTCCTGCTTTCAGCGTTTCGACTACATTCTTGCTTTCGCCTTTCTGTGTATTCGCATCTTGAGCTTTGCGTGCCCGCTCATCGAGGGACTTCTGTGTCTGCGCATCAAAAACGGAGATGAGCAGAGGCGGGTCCGCCTGAAGACTCGTCCGTGGTGACGCAGATATTTGCGGCAGTACGGTGCGCGTGGTGCGGGAGAGACCGCACCCGGCAACGGCCAAAAAGACTGCTGCCAAAGCTAACGGCGTGGCACTTCGCAGGAAACGGCTCATTGTGGCGTGTACGTTTTGGTATGAGTCTTGGGGCGGCATAACCTACAATTATGCATCACGCCCCCGGTAGGATCGGCGTCGGACGCCCTAACGCACATGCTGCCACCGAGTTGCGAGATAGGTCGATCCTATGCGAGAGCACGCGTATAGTATGAACGAGGTCCCTGCCTGCTCAATACGCTCGCACACCCCCGCCGGAAACACGTCATCCCAAACACGTCCTCTCATGGCCCCGCCGTCCGCCGCGACCTCCTCATCTCCTCGACCGAGTCCACGCGACGTGCCGTCGCCGCCAGTTTAGCCGCCACACGGAGACAAGCTACCGCCGCTGGATCATTCGTTACGTCCGCTTCCACGACACGACGCACCCTCGCGAGCTCGACGCCGACGACGTGAAGGCCTTCCTCAATCACCTCGCCGCCCATCGCAACGTCGCGGCCTCCACCCAGAACCAGGCCCTCAACGCCCTCGTCTTCCTCTACGACGACGTGCTCGACCGCCCTCTCAGCGAGATTGGGGCCATCGAGCGGGCTGATCGGCCCAAGCGTCTCCCCACGGTGCTCTCGAAGAACAAGGTCCGTCGTCTCTTCCGCGGCCCCAGTGCGCTGGTCGCCCACCTTCTGTACGGTGGCGGCCTGCGTCTGTCCGAAGGACTGCGGCTTCGCGTAAAGGACCTGGGCTTCGACCAGCGCCGCATCGTCGTGCGGGACGGCAAGGGCGAAGGACCGGACCACGATCCTCCCCGACACGCTGCGAGACCCGCTCCGTAAGCAGCTGCGCCACGCCCGCCAGCTGCACCAGCGCGACTGCGAGGCCGGCTGCGGGACCGTCTACCTGCCCGACGCGCTGGCGCGCAAGTACCCCAATGCCCTCCGCGAGTGGAAGTGGAAGTACGTCTTCCCCTCCCAGCAGCGCTCGCGCGACCCGCGAAGCGGCACGCTCCGGCGTCATCACCGCTCGAGGTCCGCCGTCCAGAAAGCCGTGAAGCGGGGCCTGCGCCGCGCCGGAATCGACAAGAAAGCCAGCCCGCACACCTTCCGCCACACCTTCGCCACGCACCTTCTGGAAAGCGGCTACGACATCCGCACCGTGCAGCGCCTCCTCGGGCACGAAGACGTACAAACAACCATGATCTACACCCACGTCGCCGGCGGCCCCGGCGCGAAAAGCCCTCTCGACCGCCTCCACGATTGACGACCCGCGCCCTACGCATACGTGTTCAGCATCACCGGCATGATGAGCATTAGGAGGTCTTCCCCCTCGCCCTGCTCCTCGGGGGTGACGATCCCCGCGCGGTTGGGCGTGGAAAGCTTGAAAACCACGTCGTCGGCGTCGAGGTTGCTCAAGACCTCCGTCAGGTAATTGGCGTTGAAGCCGATGGTCATTTCGCTCTCGCCCTTGCCGTCGAAGTCGCAGCGCACCTCTTCGTGCGCCTTCGAGGAGCGCTCGATGTCCTCGGCGCTGATGTCGAGACGGTCCCTTTCGATCTCCAGGCGGATCTGGTTGGTCGTCGAGGACGAGTAGAGCCCCACCCGCTTCACGGCCGCCAGCAGCGCCTCGCGGCCCACCGTCAGCGCCTTTTCGTTCTCGTCGGGAATGACGGCTCCGTAGTTGGGATAGGTCTCGTCGATGAGGCGGGCCATCACCTGCGCCTCGCCAAAGTTGAAGCCTACGTGCCCCTCGCCTACGCTCACCGTGCAGAGGCCGCCCTGGTCAGCGGCCTGGTCGGAGGCCACGCGCCCCGCCAGTGAGAGCGCCTTCTCGGGCACGATGAAGGTCAGCTCTTCCCCGCTCACCAGCTCCTCCATCGTCAGGCGCACGAGGCGGTGGCCGTCGGTGGCAACGGTGCGGCCCTCTTCCGGCCCGATCTCGAAGTAGATGCCCATCATCGCGGGACGGAGCGCGTCCTGGCTCACCGCGAAGCTGGTCTTCGAGATCGCGCGGCTCAGGAGCGCATTCTCCAGCTCGACCCGGTTCTCCTCGCTTTCCAGCTCCGGCAGGTCAGGGTAATCCTGGCCGTCGTGGCCCACCATTTTGTACTCGCCCTGGTCGGTTTCGAGGCGCACGGCCAGCTGGTCTTCGCCCTCCTCGCCTTCCCCGGCGGTGAACGTCACGGGCAGATCCGGCAGCGCGCGCAACGTGTCGATCAGGCGACGCGCGGGGACGGCGACGGCCTCCTCCCGGCCCGCCTCTCCGTTTTCGGCAAACTGCACGCCGGGCACCTCTTGCGTGATCGAGATTTCCAGGTCCGTCGCGCTGAGGAGTAGCGTCCCGCCCTTGTTTTCAAACAGGATGCACTCCAGGACTGGGAGGGTGCTCTTGGACGGAACGGCCCCACTGGTGGTGTTGAGCGCGTCCAGGAGGTCGGCGCTGGAGGCGGTAAATTTCATGGCAGGCGGCGGGGTTGTTGGGGTGAGGGGGAGCAATAAAGTACGCAGGAAGGCGGCGCCGGATCCGGCGTTCTGTGTTTGGAGGCGTGGGGGGAGGTCGGGAGTGCGGGGGTCTTCGTGAGGCGTCGCGCCGGCAATGCGCTGGTGTCAGGCGGGCGCGCAACGAATGCGAGCGCCTCTTTTTTTCGAGGCGTTTGTTCCTACTCGCCCCCCCGTCACCGGCTGCGCAGATCGATCTTGCGGCGCAGGTCCTCGACGGTCTTTTTGAACTCGGGGTTGACCTCCATCTGCTCATCGACGCGCTTGTTGGAGTGGATGACCGTCGAGTGGTCGCGCCCGCCGAAGTGCAGGCCGATGGTCTTGAGGGAGTGGTCGGTGCGTTGCTTGCAGAAGTACATGGCAATCTGGCGGGCGCGCACCACGTCGCGCTTGCGCGTCTTGCCGCGCAGGGAGTCCTCCTCCACGCTGAGGTGCTCGCACACGATGCGCTGGATCTCCTCGATGGTCAGGGCGGAGCGCCGCTCGCTGACGAGGTCGCTGAGCACGTCCTTCGCCAGCGACAGATCGAGGTCGTCCTGGTGGAGGCTCGCGTGCGCCATGAGCCGGATCAAGGCCCCCTCGAGCTCGCGGATGTTGCTTTTGATGTTGTGCGCCATGAACTCGATGATCTTCTCGGGAAGCTCAATGCCGTCGTCTTCGGCCTTGCGCCGCAGGATGGCGATGCGCGTCTCCAGCTCCGGCGGCTGCACGTCGGCCGCGAGGCCCTGCTGGAACCGGCTCAGGAGGCGCTCCTCGATCCCGTCGATCTCGCGGGGGGCGCGGTCGGCGCTGAGGACGATCTGCTTGCCGTTCTGCTGGAGCGCGTTGAAGATGTGGAAGAACTCCTCCTGCGTCTTTTCCTTCCCGCTGAAAAACTGCACGTCGTCGACGATCAGCAGGTCGATCTGCCGGTAAAACATCGAAAACTCGTTGATGCGGTTGTTCTGGATGGCCCGCACGAACTCGGTCGTGAACCGCTCGGAGGAGACGTAGAGCACGGTCCGGCTGTCCGTGCCCTGGTGCTCGACGTAGTTGCCGATGGCCTGGATGAGGTGCGTCTTGCCCAGCCCCACGCCGCCGTAGACGAGAAACGGGTTGAAGCGCGTGGATCCCGGCTCCTGCGAGATCGCCCAAGCGGCCCCGCGCGCGAGCTGGTTGCAGTCTCCCTCGATGAAGCGCTCGAAGGTGTAGCTGTCGTTGAGCTGCGGGTCGACGCTCGTCTCCTGGAGCCCCGGAATGGCAAAAGGGTTCTTGACCGGCACGTCGCCTTCTTCGCCGGATTGCTGCGGCGCGTCCTGCGGGACGTCCTGCGGGGCGGCGTCTTGCTGCCCGGGCGAGGCTCCCTGCCCCCTTTCGCCCTGCCCGGAGCGGCCCGCACGCATCTGCCGCTCGGGACGGCGCGAGGGGTCGGGCTCGGTGGAGCCGTGGCCGGGGCGTTTCCGGGCGTCGGGACGCTTCGGCGGAGGCCCCTCGCTCTCGGGAGCGTCGCTCTTCTCCGAGTCGCTCTTCTCCGAGGGGGAGGAGGGTCCCCGCGCCGGCAAGCGCATCGACGCGCCTTCGTCGCCCGCTTCGCCGCCGCCTTCGCCCTTTTCCACGACGATGTCGTAAAAGAGCCGCCCATCGTCCCCGAGCACGCGCGTGACCGTCTTGCGCAAGAGGCCGAAGTAGTGCTCCTGGAGCCACTCGTAGTAGAAGCGGCTCGGCAGCTTTACCGTCAGGCGCTTCAGACCGCCCGCCTCTTCGAGGTTCATCGCCTCGATCGGCTCGAACCACGTCTTGTAGCTCTGCCGGCTCACATTGTCGCGGATGATGTCCTGACAGGCGGTCCAGGCCGCTTCGGCAGAGGTGGGCGCAGGGGAATCGGGCGACTCCATGCGGGACGGGCGAGACAGGGCCGCGAGCGGAAGCGCGGCAGTGAACGAGCGGCAGGCGGAAAGGGAGCAGGCGACACGCCTTGTGGGCGGAACGGCGCCCCGGCGCGGCGCGGAGCGGGCCTCGCGCGGCGGGGGGAGCAGCGGCCCTGTGCGGGGCCTTTTTTCCACATCAGGGTGGGCACTGAGAAAGCACGCAAGCGCGCGGAGCACAACTTTTTCCAGTTTCAGTCAGGCCATAAACATTTTATCAACAGCCTAATTGTCTGTCGGAGAGCGGTTTGGCGATACGGCACTCAGTTTTGAACAATTTCAGGAGCAAACGCAACGCGCCGTTCCCGCAGCGTTGAAAACCCCGCCCGGTTATCCACAGGTTGCTCACATCGCGCGCTCCGCCCTCCCGCACAGGGACCTTCGAGGCGGCACGCCGTCTTCTTCTCCCCAGCTCTCTGGGAGGCCCGAAACTGGAAAAAACCTCACCGGTGCGCTGGGGCGCGGGCTGAGGTCTGGGAACGCAGAGAGAACCGGCTCGCGCGGAGGCCGTCGGCGGGGGCGTCGAAGGCGCAAGGCGGCGGGTCCGATTTTCGAGCCCTCCTATGTTAACGATGCTTTTGGGCAACGTCAAGCGCCCGCCGGGCATTTTCACAAGAGCGCCTCGGGCGGCGCGGGGCGGGGCAAGCAGCGGGCGCGAACGCAGGGTTCCTGCGAGCGCCGGCGCGGTGCGAACCTCGGCGCCCCGTCTCCCGCGCACGGCAAACAAAAAGGCCCCACCGAGCAGGGAAGCGTGTCCCGTACGGAGAGCGAGCGAAACGAAGAGCGAGCGAAACGAAGAGCAGCCCGCCTCCGGTAGAAACATCGCCTTCGGCCCGGGCGTTTTGCTTTCTTTGCACACTCTGACCACCAGGCCCGCGGCCGGTCGTGTTTCGGATTGATCTTTCGTCGCTGGAGCCGGGCGTGCACCACATCACGCGCACCGTCGAGGCCGAGGCGCTCGAACGCGAGGCCTTTGACGAGGCCGCAGGCGGCGACGAGCACGACGTCTCCGAAAGCGAATCCGGCGGCACGCTGAACCCCGTCACCGAGGACGTGACCTTCGGCCCTGTACAGGTCGAGGCTGTGCTCGACTACCAGCCCGACGAGGCGCTCGTGACCTTCCAGGCACGCACTACTGCCACGCTGACCTGCGACCGCACCCTGCGCCGCTTCGAGAAGCCGCTCGAAGGCCACTACGCCATTCTCTTCGCCGCGCCGGGCCGCAGCGCTCCCGACCAGAGCGACGACCACGACGAACTGCGCGAGCTGCCGCCGGGCGCGCGCCACCTCGACCTCACCGGCGCGGTGCGCGACACGCTGCTGCTGGCGATCCCGCAGCGCAAGGTCGCCCCCGGCGCCGAAGATGAAGAGATCGACACCGTCTTCGGCGCGCCCGACCGCGCCGAGGACGAACCGGCCGACCCCCGCTTCGAGAAGCTACGCACGCTGCGCGGCAACGGCAGCGATGACGACGACTCGTAGAGCAACGCCACTCCCCACTCACCACGCACTAAAAACCAATGGCCGACCCGAAACGCCGCCACTCGAAATCGCGCACGCGCAAGCGCCGCGCCGAGTACTACGACAGCGTCGAGCTTCCGCAAATGATGGACTGCCCCAACTGCGACACGCCGAAGGTCATGCATCGCGCCTGCCCGCAGTGTGGGCACTACCGCGGCCGCCAGGTCGTCGAGCCCGAAGACGACCTCATGTATTAAAAATGTACCAGAAGGCGACCTCATGTACGAAAGGACGGCGGACCGTAGATCGGGATAGCGGCTCATCGGAGCGTCAACGTTGGAAGGAGCACGCTGGAAGGCCCACGTTGGAAGGCCTGCCGTCGTGGGCCGCCCGTGCGTGCCCGATGTAGGCTTGCGAGATCGTTTGAGGGATGGCGTTTGCCTTGTTGCCAGCGCCGAGGCCCGCCGATCGGGGAGTGAGTGGGTTTCGTCTGACTGGCGTCGCCAGCACGTGTAAAAAGCCCTCTCCTTCTACCTTCAGCGTCCCGCGCTTAGTCTCGCAACGTCATATTAGTCTCGCAACGTCACACAGGGCCTACGTTCAACACGTGTTTCACGAAGGCCGCGCTGTTGCTTTTCGGCGCGGCCTCCTTATATTGACGCCCGTCTCGGCGCGCCGCGCCCGCTCGCTTTCTTTTTTCAACGCCGCCTCTCGCCCATGCCTCGACGGATTGCAGTTGACGCAATGGGCGGGGACGACGCGCCGGCCGTGGTGGCCGAAGGGGCCGTCCGCGCCCTCCAGTCCACCGATGACGGCGGCGCCACCGATGGCGGCGGCGAAAGTGGAGACGGGGAGGAAGCGCTTGAGGTGCTTCTCTTCGGCCCCGAGGAGCGCGTGCAGGCGGCCCTCGACGAAGTCCTCGCCGAAGGAGGCGCCGAGCTACGAGGCGCCGAGCTGCCCATCCGAGTGGCCCACGCGCCCGATGTGATCGGGATGGGGGAGGCGCCGGCCACGGCCGTCAAGCAGAAGCAGCAGTCCTCGATTCACCGGGGGATCGGGGCGTGCAAGGAAGGGGAGGCCGACGCCTTCGCCAGCGCGGGCAACACCGGCGCAATCATGGCCGCCTCGCTCTTTACGATGGGGTGCCTTCCGGAGGTGGACCGCCCCTCGGTGATGGGGATCGTGCCCACCCTCGAAGGCCGGTGCCTGCTGATGGACGTGGGGACGAACGTGGACTGTCGTCCGGCACACCTCGTGCAGTTCGCCCGCATGGGTACCGTCTACGTCCGCCGCGTCTGGGACCGCCCGGAGCCTACGGTGGGCCTGCTGAACGTAGGGGAGGAGCCGGGCAAGGGCAACGAGCAGGCGCGCGCCGCCTACGACCTGCTCGCCGGGCAGCCCGACCTCGACTTCACCGGCAACGTCGAGGGCCGCGACATGCTCGCCCACGCCGCCGACGTGGTCGTCTGCGACGGCTTCATCGGCAACATCACCCTCAAGTTCGGCGAAAGCATCGCTACGACGCTCCTCAGCGAGATGGTGCGCCGCGAGATCGAGCGGCAGGGCCTCTCTCGCCAGGAGGCCGCCGCCGTAAAGGGCGTGCTCGAAGGCGTGCAGGAGCCCTTCGACTACGAGGCGCGGGGGGGCTTCCCGCTGCTGGGCGTGCAGGGGAGCGTGCTCGTCGGCCACGGTAGCTCCTCGGCCCGAGCCATCGAGCGCATGATCGGCGCAGCGGCCGAGGTGGCCGGCCTGCACGTGCCGCAGGCCATCGCCGCTGCCTTCGAGGAGGTGCCTGTCGCCGGGGCGTCGTAGCACGCGCGGCCTTTAGCACGCGCAGTTTTGCGGGTGGTGGATCGTAGGTAGTGGATGGTTCTCACATCCAGCGGGCACGCCGCTCCCCCCTTTCCCATTCACCACCAATCCCCCCGCCCTCGAATGCGCACCGCCGCCGTCACCGCCGTGGGCCACTTCCTGCCCGAGGAGCGCCTGACCAACGCCGACCTCGAGGAGATGGTCGACACCAGCGACGAGTGGATCCGCAAGCGCACCGGGATCCGCGAGCGGCGCATCTTGCGCGACCCCGAGAAGGCCACCTCCTACATGGCCACCCGCGCTGCCGAGGAGCTGCTCGACAAGCGCGGCATCGGCGCCGGCGAGCTCGACGCCATCATCGTGGGCACCGTCACGCCGGACATGTTCTACCCGGCCACTGCCTGCCTCGTGCAGACCGAACTGGGGGCCGCGCGCGCCTTCGGCTACGACCTCTCGGCGGCGTGCAGCGGGTTTCTCTACGCCCTCGGCGCCGGCGCAGGCCACGTCGCCGGCGGGCAGTGCGAGAAGGTCCTCGTCATTGGGGCCGACAAGATGAGCAGCATCGTCGACTACACCGACCGCTCGACCTGCATCCTCTTTGGCGACGGGGCGGGGGCCGTGCTGCTGGAGCCGGCAGGCGCTGTGGGCGCCGAAGGGCGCGGCCTGCACGACCTCCACCAGCGCGTGGACGGGAGCGAATGGGAGAACCTCTGCCAGCCCGGCGGGGGGAGCCGCCGGCCGCCCACCCACCAGAGCGTGGACCGGCGCGACCACTTCCTGAAGCAGAACGGGCGTCCCGTCTTCAAGCAGGCCACTCGGCGCATGGCCGAGGCGTCGCTGGAGGTCATGCAGCGCAACGACCTGACGCCCGAGGACGTAGACTACCTCGTGCCGCACCAGGCCAACCGCCGCATCATCGAGGCCACCGCGCAGCAGATGAACCTGCCGCCCGAGAAGGCCATGATGAACATCGGCGACTACGGAAACACCACCGCCGCCACGATCCCGCTCTGCCTGCACGACTGGGAGCCCGAACTGCGCGCGGGCGACCGCCTGATCCTGACGACCTTCGGCGGCGGCTACACCTGGGGGGCGGGCCTGCTGGAGTGGGCGTATGACGACGCCTCGATTGACAATTGATTTTTTTCAATTGCACGTTCCCAATACCCAGCCAATACCTCATGGCCACTGCCTACCTCTTCCCCGGCCAGGGCTCGCAGGAAGCGGGCATGGGCCGCGCCCTCTACGAGCAGTTCGACGAAGCACGCGCCCGCCTCGACCGTGCCGACGAGGTGCTCGGCTTCCCCCTCACGGAGATCATGTTCGACGAAAGCCCGGAGGCGGAGGAGGCGCTCAAGCAGACGGAGGTGACGCAACCGGCGCTCTACGCGCACAGCCTCGCGGCGATGGCCGTGCTCGAAAGTCGCAGCCCCCAGCCGGACATGACCGCCGGCCACAGCCTGGGGGAGTACAGTGCGCTGGCCGCCGCCGGGGCCCTTTCCTTCGACGACGGGTTGCGCGTGGTGCGCCGCCGCGGCGAGCTCATGGCCGCCACCGGCGAGGACGGCAGCGATGAGCGCCCCGGCACGATGGCCGCGATCATCGGGATGGGAACGGAGGCGCTCGAGGCGGTCTGCCAAGATGTGACCCGCGAGGGGGGCGGGGACGCGGCCCCCCACGTCGTGCAGCCGGCCAACTACAACGCGCCCGGCCAGATTGTCATCAGCGGGGACGCCGAGGCGGTCGAGGCCGCCTCCACGCTCTGCGAGGAGCACGGCGCGCGGCGCGCGATCCCTCTGCCGGTGAGCGGGGCTTTCCACTCTCCCCTCATGCGCGGCGCACGCGACGGGCTGGCCGAGGAACTGGCCGACCTCGACATCCAGGAGCCGCGTTGCCCGGTCTACCTGAATGTCACTGCCGAAGCGGCCACCGAGCCGGCGGCCATCCGCGCGGCGCTGCTGGAGCAACTGCTCTCCCCGGTGCGCTGGGCGCCCTCGCTGAAGGCGATGCACGGAGCCGGCGCAGGGCGCTTCGTGGAAGTGGGCGCGGGCCGGGTCCTCAGCGGGCTGGCGCGCCGCACGCTGGGGCGCAAGGTAGAGATCGAGCAGGCCGGCACGGCGGAAGACCTGGAGACGACAGAGCAGTAGGTCTGAAGGCAAACGTCCTGTTGGTGGACCCTCCCGAGGCGTGAAAGCATTGAGGAAGGGCCGCCCGATAAGAAACTCACCCGCACGCTGCTCTCAAAGACGAGCGGGGGGAAGGCGTACCGTCCCGATCCGCTCCGCCCCGCGCGCCCGGCAGGGCCGCCGTGCTGCCCCTCTGGTTTCCCTTCTTGCAGTGATGGCATGAACCTTCGCTCCTCCGTCGAGAAGGCCTCCCGGCGAGCGTTTCTGCTGCTGATGCCCGTGACGCTTCTGCTGGCGGGGTGCGCTTCGCTGGGAGGCAGCGGCGAGGAGGAAGAGGACTTCGACGTCGAGCAGGCCGATATTGCCACGAGCGCGCTCCCGAGCACGCGGAACGTGTCTCACCACCCCGACTCGCTGGCGCACCTCCAGATCGTAGAAAAGGACCGGCAGGTCGACTTTCAGCTCGACGGGTCCTACGCCGACTTGCTCACGGAGTGGACGGCTGGGCGAGCGGGGCGCGACGGACGAAACTACTTTCGCACCCACGCCACGCTCTGGAGCAAGGAGCTCTCGCTGGCGTCGCTGGTCCCGGAGCGCGGCATCCAGACCCTCTCGAAAGACCTCGCGCGCGAGATGGTCGAGGAGCGCACCGCTTCCTACGACAGCTCGCTTCAAATCGACGTGTACGTCTTCGCCCCTTCCCTGCAACGTCTCGACCTGGGTCAGCTTCAGCTGGGCACGGCCGGGCAACGCGTCTACCTGCGCGACCAGGACAATACGCGCTACGAGCCTGCGCGCGTCACGTCGCAGGCCCCCTCCAACGCGATCTACATCGGCCGCGAGACGCTCTACGTGCGCAACATGATCTTCTTTGAGCGCTACGCCGACGACGGTAGCGACCTGCTCGATGCGCAGGAGCTGCGCCTCTACGTGCGCCCCGACGGCTACTACTTCACCTGGACCTTCCCCGAGAAGAAGACCCGAGAGGCGTCGTCGCGCCCGTAGCGGGGGCGGCGTCGCACCGCTTCAGCGGGAACGAGCGGGCTTGGCGTCGCTTTCGAGGTAGCTGCCGCGCTCGTCCTTCCCGCACGCGCCCCCCGTTCATGCCCTTCGACCTTTCCGACCAGAGCGTTCTCGTCACCGGCGGCACGCGCGGCATCGGCCGCGCCGTCGTCGAAGCGGCCGCCGAGGCCGGCGCGCGCGTAGCCTTCACCTACCACTCCTCAACCGAAGCCGCCGAGGAGATCGAAGCGCAACTCGCCGAGGAGGGCACCAAGGCGCAGAGCTTCCAGAGCGACGCCGCCAGCACCGACGCCGCCGCCGAGGTCGTCGAGGCCGTCACCGACGCCTTCGGGTCGCTCGACGTGCTCGTCAACAACGCCGGCATCACGCGCGACGGGCTGCTTCTGCGCATGAGCGAGGCGGACTGGGACGCCACGATGGAAACCAACCTCAAGAGCGTCTTCAACTTCTCGAAGGCCGCCTACAAACCGATGATGCGCCAGCGCGCGGGGCGCATCGTCAACCTCTCGTCAGTGGTCGGCCTCGCAGGCAATCCCGGCCAGACGAGCTACGCCGCTTCGAAGGCCGGCATCGTCGGCTTCTCGAAGAGCCTCGCCCGAGAGCTCGCCAGTCGGGGCGTGAC
The DNA here is from genome assembly GCA_003022485.1 of Bacteroidetes bacterium QS_8_68_28. GTDB lineage: Bacteria > Bacteroidota > Rhodothermia > Rhodothermales > Salinibacteraceae > QS-8-64-10. Next base: position 13,644 of record PXTS01000046.1, read on the forward strand.
CGTCAACGTCGTCGCGCCCGGCTACGTCGAGACAGACATGACCGACGAACTCCCCGACCGCGCCCGCGAGGCGATGAAAGGCCAGGTGCCGCTGGGTCGCCCCGCGCAGCCGGAGGACGTGGCGCAGGCGGTTCTGTTTCTGGCCTCGGGCGCCGCCGGCTACATCACCGGCCACGTCCTGCACGTGGACGGCGGCATGGCGATGTAGCGGGGTTGCCAATTGATGATTGAAAACAGCAAGTTGGTCTCGGGACGCCCGCCAATCACCAACTTGCCATACTCAATTTTCAATCAAAGTCGTCCGCATACATCCCGTAGCCGCGCTCCTCCAGCTCGTCGGCGGGGATGAACTCCAGCGCGGCGGAGTTGATGCAGTGGCGCTTGCCCGTCGGCACCTCCGGCGAGCCGTCCCAGTCGAAGACGTGCCCGAGGTGCGAGTCGGCGATTTTCGAGCGCACCTCCGTGCGCACCATCCCGAGACTGCGGTCCTTTTTCGTCACGACGTACTTGTCGTCGATCGGCTTGTAGAAGCTGGGCCAGCCAGTGTTGCTGTCGAACTTATGCTTCGAGGAGTAGAGCGGCTCGCCGCTGACCACGTCCACGTAGATGCCGGCGCGCTTGTTGTCGTAGTACGCGTTGTTGAAAGCCGGCTCGGTCCCGTTCTCCTGTGTGACGTGGTATTCCATGTCCGTGAGCATCGCGCGCAGCTTCTCGTCGGAGGGCATCTCGAAGTCCGACCACGGCGGGGTGGTGCGCGCGTTGGCGGCCTGCTGGGTCAAGGCCTGCTGGGACGCGCCCTGCGCGGGAGCGGAGGAGCCGGAGGCGGTGGCGCCCGTCGCTGCGGTCTGCATCACCGCGCCTTCGCCGCCGCCCGGCGCGGCGTCGCTCCCCGAGGTCGCCGAGGCACTCGCGTCGCCCCACGTCTTGCGCACGAAGGGGCCGCGCCCGCTTCCCTCGTAGTAGCGCTCGTACTCCTGCGGGTGCTTCTTGAAGTAGTCCTGGTGGTACTCCTTCGCCGCGTAGAAGCGGCCCATCGACTTGATTTTCACCACGATGGGCTCGCTGAATTTCCCGCTCTGCGCGAGTTGCTTTTTCGACTGGCGGGCCAGGCGCTGCTGGCGCTCGTTGTGGTAGAAGATGACCGGACGGTACTGCGAGCCCCGGTCGGCGAACTGGCCGCCCGCATCGGTAGGGTCCATGTGGTGCCAGTAGGCCGCCAGGAGGCGCTTGTAGGTGATCTCGTCGGGGTCGTACGTCACCTGCACGGCCTCGGCGTAGTTCGTTTCCCCCGACGCCACGGCGTCGTAGGTGGGGTCGGGCGTGGTCCCGCCTGAGAAGCCGGAGATCGCGCGCGTCACGCCATCGAGCTTTTGAAAGGCCGCCTCGGTGCACCAGAAGCACCCGCCCGCGAAGGTGGCCCGGCTCAGCGAGTCGGGGACGGGCGCACGGGCCGTCTCTTGCGCGCTGCGGTCCGACACGGCGGCCTGCGGCGGCTCTGAGCAGCCGGCGAACAGGGCGGCGAGCCCCAGCACGAAGGCGGCGGGAAGGACGAAAACAGCGTTTCTGCAAATATATGCCATGACAGGCACGGCGTGTTGCGGAAGGGAAAAAGCAACGCCCGAAAGCATTGCCACGGATAGAAAGCCTCCCCGCCCATTCGGTAAATGCAGCCAAATCCGTTCCGTTCGCCCGCGTGGGGCCGCCCTGCCGCGCATTTTTGACGCTTCTGTTATCTTTGCGCCCGGCGCCGGGCGAAGGGCGCGTGGAGCGCGCCCCCGCAAGGGTAAGCCTCGCAAAGGTGAGCTCCGCCGCGAGGGTATGATCTTGGCCCTCCCGGGCGCAAGCGTTCGCTTCACGCAAAAACGCCGAGCGCCGCAGTGAACGCCGTGCCGCTCCGGCACGTTGCTTTTTACTGTACCCGCTTTGAGCTCTCTCCCGCACGCGCCACCGCCGATGCCTTCCGACGAGCCTCAACCCGCCCAGCAGACGGGCGCCGCCAGCTACTTCAAGTCCGTCGATCTTACCACGCGCGGCCAGAAGCAGGCCAAGCGCGAGCGCGGCGATTTTTTCCAGGAGCCCACCCCGCCGCTCGACACGATTGCGGCGAGCGACCTGCCGGGCATCGTCCATCAAGCGTTCAAGGCGATGGGCTGGGCGGAGCTGATGCCCGTGCAAAAGCGGGCCATTCCCTACATTCTGGACGGCCGCGAGCTGATCGTCCAGGCGCGCACGGGTACGGGCAAAACCGGCGCGTTTCTTTTGCCGCTCTTCGAAGTCCTGAACCCCGAGGAGCGCCACCCGCAGGTCTTGATCCTCGCGCCCACCCGCGAGTTGGCGCGGCAGATCCACCACGAGTTCGAGCAGATGAAACTCGCCACCGCCGCGACCAACGAGCTCGACGCGGCTCTGATCTACGGCGGCGTCAGCTACGGGCCGCAGCTCAAGGCGCTGCGCGACGGCGCGCAGGTCATCATCGGCACGCCCGGGCGCATCCTCGACCACTTGGAGAGCGGCAACTTCTCGCTCGACCAGAGCCGAATGTTCATCCTCGACGAGGCCGACGAGATGCTCTCGATGGGCTTCTACCCGGCCATGCAGGACATCAAGGAGCACCTGCCGGAAAACCGCAAGTCCTACATGTTCAGCGCCACGGTGCCGGCGAAGGTACGCTCCCTGGGGCGCGAGTTCCTCGACGCCCCCGGTTTCCTGTCGCTCTCCAGCGGCCACGAAAGCGTCGAAGACATCGACCACCGCTACTACCTGGTCGGCAAGATGGACAAAGACCGCGCGCTCCTGGAGCTGATCGAGCACGAAAACCCCGACTCGGCACTGATTTTTTCCAACACCAAGCGGGAAGTGCGCTACCTGGCGCAGTTTCTGCAAAACCAGGGCCAGAACGCCGACCAGATCACCGGCGACCTCTCGCAGAGCGACCGCGAGAAGGCCATGAAGCGCATCCGCGGCGGGGACCTGCGCTTCCTGGTGGCCACCGACGTGGCCGCGCGCGGGATCGACATTACCGACCTCTCGCACGTCTTCATCTACGACGTGCCGCAGGACTACGAGTATTACATTCACCGCTCGGGTCGCACCGCGCGGGCGGGAAAGACGGGCACCTCCATCACCCTGGCGACCCTCGAAGACGAGCACAAGCTGGAGCGCGCGGCCCAGCGCTACGGCGTGGACCTGCGCCGCTGCGAGCTGCCCAGCGAGGAGGAGGTCGAGGAGCGCGTGGACGAGCGCCTCACCGTGGAACTGGAAGAGCGCCTGCGCAATATTCCGGAGGAGAAGCGCGAGCGCATGGACCGCTTCGTGCCGCTGGCGAAGGAACTGGCGAAGGAAGAACCGGAGCTCTTCGCCATGCTCCTCGACGACGTCTACGTCGAGCACGTCCAGCACGCTCCCGCCGGCCCGGAGCCGGACCCGAGCGAAAACGGCGCGGCGTAGCATTCCGCGCCGTTTTCGCTCCCGTGCCCACCCCCGCCGGTCGCGTTGAGAACCCCCGTTGGGAGCCCCCGTTGGGAAGCGTCGTGCGGCGCCAGACGGCCGGTCCATTCGTTGCCAGGGCGCCAGGGGGAGCGCCGCTTTCCGACCTTTCCCACTGGCCCCCGTGCGACTCCCACTGGACCCGATGCGACCTTCTCCCGCCCCGTCCGCCGCCTCACTCGCGGGCCTGGTCGTCTTCGCGCTGCTCATTGCCCCCGCCGGGTGCGCGCCTCCCGGCGACGCGAAAGCTCCCGCCGACAGCGCTGCCGCCGCGCCCGATGCGGGCGCGCCCGCCGACACGCTCCTCACGCTCGACCGTAGCACCTGCTTCGGGCCGTGCCCCAGCTACGCGCTCACCGTCTTCGAGAGCGGGCGCGTGGTCTACGATGGGCGCGAATACGTGGAGGTCAAGGATACCGTGCGCGCCCAGATCTCAGGGGCGAAGGTCGAGCGGTTGAAGCAGCAGTTCCGCGCGGCCGACTACTTCGGCTACCCGCGCAGCTACGGGCGCGGCGATTCCGCCTGCGCCGTCTGGCTTCCCGACTTCCCGACGGTGCGCACCTCCTTCCGGACCGGGGGGCGACGCCGGCAGGTCGAACACTATCACGGCTGCTACGCGCGGCGTACCGAGGACGGCGGCGAGCTGGAGCGCGCTCCGTCGCTCGCCCGGCTCGCCGCGCTGGAGGACACCGTCGACGCCATCGTCGGCACCGCACGGTGGACCGGAGAGTAACCTCGGCGGCGCGCTTTTTACTGGCGGCGCGTTTTTTACTCGCGGGGTTGCGTCCTGCCGGGCCGCCTTTGTCGGGGCCGTCTTTGCTGGACGAAGACGCGCGCGGTGCGGTAGGCCACCAGCCCGATACCCCCGAAGATGATCGCGTAGAGCAGGTCGCCGAACGGCTCGCCCACGACCGCCTCGTAGAGCAGCGCGACGAGGCCCGCCCCCAGCCCGCCGCCGACCACGAAGACGACCGAGAGCGCGACCCACGCGAGCAGGGCCCGGCCGGGTGAAGGGGCGTCGTCAGGCATTGGCGGGAGGCCACGGGACAAGAGAACGCGAGGCGCCGGTTGGTATCCGCATTTGTTACAGGAAGGGAAAAGAAGCGGTGGAAGTCAAGGGTCTTCATCCATACTTTGCCGGTCCATCCCCCTTTCACCCTTCTTGCTCCTCCTTGCCATGAACCTACTTCTCGACGCGCTCGGGCCGACCCTCGGGGCCCTTGCTGCGCTGGCTCTCGCTGTGGTGATTGGGCTGGTGCTGCACTGGCTGCTTTTTCGCGTGGTGGACCGCCTGACGACCGAGATGCCGCGCGTGATGATTTTTCAGAAGGCCATCCTGCGGCACATACGGCGGCCCCTGGCGCTGCTCCTGCCGCTGATCGTGGTGCGCCTGTGGCTGCCGTCCATCGCCGTGGTGCTCACCGATGCCTCCATTCTGTTCGCCAGCGACCTGCTCTACATCAGCGCGGTGATCGCCGTGGCGTGGATGCTGATCGGGGTGGTGCGCGCCTTCGAGGACCTGCTCGTGGAACGTAGCGACCTCAACCAGGACGACAACCTCGACGCGCGCAGGATGCTCACGCAGGCCAAGATCCTCAAACGCATCGCCGTGGTCGTGATCGCGGTGCTGGCGCTGGCGGCCATCCTGATGAACTTCGAGGCGTTCAGCGAGATCGGGACGGGGCTCTTGGCCTCGGCGGGCGTGGCCGGGCTGGTCATCGGCCTGGCGGCGCAGAAGGCGCTCGGCAACCTCCTGGCCGGCATCCAACTGGCCATCACCCAGCCCATCCGCATCGACGACGTGGTGATCGTGGAAGGCGACTTCGGCTGGGTGGAGGAAATTACCCTCACCTACGTGGTGGTGCGCGTGTGGGACCAGCGTCGCCTCGTCGTGCCCATCAGCAACTTTCTCGAAAAACCGTTCCAGAACTGGACGCGCACCACCGCCGATCTGATGGGGACGGTCGTTCTCTACGTGGACTACACCGTGCCCGTCGAGGCGTTGCGCTCCGAGCATCAGCGCATTCTCAACGAAAGCGAAGACTGGGACGGGAAGGCCGCCGCCGTGCAAGTGACCAACGCCGGCGAGCGCGCCGTCGAAGTGCGCCTGCTGCAGAGCGCCGCCAGTGCGGGGGCCCTCTGGGAGCTGCGCTGCAAGGTGCGCGAGAAGATGATCGCCTTCGTGCAGCGGGAGTACCCCGACGCTCTCCCGAAGGTGCGCGCGGAGATGCGAAAAAGCGATAACGGACGGCCTCGCGCCGCCGGGCCGAGGCCGGAAACACAGGCCGACGCCCAGGCCGGGGCCGGGGCGCAGGCCGGTAGCGACGCGGCGAGCGAAGACACCGGGCGCGCGTCATCGTAGCGGGCGCGTCGTCGTAGCGGGCGCGTCGTCGTAGCGGGCGCGTCGTCGTAGCGGGCGCGCTGCCTTGCACAAATCCGGTGAGGGAAGTGCCCAGAGAATGAAGGGGATTAGCTCGATTGCCAGTCCTCCAGGCGGCCCTCCACCGGGTCCTCGGGAAGACGAGCCCCCTGCTGAAGCATCGCGTTCAGTGCCGTTGCGGCCCGGGCCTTCGTAATGATGGCCTCATCGACGAGACGGTCCAGCACCCAGAGCACGCCGTGAACCGTCATGCCTTCGTTTCTGGCTGCGTCGCGGAGCGGCCCATCGCCACTCACCACGATGCCATCGTCCACATCGGCCACGACGAGAACGGAGAGGTCCTTCGGCGACGGGTTGGGGTACCGGCCATTCAGCGTCAAAATCCGATTCAACTCATCGCCGGAAAGGGTCCGGACATCGAGGCCCAGGTTCATGAGCATGTCGCGGTCCACGGTGAGCACCTCGTCCCGTACCACGATGTTGGGCGTGCGCCACGTGCAGTCCAGCTCGAACGCTGCGTCGAGGAGGTCGGCGTTGTGGAGGTCGATCCAGATGTTCGCATCGGTGACGCAGACCACGACGCAGCGGGTAGCACCTACGCAAGAACAGGCTCGGGGAGGTGTTCAGTGTTGCGGTCCAGCAGCTCCGCCGCGCGGCGGTCTGTGATCAGTTCCTCTGCCCGGGCGTGTTGCACCATGCGCTCGAAGCGCCGCGGCTGCTCCCGGGAGACGGCCTCGCCGGGCTCCTTTTCTTTGTGTCCAGCGGCGTTGAACCACTGAAAAAATCGCCGAAAGTGGCTCTGGGTGATGATCCCCAGGTCCTTCATGCGGTAGGCGAGCACCTGCATGCTCACACCGTACTTCTGCTTTAGGAGCTCCAGCTCCCGCTGCGCAACGTTGCGTCGCCGTTCGCCCACGTCGTTTATGAACACGTCGCAGGGAACGAGGAAGGCCCCGCTGAACCGATCGCACACCTTCTCCTCCTTCAGTTCGCCCTCAACGTCCAGGACGAGGTGTCCAAGCTCATGGGCAATGCTGAAGCGCTGCCGGTCCCCGGGGTATTTTTCGTTATAAACGATCACAGGAATCTCCCCGCTGACTTGGGCCTCGAACGCACAGGCGTCGAAGTCCTCGGGGGCCTTGATGCACCCCACACGCAGAGCCTTGTCTTTCAGCCGCTCGGTGAGGTTCTCAATGGGATCCCGGCCAATCTCCCAGACGTCCCGGAGGCGTAGTGCCGCCTGCTCTACATCCTCCATAGTCTCTACCTCATACGGGACGCCGTCCGGCCACTCGAAATCGAGCGCATCGATTTCCAAGATCGACTCGACTTCGAGGTAGCGTTCCAACCAATCCCGAATGCGCTCAACGATTGCATTCTCCTCCTTCACGAGCATCGACGAAAACTTGCGGTAGGCGGGCTCGATGTCCCCGACCCGAGGGCTTCGGAGGAAGTAAGAAAGATCAATGTCCAAGGCCTCGGCAATCTCCATGAGCTTCGCCGAGTCCGGCAGCGAATTTTCCTGCTCGTAGTTCGACACAGTCGTTTTACTCACGCCGATCTCCTCTGCCAGCTCTCGCTGATTGAAGCCACGCAGATACCGCGCCTGTCGAATGCGGGGACCGAGAGCCATAACGACGCCCGTGAAGGAGGGAAGAGAAGGTGCGGGGTTGACAATATAGAAACTGAGGTTCGATTTGCCAACCTTGAGCCAAACTTCGACGGGGGAGAGATCCCGGTGTTTCTCGGAGCGGGACGCTCCAAACGCGAAGCCCATTCTGCCCCTGATCTCACGTAGCCTGCCGGAAGAGCCCAAAATCCATTTCCTTCCGGGACTCAACGTCCGAAGAAGAGACGGGATTTTCGGTGAGCGCGTACCGGACGGCCTTCCGCCAGCCTCTGTTGCGCCCGGTGACAGCGTGTCCCGTCACCGCATTGGTCATCGTGAAGAGCCACCACCGTTCCTCCGGTGCCAACCCTCGCCAATTACGAATTGCCGTTGGGATCTTCGCGGGGTCGGCGTCCTCAATGGCCCAGGCCGAAAGCACAAGTTCTTTCCCGCAGAGACGGGCCACGGGAACTTGACCCGTCTGCCACTGTCCGGTCGGTCCGCCCTCCTCCCGAAGCCGACGATTAAATCTGGCTTTCGTGGCTTCGGCGATCTCATCTCACTTCAATCGAGGAAAGGACGACGCGCATCTTGGCGTCATTCTTCCCGAGGGCGAAATGCAGCAGCTCCCGCCGCTTGTCACTCTCGTCCCACTCGAAATGCTCCGAGATATAGACGGAGTCGTCTTCCCGACTTCAGGGGGATGGTGACGAGAAAGTGGGGCTCTCCTTCGCCGGGAGTAAAGCCAAACCCGAGTACCTTACTTTCTTGCGTTTCCATTACTGCTGCACCTCCTCGGGATTCAATTCCGTCTTTGCGTCTTCCGCCCAGTCTCGAAGCTGCTGTCCGCGCTCGAAGTGCAGCGCGTCTACGTCCAGGGCCATACCCACAAATACGTAAACCCCTGACGGACAGGGAATTACAGATAACAGGAGTGGGCGGTGCTGGACTCGAACCAGCGACATTCTGCTTGTAAGGCAGACGCTCTAAACCAACTGAGCTAACCGCCCCTGTCGGAAACTATCCGCCTCTTGCGCACAACCTCGCTGCGAGCCGGCCGCTGACGGCCGAGACAGAGCGGCGTCGGGCGGACTCGAACCGCCGACGCAGGCTTTGCAGGCCTCCGCCTTCACTTTTGGCTACGGCCACCTGGCTACGACGCTGGCGCAGAGCGGGGAACGGGATTCGAACCCGCGGCCCTCACCTTGGGAAGGTGACGCTCTACCGCTGAGCTATCCCCGCTTGCTTGGACGCCTGCGCAATGCGCCGGCCCCCGCGAGGTTCCGTGCCCCGCCTGCGGCCTTGTCCAACAAGGCAAGGAAGCGGCAAACACTGGCGCGCCGGCGGCGTTGTCTTTTTTGCCTGTCTGATCTTTTCGACTCAACCTTCCCACCGGCCATGCCGAAGCGCACCTTCCAGCCTTCCAAGAAAAAGCGGTCCAAGCAGAACGGCTTTCGCTCCCGCTCCAAGAGCAAAAGCGGCAAGGAGACCCTCAAGAATCGCCGCAAGAAGGGCCGCCACAACCTCTCCTCCAGCAACAAAGACGGCAAGCACCGCTGAGCAGGCTCCTGCTTCATAGCACCTCGCGCAAAAAGTGCCCCGTGTGGCTCGCTTCGCACTGGGCGATGGCCTCGGGCGGCCCGGCGCAGACGAGTGCGCCGCCGCGGTGCCCGCCCTCCGGCCCGAGATCGAGAATCCAGTCGGCGCTCTTGAGGACTTCGAGGTTGTGCTCGACGATGACCACCGAGTGGCCCGCCTCCACGAGCTGCCGAAAGGCCGAAAGCAGCCGCTCGATGTCGGCGAAGTGCAGCCCCGTCGTCGGCTCGTCGAAAAGGTAGAGCGTCCCGTCGGTGGCCTTGCCGGAAAGGTGCGAGGCCAGCTTCATGCGCTGCGCCTCCCCGCCGGAGAGCGTGGTGGACGGCTGCCCGAGCGAGAGGTAGCCCAGGCCCACGTCCCGCAGGGCCGTCAGGCGGTTGACGACAGTCGCCTCGTCGGCGAAAAAATCGGCCGCCTCGTCGATGGTCATCGCCAAGAAGTCGGCCACGTTCTTGCCGCCGTACCTGACTTCGAGGGCGTCCTGCTTGTAGCGCGTGCCGCCGCACACCTCACACTCCAGGTGGATGTCTGCCAGGAACTGCATCTCGACCTTCACGACGCCCTGCCCCTCGCAGTTTTCGCAGCGCCCGCCCGGCGTATTGAACGAGAAGTAGCCCTGGTCGAGGCCGCGCAGGTTCGCCGTGCGCGTCCCTGCGAGGAGCTTGCGAATGCCGTCGAAGGCATTGGTGTAGGTCGCGGGATTCGACCGCGGCGAGCGCCCGATGGGGCTCTGGTCGACCATCTCGACGGCCCCGACGCGCCCCGCGCCCTCGATGGCGTCGTGCTGGCCGACCTTCGCGTCGCCTTCCTCCCCCAGCTGGCGCCGCAGCCCCTCGAAGAGCGTGCTTTCCACGAGCGTGCTTTTCCCCGAGCCGCTGACGCCCGTCACGCACACGATGCCGCCCAGCGGAAAGGCCGCGTCGATGCCTCTCAGGTTGTGCTGCCGCGCGCCCCTGACGACGACGGCACGCTCCTCGTCCATCTCGCGCCGCTCGGGGACCGCGATCTTTTCGCGCCCGCTCAGGTAACGTCCCGTCAACGAGTCCTCGTCCGCTTTGATCTTCTCGAAGGTTCCCTGAAAGATCACTTCGCCGCCGTAGCGCCCGCTGCCCGGCCCCAGGTCCACGAGGTGGTCGGCGGCCCGGAGCGTGGCCGGATCGTGCTCGACGACGAGGACGGTGTTGCCGAGGTCGCGCAGGCGGTGGAGGATGTCGATCAGGCGGTCGTTGTCGCGCGGGTGCAGCCCGATGGTAGGTTCGTCTAAGACGTAGAGGCTGCCGACGAGCGAGGACCCCAGCGACGTGGACAGGTTGATCCGCTGCGCCTCCCCGCCGGAGAGCGTCTGCGCCAGGCGGTCGAGCGTGAGGTAGTCCAGCCCCACGTCCACGAGGTAGCGGCTGCGCTTGCGCAGTTCCTCGATCACGCGGCCCGCTTCGTCCTGCTCGTGCTCTGTCAGTTCGAGGTCTTCGAAAAAATCGCGCGCCTCGCGAGTCGTCATTTTTCCGATTTCGCCGATGGTCGTGCCGCCGACCTGCACGTAGCGCGCCTGGTCGCGCAGGCGGGTTCCGTCGCAGGCCGGGCACGGCGAGTAGCCCCGGTAGCGCGCCCTGAGGATGCGGTAGTGCATTTTGTAGGACTTCGCGTCGAGGAAGTCGAAGAAGCCCTCCACGCCGATGTAGTCGCCCTTCCCCTCCCAGACGACGCGTTTCGTCTCGTCATCGAGGTTTTTGTATGGCGTGTCGATGTCGAGCCCGTCGTCGGCGGCCACGCGGATCAGCGCGCGGAAGTGCTTGGACCACTTGTCCGACCGGAAGGGGGCAATCGCGCCGTCGCGGATCGAGAGGCGCTTGTTGGGCACCACGAGGTCCGGGTCGATGCCGGGAACGCGGCCGAAGCCCTCGCACTCCGGGCACGCGCCCAGCGGGCTGTTGAAGCTGAACAGGAGAGGCCGCGGCTCTTCGAAGCGCATCCCGTCGCGCTCGAAGAAGGCGCTGAAGCTGAGCTGCGTCTCGCCGTCGCGGCTGACGACGACGGCGCGGCCCTGTCCTTCGCCGAAGGCCTGCTCGACCGAGTCGGCCATGCGCGAGCGGGTGCTTTCGTCGCCGGGGCGCACCGCAAGGCGGTCCACCAGCACCCGCAGGCGGTCCCGGCCGTAGTAAATCGCCTTCTCGGGCGGCTTGTCGTTGAGGTCGATCAGCTCGGGCGCCTCGCCCTTTTCGCGCTGCTTCTCGGTAGGCAGCAGGAGCAGGCGCGCGAAGCCTTTTTTGAGCAGCGACGTCAGCTCGTCGGTGAGCGACCAGTCGGGGTGCTCCGGGACGGGAAAGCAGAGGTAGAACTTCGTGCCCTCGTCCAGTTCGTCCTCCGTCGCCAGCGCGACGGAGCGGGGCGTGTCTTGGGTGACTTCCTTGCCGCTGATCGGCGAAATGGTGGTGCCCAGCCGCGCGAAGAGCAGGCGCAGGTGGTCGTAGATCTCCGTCTGCGTGGCGACGGTCGAGCGCGGGTTTTTGGAAGGGGCTTTTTGCTCGATGGCGATGGCCGGCGCCAACCCCGTGATGAGGTCGGCATCGGGCTTGTCCATGCGCTCGAGGAACTGCCGCGCATACGCCGACAGACTCTCGACGTATCGGCGCTGGCCCTCGGCGTAGATCGTGTCGAAGGCGAGACTGGACTTGCCGCTGCCCGAAGGGCCGCTGAAGACAACCAGCTCGCCGCGCGGAATGTCGAGGTCGACGCCCTTGAGGTTGTGCTGCCGCGCCCCGCGCAGCACGATGTGGCCGGCGGCCTTGCTGCGGGCGTCGTCGGCCGGCGCGCCGTCGCCGCCCCCGGTGCGCGCTTCAACGTTGGCGATGACGGGCGTGGAAGGGGGGACCGTTTCGGTGGTCTGGGCCATCGGCGGCGGGCGGGTCTTCGCAAAAGAGAAAAATGCGGCGACGATCCCTGGTTTTCTATGCACCAGCGCCGCAGATGATGCCGGGACGGGCCGTTGGTGGGAATGGGAAACACCCGCAGAGACGCGGGATCTCGCGCCTCTACTCTTCTGCGATTTTCCGTTCCAGAAACATCCGGTCGAGCGCGTCCTTTTCGCGCCCCGTCTGCTTCATCTTCAGCAACAGACGCGCGGAAGCGAAAGGAATCGAGACGCCTTCGATCTCGTGATGTTCGACCTCGCCTTCAGCGTCGGCGAAGGAAAAGCCGGCAGTTTCGAGCATCAAATCTACGATGATTTCATCGGCTACGCGGACGACGGTGAACTGCTCCAGGTCGCCGTCGTCCATGTCACGCACGGCCCGGTCGGGCAGCATCTCCAGCGCTTTGCGGACGCGCTCGATGTTCGCCTGCGACGGTTCCAGCAGCAAATCGATGTTCTCGGTGGCACGCAGGTGGCCGTGCTGGATAACGGCCATGCCCCCGACGACGATGTAGCGCGCCTCGCGGCGGTTCAGTTCTCGGCAGAGGGAAAAGAGGTCTTCTCCTCCGGGCGGGCGGGGCGGCTCTGGTGATGACGTTTCCATTCCTCAAATTCGGCGAAGCTGGTAAACCGAAACACCCCACGCGGCGCCCCCTGCGTGCCGCGCAGCTTGCCGGCGGTGCGCTGGAGACGGTCGAAGCGCTCCCAGTAGGAGGGCAGCTTCTCTTCGTCGCCGACGACTTTCATGGACATGCGGACGTGTAGGCGGTGGCAAGTGCGGTTGGACGCCGTTGAAAACCAGCACGCGAAGGGCGGCGTTCCCATTTCTCAGATAACAGCCTTCAGCCCCTCGGCCCGAAAGGCACCGCGGGGGTATGGCCTTCGGTTAGGGCGCCCACTCCGTTCGGAGCGCAACACCACCGGGCGTCTTCGAGTAGCAGCAGGCGCGTCTCTTTTCTGTGAAGCGCCCGCTTTTCTTCGCGCCCGTGAGCTTTCTGAATCCCTGGATGCTGATGGGGCTGGCCGCCGCCGCCGTGCCCATCGCGGTGCACTTCTTCAACCTGCGGCGGCCACGCCAGGTGGACTTTTCGTCGCTGGCGTTCGTGCGGCAGGTCGAGGAGCGCACCATGCAGCGCCTGCGCCTGAAGCGATGGCTGCTCTTGGCGCTGCGCGTCTTGGCGGTGGCGTGCCTGGCATTGGCCTTCGCGCAGCCGGTCCTGAGCCCCGACCTCGCGCAGTCGGCAGGCGGAGCCGGGCAAGCACCCGCCGCGATGGCCGTGGTGGTGGACAATTCCCTCTCGATGACGCGCCGCTCGGGTGGGCAGGGAACCTACCTGCGCCAGGCGAAGGCCCGCGCCGCCGCCCTGGCCGGCCAGATGCGCTCCGGCGACCGTCTGCACCTGAGCGCCACCGCCGGCCTGGAGGACCCTCAGCGTGGCGCCTTTCGCAATGCCGGGACCGCCCGCGAGGCGATCCGCAGCGTCGAGGCGCGCGCCGGGGCCGCGCCGCTGGCACGCGCCGCGCGCCGCGCCGCCCGTCGCCTCGCCGAGTCGAGCCGTCCCAACCGCGAGCTCTATCTCTTTACCGACCTGCAAAAGAGCACGCTGGCCGACACACTCGCCGGGGAGGCGGCGGCGGGTTCAGAAGCGGACGGAGGCGTGCGCGCCGCCCTGGTGCCCGTCGGCGGGGGCGCGCCGCAGAACGTGGCCGTCACCGACGTGACCGTCGAGAGCCGCATCGTCGAGGTCGGTGAGCCGGCGCGGCTCACGGCCACGCTCGAAAACGTCGGTCCAGAGGCACGCGAGAGCATCGGCGCGAGCGTGTACCTCGGCGCGGAGGATCGCGCGCAGCGCGTGGCGCAGGCCACGGCCGACCTTGAGCCCGGCGCCTCGCAGACGGTGTCCTTCACCGTCACCCCGCGCCGGCGCGGCTGGCGACCCGGCCGCGTCGAGATCGAGAGCGACGGCTTTGCTGCCGACGACACGCGCCACTTCGTGTTGCACGTGCCCCGCGAGCGGCGCGTGCTGGTGGTGCGCGGGCAAGGCCAGACCACGCGCTACGTGGAGCTGGCGCTGGCCTCGGGGCGCGGGGAGTCGGGCAGTGCGCAGGGAAGCATTTTCCAGCCCCGGGTTCTCGACGAGGGACAGCTGGCCGGGGCGGACCTCTCGGCCTACGACGCGGTGGTGCTGGTGGGACCGCAGTCGCTGGCCAGCGGCACCCGCCAGGCGCTGGGGCGCTTCGTGCGGGACGGGGGCGGCCTGCTGCTCTTTCCGCGCTCCTTCGGCGGGCAGGAGGGCAGCAGCGGGGCGCAAGCCGACTACAACGCGCTCCTGAGCCGGCTGGGGAGCGGGCAGATCACCGGCGTAAGCGGCGACGGAAGCGGTGGCGGAAGCGGCCCGCGCCAGCCCGTCACCTCGTTCGAGCGCGCGGACACCGACCACCCGCTCTTCGAGGGCGTCTTCGACCCCTCGCGCGCGTCGGGGCCGCGCGTGGAGCGCCCTACCCTCTACCGCGTGGCCGACTACGACGCGCGCGCTGCCGAGGAGCAGACGCTGATCCGCCTCTCCAACGGGCGGCCCTTTCTGCAAGAGATTCGCCACGGGCAGGGGGCGGCACTCTTCATGGCCTCTGCACCGAATCAGGAGTGGAGCGACCTGCCCACGCGCGGCCTCTTCGTGCCGCTGCTGTACCGCTCGCTCTTCTACCTTTCCTCAAGCGGAGGCCGGCGCGCAGAGACGCTCACGGCAGGCCGGCCGGGCGAGCTCCGCGTGCGCACCGCCGGCAGCAGCGCCGGCGCCCCGCTCCGCCTCGTCGGGCCGCAGGGGCAGGAAGTGACGCCCCGGCAGCAACGCCTCTTTGGGGCCACCTTGATTCAGACGAACGGCCGTCTGCGCACGCCCGGCGTCTACGACGTGCGCCGGGAAGGCGACCTCGTGCGGCGCGTGGCCCTCAACCTCGACCCCGCCGAGTCAGACGTGCGCGCCGCCGCCCCCGAGGAAGCCACCGCGCGCATCGCCCAGGCGCTGGGGACCCGGGGCGACGTGCAGGTGATTGCGGACCCGGGCGCGCAAGAGCTCGCGCGCCCCTTCGCCGGGCAGGCCGGGCGGGAGCTGTGGAACGTGTTTCTGGCGCTGGCGCTGGCGCTCCTGGTCGCCGAGATGCTCGCGGCCCGCCACTGGACGCCGGAGGAGGCGTGATGGGTTGGCCGACCCTTCAACCTGAAACCGCCAGCGCGTCGCCGGGAAAAGCCATCCTGCGACTCCCCATCCCCTTCCGGGCAGTCAGTCGTTGCTGCGTTGCGCTCCGGTTGCGCTTGCACCAGAAGCATCGGCCTCTTCACGGCGCTTTTCGACGTAGGCGGCGGCCTCTTCTTCACGCTCGAAGACGGTCGCCTGGTCGTAGCGCCCCCCGACCAGCCAGTCGCCGCCGAGGGCAACGTTCTGGTCGTAGCGCACCGCGCCGGTCTCGCTGTTTTCCAAGACGACGAAGCGGGGTCCGTCGGGGAGCCGCTCTTCGAGAGCCTCGCTCATGTCCTGGGGCGAGGAGTAGCGACTGAGCTCGCGGAAGCCGCCGCCGGGAGATTCGCCCTCCTCCGCCGGCGGGCGCAGGCTCACGCGGTGGCGCCCGGAGGCCGGGTCGCGCGAGAGGCGGTATTCCCCCAAGTCGCGGGGCGCCTCATCGGCCTTCTCGTTCTTCGCCGCGCCGATTTCCGCTTCGTCCTCGACGCGCTCGGCGCGGGGCGCGGGATCGGGCGGCTGCTGGGCGCGCACGCTTGAGGTCAGCGGGTCGTCGGGGCCCTCTCCCGGGTGCGTGCCCTGGAGGGGAATGTCGTCGTCGGGCGCGGTGTCGTCGGGGAGCATGGAAGGAGCTTCGGTCGAGCAGGAGAAGAGACGGGCCTGGAGCGTCCAAGATAATGCCTCGGAGCACCTTCGTAAAGCAGTGCTTCGTAAAGTAGTGCTTCGTAAAGCAGCGCTTGCACGCAACTGCTCAGCCTCCGCAAAGTGCAGTTCAGAAAAATCGCGGGCGTCAATTCACATTCCGGCGTTGACACTTCGGCGAGTGGAGCGTATTTTCACCCCCGTTTTGAAGGCGGCCTCCTACCGGCCAGTAGGTGGCGTGCTGTTTGCTCTTCTTGTCGCTGCTCGCCGTCCGTTCGGCCCGTCGCTGTTTCTGACCATGAACGAGTGTACCGACCGGCCCGAGCGCGTGGCGCGCGTGCTCTTGGCGAAAGCTCTTTCGTTGGCCGTGCTCGTGCTCGGGAGCGCAGGCGTGGCGCGCGCGCAGTTTACCGAGGCCCCAGCCGGGCCGCGCGAGGTGCCGGCCGGGCAGACGGTCAACCTCTTCGCGCAGTGGGAAGGGGGCACGTCGGTGGACGGCTTCTACGCGGAGCTGCCGCGCGGCTGGCGGCTCGAAGGCGCCACAGCCTTGCAGAGCGGGGGGGCCCGGCGCGCGCCCCTGACGGTGCGCCCGGCCGAGGGAGAGGACGTCTACTTCATCGGGGCGGAGCGGACGTTGCGCGGCTCCGTGGAGCTGGTCCTGCGCGTGCGCATCGGCGAACGGGCCGGGCGGGCGACGTGGGCGCTGGTCCCGTTTACGTACCGCGCCGAAGAGCGCCTGCGCCGCCTGCGCGCACGCCGCCTGGAGCGCCGCGCGACGGTCGAGGAGAAGGCGACGACCGAGGGAAACCGCGTGTTTTCCTTCCAGAAGGCCGCCGCGCCGTTGCTGCTGGGCCGCACGCGGCTGCCTGCGCTCTCCACGCGCGCCCCGTTCACCGTGGAAACGTGGTTCAAGACGACCGGCCTCGGAGAGGTCGTACTCTCCACCTGGGACGGGGCCGCGCAACGCCCGTACCCGTTGGAGCTGGTCATCGGGCCAGGGGGGCGACTGCACTACTACCGGGGTCGCCCGAGCCGTCACGAATCGATGGTCACCCCCCAGCCGGTCGCCGACGGCGCGTGGCACCACGCCGCCGTCACGCACGACCCCGAGGCCGGGCGTACGCGTCTGCTCCTCGACGGGGTGGCGGTGGACTCGTTGCGCGGCACCGTCCCCCTGGAGCCGAACCGCGAAGTCGTCGCCCTCGGCGGGCGCGTGCCCCCGCTTCGCCCGCGCGAGGAAGACACGACCGCGCAGCAGATGGGCGGGTTCACCGGAACGCTCGACGAGGTCCATTTCTGGCCGCAGGCGCGCCGCCCGGAGGCTGTGCGCCGCACCATGCGCCAGCCGCGCCCCACCGCCGCGCAACAAGAGACGGCAAAGGCGCCGCTGGGCGCCGACGAGCCCGGCGCGGCGCTGCTTCATTTCGAAGGCGAGGACTGGCCCCCCGCGTTCGTCACCGGCGAGCTGCCGCCGGGCACAGAGCGCGTACGCTCGGGGCTGCGCTTCTACGCGCCCATCACGGAGCTCCGCGCGCGCACGTCCGCCAACACGTCCGACGACCAACAGAACTCGTCTTCCGAGGCGTCTGCCCGGGGGGCGGTGTCGCTTTCGTGGCAGGCTCCCGGGCGCGGCGCCTTCGTCATCGAGCGTTCGACCGACGGGGAAGACTTCCGCGAAATCGGCCGGCGCGAGGCGCAAGAGGGGCGTCGCCGCTACACCTTCACCGACGCGGAAGCCTCTGCCGAGGTCGTCTTCTACCGCATCCGCCAGCAGTTCGCCGGCGGGGCCGAGCGCACCAGCGGCACGCTCAAAGTGGGGCGCGGCACGTCCCCCGACGCCCCGAAGCAGGGCGTGACGCTGGTGGGCAACTTCCCCAATCCCTTCAGTGAGGAAACAACCATCGCCTACCAAGTGCGCGAGGAGACGCGCGTGCGCCTGTCGGTGTGGAGCCTGACGGGCCAGCGCGTGGCGACCCTGCTGGACAAGCGCCAGAGCACCGGCCACAAGAAGGTAACGTTCCGCCCGCAGAATCTTTCGAGCGGTACGTACTTCGTACGCCTGCGCGCCGGGGGGAAGACCCGTACGCACAAAATGGCGCTGGTGAAGTAGTGCTCCGGTGTTCGGGGGTTGTCGTGCTCCTCGGGGCACGCGACTGTACCACCAGAGCCTCTGTACCACCAGAGTCCTACAACACGCCGGCACCGCCTGAACTTTCCGGCGGGCCGTTTCTTACAAAAAGCGATTTTCACCCTCTCCCCCAGCCGCCTTCTGAAAGCATGGACCTGACGTACTTCGGCCACTCGACCTTCCAGATCGAGACGAAAGGCCGCACGATTCTCGTGGACCCGTTTTTCACCGACAACCCACACACCGACGTCGCGCCCGGCGCGGTGGATGCGGACGTGATCCTGCTCACGCACGCGCACTTCGACCACTGGGGCGACACGCCCGCCATCGCCGAGCGCACCGGGGCACTGGTGATTTCCAACTTCGAGATCACCGGCTACCTCACCCAGCAGCACGGCCACGAAAACGTGCAGCCGTTGAACGAAGGCGGATCGGTGAACTACGACTGGGGCACCGTCGAGACGACGCACGCGCGCCATACCTCCAGCTTCCCCGACGGTACCTACGGCGGCACGCCGAACGGCCATATCCTTCACGTGGAGGGCGCCTGCATCTACAACACCGGCGACACCGCCCCCTTCGCCGAGATGAAATGGATCGGCCAGGACCACGACGTGGACGTGGCTTTGATGCCCATCGGCGACTGCTTCACGCAGGGCATCGAGAAGGCCGTCGATGCGGTCACGATGATCGACCCGGCGCTGACGGTGCCGCTGCACTACGACACGTTCCCGCCCATCGAGGTGGACATGGGCGACTGGCGCGCCGCGATGGAGGCCGAAGACCACGACACGCGCGTCCTGGACTTTGGCGAAACGATTGAGCTTTGATGGGAGCGGGAGGAGGGTTGAGCGCTGCGTGCGGGATTCTTTGCTCCCGACGACGTGCCAGAGCAGTCGGCGGGCCGCACGCTCCCGACGGACATCGCTCCCGACGGACATTCACGAAGGCCCGCGCGCACGTGCCATGCGCCACACCGGCGGCGCCGTTCGTAGACCGAGCGTCGGCCGTCCGCGAAACGCCCGGCGCCTTGTCCTCTGCGCCACGCTCGATGTTCACGCCCCCCCTGCCTCGCTGCGGTGGCTGCCCTCCAGCGCGTCGAGGTTCGCCCCCGCGAGGACGGGGTCATCGACCGTTTCTTCGCGCTCGATGCGGCCGTCGCGCAGGTGAATGATGCGGCGCGCGTGATTGGCGATGGGCGGCTCGTGGGTGACGACGATCAGCGTGTTGCCGCGCCGGTAGAGCGACTCGAAGAGGCGCATGATCTCGTCGCCGGTGGCAGTGTCGAGGTTGCCGGTCGGCTCGTCGGCCAGGATGATCGACGGGCGCGAGACGAGCGCCCGCGCCACGGCCACGCGCTGGCGCTGCCCGCCGCTGAGCTCATTGGGCCTGTGGCCCAGACGCTCCCCGAGGCCCACCTCGCGCAGCACCTCGCGGGCGCGCTCGCGGCGGTCGGCCCGCGAGACGCCGCCGTAGATCAGGGGCAGCTCGGCGTTTTGCACGCAAGTCACGCGCGGCAGCAGGTTGAACGTCTGGAAGACGAACCCGATCTCCCGGTTGCGCACCGCTGCGAGCTCGTCCTCGGTCATCTCACCGACGTTCTCGCCGTTGAGGAAGTACGTGCCGCTGGTGGGCGTGTCCAGGCACCCGAGCACGTTCATCATCGTGGACTTGCCCGAGCCGCTGGGGCCCATGATCGCGATGTACTCGTTTTCCGCAATGTTCAGGCTGACCCCGTCGAGGGCATCCACCTCCTGGGAGCCCATCTGATAGACCTTCGAGACGCCCGATATGTCGATCATCGAGCGGGGGCCGTCGCGACCGGCAGCGTCGGGCGAAGCGGCGGAGGCGGGTTCCATGTGGAGGGGGTGAAGGTGGAGGGGGTGAAGGGGGAACATTGAACGGCGCAGGAGCGGCCTCACTCTGCCGAGGCAGTGGTCGGGCCGTCCTCTTCGCCGCTCGCGGGTTCACCGCCGGGCGTGCGCAGCGCCATGCCGGGGCGCAGCCCCTCGCGGATGGCGCGGTACGGTCCGGTAACGATGGTCTGCCCTTCCTCCAGCCCGGAGCGCACGTAAATGTGCGTCTGGTCGGAAATCCCGGTTTTGACCTCCTTCATGCGCGCCTCCCCCTCCTCTACGGCGAAGACGACCCGGCGCAGGTCTTCCTTGCGCCCGCCGGGGCCGCCGCTGCCTTCATTCCCGCCCCGTTCTCGGCGAGCGCGCTTTTTGCGAGCGTCTCCATCGGGCTGTTTCCCGGCGGCGCTGTCTGGCCGGGGCTGCACTTCGTTAAAGTCGCGCACGGTCACGGCCCCGATGGGCACTGCGATCGCGTCGGTGACGGTGGCGGTCGAGATGTCGACCGTGGCGCTCATGCCGGGGCGAAAAGTGGGCATGCTCTCTGGCCCGAAGCGGGCCTCCTGCCGCTGGACGCTCGGGCTGCCGCCGGTCGAGTCGGGCGGGGACCCGGCAGAGCCCTGCTGGGGGCGCAGGTTGTGCGGGGAGGTCAGGCGGACGGTGACCGGAAAGTTGGTCACTTGCTCCTGCGTGCCCTGCCCGCTGACGCGCGCGGAGTTGGCAATCTCGGTGACGACGCCCTTGAAGGAGCGATCCGGGTAGGCGTCCACCTCCACCATCGCGGTGTCGCCGTTGGCCACGTTGACCACGTCGTTTTCGTTGACGTCCACCTCCACCTCCATCTGGTCGAGGCGGGCGATGCGCATCATCTCGGTGCCGGGCTGGCGGTCGGTGCCCACCACGCGCTCGCCTTCCTCCACGTTCAGGCGGCTCACGACCCCGTCGATGGGAGCGTAGATGGAAGTCTGCTGCACCTGCTCCTGCGACTCCTGGAGGCGCGCCTGCGCCTGGTCGACGCTGTACCGCGCGGAGCGCAGCTGCGAGACGGCCTGCTCGTAGGCGGCCTCGGCGGTCTCAAAATCCCGGCGCGAGATCATCTCTTTCTCGAAGAGCTTTTTCTTGCGCTCGTATTTCCGGCGCGCCTGTGCCGAGTCGGCCTTGAGCCCTTGCAGGTTGGCCCGCGCCTGCTGCACGCCCGCGCGCTTGCTGCTGCGTCTGCGCCACGTAGTCCTTCGCCTCAATCTTCGCCAGCAGCTGGCCGCGCTGTACACGCTCGCCCTCCTCGACGGGCAACGCGACGATCTCGCCGGGCACGTCGGGGCTGATGGTGATTTCGCGCTCCGGCTGCACGCGCCCGAAGGCGGTGACTTGCTGGGTGATGTCGCGGCGCTCGACCTCGGCGGTTTCTACGCGCATCCCTTCCTCCCCACCCCCCAGCCCGCCCATCCACCAGAGGCCGGCGACCCCCAGAACGAGCAGAACGGCCAGGCCGCCGGCGATCTTGAGAATGCGTTGCGTGGCGCTTTGCTGCTGGGCCATCGGAACGGGTCTCGGGTTTGGATTTCGGGTTTCAGGTTGAGGGCTCAGGAGCCACGCCACGCGCGGTGCTGCGCCGAGCGCTTATCGCGCGAGCGGGGCCTCGGGGTCGAGCGTGCCGGTGATGTAGTCGATCCGCTCGCGTTGCAAAAGCAGTTCGAACTGCGCACTGACCCGGTTGGTCTGCGCGTCGGCGAGCGCAGCGTTGGCCTCGGCGAGCTCCACGTAGGTATTCGCGCCGAGGCGGTAGCGCTCCTGGGCGGCCTCCTGCGCCTGGCGCGCGGCCTGGAGCTGCTCGTTGGCTACCTCGAGCTGGGTGCGCGCGTTGCGGTAGCTCACCAGCGCCTGGCGCACCTCTACAGCGATGTTCTGGCGCAAAAGCTCTTTCTGGAAGCGCGCGTTTTGGAGCTGCACCTGCTCTTGCTCGATGTTGTAGCTGCGCTGAAAGCGGTCGAAGAGCGGATAGCTCAACGAGAGGCTGATGCCGCCGCCGCGCCGCGCGTCGAGCTGGTCGAAGAAGCCGGGACGCCTGCGTTCGGGCGGGCGGCCGGTACCGGGCACCGCGATCTCGATGGGCTCCCCGCCGCCGTCGGGCGTGATCTGAACGGTCTCGGGAGGAACCCCAGTGCCCTCGACGGGGCGCTCGGAGAGGCTGTAGTAGCTGCTGCCGTAGCTGGCCGAGAGGGTCAGGCGCGGCCACCAGCCGGCCCGCGCGGCGCGCACGCCCTGCTCGTCGGCATTGATAGAGGCACGCTGGGCGCGCAGGTCGGCACGCTCCTGGTAGGCGGTAGCCAGCAGCGCGTCCAGGCGGTACGGGCGCGGGGCCTGTCCGGTGTCGAGGCGACTGCGCAGCCCCTCGGTCTCGAAGGTGTACCGGCTGAAGGGATCCAGCACCAGCAGGCGTACCAGCTCGGTCTTGGAGATCTGCGCGTTGCGCCGCGCCTCGACGAGCCGCTGCCGGGCGGAGGCCACGTCCGCCTGGAGCTGGTAGACCGCCGAGGGAGCCTTCTCGCCCACCTCGATCTGCGCCTGCGTTTGCTCGAGCTGCTCGCGGCGAAGCTGAAGCTGCTCGCGGCGCACCTCCACGAGCGCGCGGTTCTGCGCCAGCCCGATGTAGCGCTGGAGCACCTGATAGACCACGTCCTGGCGCGTGCGCTGCAGCGTGTTGCCGGCCGCCTCGGTGCGGGCCTGCGCCTGGTCGAGCGTGGCGTCGCGCCGAAAGCCGTCGAAGATCGTGTAGCTCGAACTGGCCCCGAAGTTGGCCGAGTTGGATGTCTGGCTGATGATTCCCCCTTCGCTCTGGCTAAAGTTGCGCCCAAAGTCGCGGCTGCCCCCGGCCGAGACATTGAGGTTCGGATAGTACTCCGCCCTGTTCTGGTCCACACTGATCGACTGCGTGGCCACGTTGTTGCGCGACTGCCGGAGCTGGTAGTTGCGTTCCAGGGCCAGCTGCACGGCGTCTTCATAAGTAATGGCCTCGCTGGTGTCGGGGAGCGCGGCGTCGCCGGTCTCGCCCGGGAGGAGCTGCGTGGCGGCTTCGTCCGGCTGCTGGCCGTGGATCGGCGAGGCCAGCCCCAGCACGGCGGCGATGGCGAGAAGGCACGAGCGGCGAAGGAAGGGAAGCGGCAACATGGGCGGAGAGAAGAAAACGCACCGAGAAAGGAAAAGGAGAGTCGTCCAGCGGGCGCGCACATCTTGGAAATTGGAAACGCGCGCCCGCCGGACGAACGACGTTGCGAGATTGTTACGGCGGATGCAGGGAGGCCGGGCAGCGGGCGGCCCATCTCTCGTGAAGACGAGCCGCAGAAGCGACAGGCCCCGGCGAGGTTGGGAAGGCGGAGGGGGAGGGATTCGAACCCCCGGTGCCACAGCGGGCACGCCGGTTTTCAAGACCGGTGCATTCGACCAGGCTCTGCCACCCCTCCGAACGTGGGCCGTTGCGCCAAAATCAGCTGTTGCGCCAAAATCAGAAGTGAGGCGTTGCCGGCTTCTTCGGGAGAGACGTACGCGCCTTCTTCAAAGACAGGTTCCGCCGGGAGCACCAGTTGCACACTCGCGCGATGAGTCGCATCCCGAGTGCAACGAGCGCAGGCCGGCCCACCGGAAGGAATCGGCGTTACGTTTTCACGGTTGCGCTTTCGTTTCTACGCTTCCGGCACCTCGTTGGCGAACACGGAAAAGGCGTGCGGACCCTGCGGGCCCGCCGGCGGATGCGGTACGCCCTTTGCCTCTTGAGACGGACGAATACCAAAATCGCTGCAGACGGGCTCGGCCCGGCAGCAGCGCCCCGGCGGTCTTTGCAGCACCCCGTTTCTGCGCGCCTCTTCTTTCGCCGCCCCGTGCCGGATCGCCTCAGAATCGCTCCCTGCTCAAAAGACGATGCGGGCACACCCACGCAACCGACCCCAGAAACCGAGTGCGGAAGCGGGTGCGGACCCGACGCGAATGAAACGAACACACGAGGCCGGCGCGCCACGCTCCTTGTCCCCGAGCAGAGCAACCCGTCATCGTTCGCGGCCGAGACCACGATAGCCTACCGCGTGGAGGCGACGGGGCGCGTGCGCCTGCGCATCTACGACCTGCTGGGGCGCCACGTCGAGACGCTCGTGGACGCGCAGCTCCCGCCCGATACCTACGCCGTGACCTTCGACGCGCGGACGCTGGCTTGCGGGACCTACCTGTACCGGCTGGAAACGGCCGCCGGCGTCGAGACCCTGCGGGTGACGCTGGTCGAGCGGGCCGCGTGAGCGCTGTGCACGGGCCACGGGCGGCGGCTCCCCGGGCCAGCAGCCCCGGGCCAACGTCCCCGGGACGACCCCGGAACGGGACGGCGACGAGCACGGGCAACCCCGCCGGCAGGGGAAACCCCGCCGGGCCGCCGGGCGTGCGCGCTCTTAGCCCATGTCCGATGCTTCGACCGCCGCCGATCGAGCCTCCTCCGACGACGACGTGCCAAACCGCCAGGCGATCGAGTCGCTGGTGGGTCGCTCCATTGGCAAGCGCGCCTTCTACGTCGAGGCGCTCACGCACCGCTCGCTCACACGCGGCCCGCAGCCGAATGCCGGCGAGGCCGTGCGCTCGAACGAACGGCTGGAATTTCTGGGGGACGCGCTGGTAGGGGCAGAGGTGGCCGAGGCGCTCTTTCACCGCTTTCCCGAAAAGAGCGAAGGCGACCTCTCGCGTCTGCGCGCCCGATTGGTCAGCGGCGAGGCGCTGGCGCGTTGTGCCGAGCGGCTGGAGCTGGGCCGCCACCTGCGCGTCTCCAAAAACGCCGACCGCTCCGGCACACGCACCAGCCGCACCGTGCTGGCCGACGCGTTCGAGGCGCTCGTCGGCGCGCTCTACTTGGACTGTGGCGCCGGCGCCGCCCGCTCGTTCGTCAAAAAGCACGTCTTGGCCCCCGCCGAGGTCGAGAAAAAGGCCGACGCCCTCGGAGGCGAAAACTACAAAAGCCGGTTGCAGGAATACGTGCAGGCGCGCCGCCCCGTGCAGCCAGCCTACCGCCTCGCCGAAAAGGAAGGGCCGCCGCACGCGCGCCGCTTCACCGTCGAGGCGCTCGTCGGCGACGAGCCGAAGGGCCGCGGCACGGCCCGCAGCAAGCAGGACGCCGAGCAAGCCGCCGCCCGCGAAGCACTCCAGCGCCTGCGCGCGAACGAAGACGCCCTCGACGACTGAAAGTCCGCCGCCGCGAATCACGCTTCCTCCAGCGCTTGCTCAGCGACGGACGCGTCGGCGATGCGGTCGGGCAGATGCTCTTCGCTCCATTCCCCGAGCCGCCGAAGGTGCGGCGTGAGCGCCCGGCCGCGCTCGGTAAGCGAGTACTCCACGCGCGGCGGCACCTCCGGGTAGGACTCGCGGTGCACCAATCCGTCCTCGCAGAGAGCGCGGAGCTGCTGTGCGAGCATCTTCTCGGTCACACGCGGAATCGCGCGGTGCAACTCGCCGTAGCGGTGCGGCTCCTGGGTG
>PXTS01000047.1 GCA_003022485.1 Bacteroidetes bacterium QS_8_68_28
GCTTGCGTCTAACGACGCGCCGATCCGCCAAGCGCTCTGCTCCGACACGTACCGCTTGGCTGAGATGGTGCTCCCTTGAAAAGAGCAGAGCTGCGTGTAAAAGGCTGCTCGATCTGGAACTGAAAAACATTGGGCAGGCCGGCAAAAAGGAGAATGCCCCCGTGATATACAAAACGATTTACCCAAAACAGAAGGGCGCCGGATGGCACCCTTTTGCTCAAAAAAAACAACGAGAAAAACCGACTTCCCCTATTGCCCGCCGCCTCCCTGCTGCGGCGACGGGGACTGCTGGCCGCCGCCCGCCGGGGGCGGGGTCTGCTGCTGCCCCCCCGGCGCTTGCTGGCTGCCCGGCGTCGGGCGCTGCTGCGGAGCCGGCCCTTGCTGCTGCGGCTGGGCGCTGTCCTGGAGCGTGGAAGGCGCTGTCTCCTCACCGCCTCGGTCGATGGCGAAGTTTGTGAGGATGCACAGCGCGATAAAGAGCGCCGCGAGCGTCCACGTGGCGCGCTGAAGCAGGTTGGGCGCCTGGCGCGCGCCGAGCACTTCCCGCGCCCCCCCGCCGCTGGCAATGCCGGCCAGGCCCCCGCCCTTGCCGCTCTGCAAGAGCACCACGATGATGAGCAGAAGCGCCAGCAACGCGATGAACCCGATCAGGATGGTGAAGAAGATCATGGCGGTAACGAGGAAGCGGAGGAGGCAAGCAGCAAGCGAAAGTAGACATTTGATACGGCAGGGACAAACGCGACACAGACCGGCAGGTTCTCTTTAGCGAAGTTCCTTCGCGCCCGCTCGCAGGAACGCCTCCGCCATCATGAGCGCCGCGACGGACTTGGCGTCCTGGACCTCGCTGCCGCGCATCTTTTCGAGCGCCTCGGCGAAGCCTATCGGCACGACCTCCATGAACTCGCCTTCCTCCCGGTCCGGGGCGGTGCGTTCGAGATCCTCCGCCACGAAGAGGTGAATGATCTCGTTGCTGTACCCGATGGCCGGATAGGTTGCTCCCACGCGATGCAACGTATGAGCGCGGAAGCCCGTCTCTTCTTTCAGCTCGCGGCGCCCCACCTCCTCGGGCGCTTCGCCGGGATGGTCGAACTTGCCGGCGGGCACCTCCAGAAACTCTGCCCCCGCCGCATAGCGAAACTGGCGCACCAGCACTGTCGAGCCGTCCTCGAAGACCGGAACGACCGCCGCCGCACCGGGATGGTCAATCCATTCACGCTTGGCGGTCTGGCCGTCGGGCAACTCCACCTCGTCTCGATACACCTCCAGGAGCACGCCGTCCAGCAGCTGCTCGGAACGCAGCGGCGCCTCGTGCAGCGGCGAGCGGTCGGCGCGCGCAGATTGACGGGTCGAGTCGGAGGCGAAATTGTCAGACATAGAGGGTGTGGCTTAGATACAAAGCGATAGGAGTGTGTAGGCGGGGCCTCGTGCAGCTCTTCCTCAGCCGTTGAGAGCGAGCATGACGGCCGCTCCCGCCGCGAGCGCGGCCGTTTCGGCACGCAGGCGGCGCGGCCCCAGCGACACGACGGTCGCGCCGGCGTCCTCGGCGGCCTCCACTTCGCTGTCGGAGAAGCCCCCCTCCGGCCCCACCAGCACGCGAAGCCGGCCATCGGGGCGCACGTCTTTCAGTCCCTCGGCCAGCGACGGGTCGCCGGCCTCTGCGCGGCGGTGCGCAAGAAAGGTGCGGCCGGCAGACGGCTGGGGCGTGTCCGCGAGGAGGTCGGGAAGGGGCGTCGGCGCATCGAGACGTGGCAGACGCGAGCGTCCGCTCTGCTTGAGCGCAGCGCGCAGGAGGCGCTCGGCACGCCCGCGGCGCAGGGTGTCGCGTTCGGCGTAGCGCGTGCTGAGTGGGATGAGGCGCGCGGCCCCCAGCTCGACGGCCTTTTCAAGAAAGGTTTCGTAGCGGCTTCGTTTCTTGAGCAGGCCCAGCCCCAGCGTCAGATGATAAGGCGGCTCCCCAGTTTCCTCCCGCGTTTCCAGAATGGTGCCGACGGTTTTCCCCTCCCCGGCCTGGTCGAGGCGTACCCGATGACGCGCCCCGGCTCCGTCTACCACCCAGATTTCGTCGCCCGGCTCGTGGCGAAGGACGCGCGTGGCGTGGTGCGCCTCGCTGGGCGGCAGAACGAGGCGCCGGCCATGCACAGCGCTGGGCGGGGCAAAGAAGGCCATCGTCGTGGGGTGAAGCTCGCAGTTACAGGCGCGGGGCGCCTCTGCCGCCGGGGGACTCTCCCCTTTGCACGCCCAGACTTGCGGTTCCCGACAAGTCTGGCAACGGACTCCCGGCAAGGTGTCGAACGCGGGTCGTCAAGATCACGGAGGCTCGCTGCGCTATGCAAAAAATTCGCGCTTTCGACAAGATGGGCGGTTGCCTCCGGCGAACCTTATCGTATCTGGGTCGTTGATCCCATGCACGATCCTCGGTAGCTCAGTGGTAGAGCGTGCGACTGTTAATCGCATTGTCGCGGGTTCGAATCCCGCCCGAGGAGCCGACCTTGGCGAGGCGCGCGTAATGCTCGAAGCGCCTCGACAGGGAGTTCCTGTTCAGCTTCCCGCCCTTCGCCCCGCGCAGGACGTAGCCTTCGGATTCGCGCTGGTCATGGAATCGGGCAAGCACCTCGTGGGCCCCATCGGTTATGGGGACCCGCGTTCGTGGCCGCTTTTCGTTTGGAAGTCTTTTTCCCTTCCGGATCATGCCCACCTCGAAGTCCACGTCCCGCCAGCGCAGGTTGCACAGCAGGCGGGTCATGTGTTCGGCAATCGGGAGTGCCAACTCCTCGCGGTGCGGGTCGTACCGGACGCCCTGCGCCGCCGCCCTCGCGCAACTCCTCGGCGACCCGCCCCTCCGACGCGAGCTTCGGTCGTGACCTGGCGGGGCATGGTGCTTTCTTCTTTGGTTGGTGGTGTCTAATATTTAGGGCCCGACTTATTTCCGCGTTGGCTTCTCCCCCCAAACCCCTCAATCCCATGAGATTCACCCTCTTTGTTTCGCTTCTCTTGTCCATTCTGGCCGTGCTCTTTGCCTTGCAGAACCCCGGCGTCATGGATGTGAACGTGCTCGGGTTTGCCTATACCGGCTCAAAGGCGCTCGTCCTCATCACCACGTTTGCGGTAGGCGTCTTCGTAGGCGCGCTCGCCACGG
The DNA here is from genome assembly GCA_003022485.1 of Bacteroidetes bacterium QS_8_68_28. GTDB lineage: Bacteria > Bacteroidota > Rhodothermia > Rhodothermales > Salinibacteraceae > QS-8-64-10. The sequence goes on from PXTS01000047.1 coordinate 3,137, forward strand.
TCCCTGCCTACTTCCGCAACCGTCGCAAAGTCAGCTCCCTGCAAAAGACTATCGCTGACGAACGCACCGCGTCGCGCCAAGAGCGGGAGCAACGCCCGGCCCCCNCCGAGCAGCGGCGGCGGACGCGCGACCACGAGGAATCCACGCCCCCCACCGGCGACGCTTCGACGCGGGATGCCTCGAACACGAACTGACTGCCGCTCCCGGTGCTGGTCGATCCCGGTGCTGGTCGAGGTGGGGGCACAACTACGACATGAGATGGTTAGCTCTCCGCCCGGTACGAAGTAACGTCCGGTAGCCGCGCGTGGCGGCCTTGACATTCGCCCATGCGAGGCGCACGTTCTGCCGCAGGCGGCTCTTCCTCGGCCTCCTTCCGAAGCCTCGTATGACTGGTGCCCCTCCGACCGACGCCCCCGAGCCGCTGGAGGCACAGCTTCGCGCAGAGGGATTCGAACGCATTGCCGGGACCGACGAAGCCGGGCGCGGTTGCCTGGCTGGGCCGGTCGTGGCCGCCGCCGTTACGCTGCCCCCCGGGCCGCTCCCCTCCGCCCTCGCCGGCCTGACCGACAGCAAGGCCCTCTCCCGCGCGCGCCGCGAGGCGCTGACCGAGGCCATCCAGGAGGAAACGGCCCGCGCAGACGAGGTCGGCGTGGGCACGGGCCGGTGTAGCCCCGCCGAGATCGACGAGCGCAACATCCTGCACGCCGCCCTCGAAGCAATGCGCCGCGCCACCAAGGCGCTGGCCGACCAACTTTCCCGGCCGCCCGGCTTCCTGCTGGTGGACGGTGACAAAAAGCCGACTGGGCTGCCGTGCCCAGCGCGCGCCGTCGTGAAGGGCGACCGGCACGTGCACTCCGTCGCCGCCGCCTCCATCATCGCCAAGACCACACGCGACGCGGTGATGCGCCGCCTGCACGCCGAATTCCCCGGCTACGGGTGGGACACGAACGTCGGCTACCCGACCGCCGCGCACTACGACGGCCTCGCAAAGCGCGGGCCGACCCCGCACCACCGGCGCTCATTTCGTCTTCGGCGGATGGCGGACGGCTGATGGCTCGAGGCGAACGGCCTCCACGGATGTTTCTCGGGCCCAACTTCTTTTAACCCACTCGTTTTCAACGCATCCATAGCCCGCAAGCGTCCCTTCAATCGCAAGCGCCGGAGGCACGTCTCGGAGCGCTCCCCGCAACGATTCCGGCTCACGTCGAGATGCGGAGGGCATTGACGACCGCCCGGGCCGTCTCCTTCGGCGAGGCGTCGACGGTGTCCACCGTGGCGTGCGCGCGCTCGTAGAAAGGGCGACGTTCGGCCAGAAGCGCCTCGATGCGCCGGGTCAGTGCCGCCCCCGCCAGCGGCCGGCCCCGGGCGCCCGATTGCAGCAGCGGGCGCTCCGCCGCCGTGTCGCGCAGTCGCTCGGCCAGCACGCGCGCCGGGGCGCGCAGGTACACGACGGACCCGCTCTGGAGCGCTCGCCGCAGGTTCTCTTCGCGCACGAGCGTCCCGCCGCCGGTGGCGATGACCGCCTGGCGGTTCGCCTCGCTCACCGCGCGCAACGCCTCGGCCTCGCATTCGCGGAAGCAGGCCTCCCCCTCCTTCTCGAAAATCACCGGGACGGGCTGCCCGACCCGCTCGGCAATCACGTCGTCGAGGTCCGCGAAGTGCGCTCCCAACCGCCGCGCCACCAGCGGCCCCACGGTGCTCTTACCGCTGCCCATGAAGCCAGTCAGGTAGATGTTCGAGTTTGGGATTTCGGGTTTGGAATTTCGAGTTTCCATGTGCCAGACGGCGTTGAATCGAAAATCACCCCTCCAAAATCCGCAATCGCGGTGACGTACCGGCTGCTGATCGAGTACGACGGAACGGGCTTCCACGGCTGGCAGGTTCAGCCGGACGTGGACACCGTGCAAGGCGCGCTCGAAGACGCGCTGGCGACGGTGCTACCCGGGCGCGTGCGCCTGACCGGCTCGGGCCGCACTGATGCGGGGGTTCATGCGCGCGGCCAGGTGGCGCACGTGCGTCTCGGCGACTTCGCCCCCGCGGACGTGCCGACCCCCTTCCGGCTGCGCGGCGCGCTCAACGGCCTCACCCCGTCGGGCGTGGCCGTGCGGCGCGTCCGCGAGGCGGCGGGCGATTTTCACGCCCGCTATGACGCGCGGCAGCGGCGCTACCACTACTACCTCTCGGCCCGCCCGCTGGCGCTGGGGCGCCGCACGCGCACCCATCACCGGGGCAAAGAACCGGACTTCGACGCGATGAATCGCGCCGCCGGGCGGCTGCTGGGGCGCCAGCACTTCGGCTCCTTCTGCCTCACGCAGTCCGACACCCAGAACCGGGTCTGCCGCGTGGAGCGCGCCGCCTGGGTGCCGGAGGAGCGGCCCGGCCACTGGCGCTTCGAGGTCGTCGCCGACCGCTTCCTGCACGGCATGGTGCGCGCGTTCGTGGGCACGCTGCTGGAAATCGGCGACGGGAAGCGGCCCGAGGGCAACCTCGCGCGCGTCCTCGCCGCCCGCGACCGGCGCGTCGCCGGCCCCAGCGCCCCGCCCGAGGGACTGGTGCTCGAGCGCGTATCGTATGCGCTTCGCGCGGACGACGAGACGGTGGACGGCGGCTCTTCGCAATGCTGACGCTTCGAACTCGACACCTGCGCCGATCTCTTTTGTGCAGGGCAATCGCATCTGCGAGAACCGACCACATAGAGAATCGACCACATAGAGAATCTGCAAACGCCAATCCATAGTCTCGGCACAAAACAAAACCGACCTTTGCGGGCTGTGTAGGCCTCTCGAAATACAGATGCGACTGCCTCGTTTCTCTCGCGGCGCGCCTTGCCTGCCGGCCCTCTGGTTGCTACGTTGCAGGCATGCATTACCCTGCGGGTCTCTCCTTGAAAGACCGCCGTCCTCCTTCCACGGTCCACCATCCCCGAAAGCCATGCGCCCCGAAAACTCATTCGACCGGATCGCCGGGGCGGAAGTGCGCTACGACCGCCTCTCGGGCGCGAGCTACGGCACGCGCGGGGTGGCCACGCGCTTCCACGCCACGGAAGCCTTCGAGGGGAAGCTCCGGGCCGCCTTCGCGGACCTCTGGGAGGCCTGTCCGCTGGGCCAGGCCGACGTTATCGCCAGCGGCGGGACCTTCGCCGATAAACCCGGCGCGCACGGGCGGGGGCGCGCCTTTGACCTCGACGCTCTCTTCTGGCCGGAGCGCACGTTCGTGGCACGCTCCTACCCGCAGGATTGCCGCTTCCACCTGGCCGTCGAGGCGGTCTTGCGCGGCCATTTCGGCACCGTGCTGAACTACCGCTACAACGCCGCCCACCGCGACCACCTGCACCTCGACGACCTCGCACCGACGGGCTTCGTACCAGAGCACCGCTCGCGTGTGCTCTTTTTGCAGACGATGCTCACGCATCTTTTCGACCGGCCCGTCGCCGTCGATGGGATCATCGGCCCCGAGACGCGCGGGGCCGCCCGGCGGCTCCTGCAAAAGCTGGACCGGGCGAGCCCCGGCTCGCTCGAAAGCGCCCAGGCGCTCGATGACCGCCTCGACGACGTGTGGCCCGAAGTGCTGGCGGTTGCCGCGCGGCGCGGCTTCGCCCAACACGCAACCACCGCCGCCCGGCTCGACCGGTTTCGCTCTGCCGAGGACGACGGCGAACGACCCGCGGCCGGCGATGCGTCATAGCGGCGTGCAGAAAGCCCCCGGAGCACGCCCTCTTCAACGCCCTTTCCTCCGCCCCCACCATGCCGAACGACCGCTCTGACGAAGGAAACGTCACGATATACGACGTGGCCGAGGAAGCAAGCGTCTCCGTCGCAACGGTATCGCGCTTTCTCAACGGCTCCGGCAAAATCGCCGAGCCCACTGCCGAGCGCGTGCGCGCCGCCGTCGAGGCGCTTCGCTACCAACCCGACCGCACCGCGCGCACCCTCGCCGAGCCGGGCCGGCGTGTGCTGGCGGTGGCCGTCCCCAGCTTCATTACTCCCTTTCACAACGCCCTCCTCAAGGGCATTCGATTCGGGCTGCGCGGGTTCGAGTGCGACCTGCTCTTGCGCGACCTCGGCTCGGAAGACGCCGCCGGGGAACTGACGCACTTTCTCCAGCACGGCGCTGTGGACGGGCTGCTCGTCGTGGGCGGATTGAGCGAAACGGCCCGCCGGGAGCTCCAGCACTGGCGCGCCCCCGCCGTAGTCATCGGGGCCGCCGTTGCCGAGATCGACTCGTTTTTCTGGGACGACGCCGCCGGCGGGCGCCTCGCCGCCGAGCACCTGCTGGCGGCCGGCCACCGGCGCGTTGGGGTCATCCAGAGCGCGCGCACGGACCTGGCGTTCCAAGAGCAGCGCGTGGCCGGGTACCGCCAGGCCCTCGAAGCCGCCGGCGTAGCCTACGACCCGGCCCTCACCGCGAGCGGGCACGCCCAGAAGCACGCCGGCTTCAGCGAGGAGGCCGGCCACGAGGCCATGACTCACCTGCTCGACGCCGCTCCGCCGGTGACGGCGGTCTTCGCGCTGAGCGACGTGCACGCGATGGGCGCCTGGGCGGCTCTGCGCGACGCCGGCCGGCGCGTCCCCGAAGACGTAGCCCTCGTCGGGTACGACGACGTGAAGACCAGCCAGTTCGTCGGCCTCACGAGCGTCTCGCAAGACATGCACCGCGTGGGGGAGCGCGCCATCGACTGCCTGCTGGATCGGCTCCGGAGCGGCCCGCCGGAGGATCCGCTCTCGGTGCGCATCGAGCCGACGCTGCACCCGCGCCGCTCCAGCGACGTCTCGCGGGAATTGCCTTCCTCCTGATGCGCCCCGCTCTGATGCGCCCCGCTGGGCGCCCGCGCCGCCGCTATTCGTGCAAGCGCGCTTCGAGAAAGGCCAGCACGGCCCGCTCGGCGGGGGCGAGGCCGCCCGGGGCTTGCCCGTTCGGAGCTTCGAGCGAGGCGCGGTAGGCAGGCAGAAAATCGCCCGCGCGATGGCTGCTGAGAAGTGCCGGGTGAATGTAGTGCTCGCGGCAGACGGCGGGCGTGTTGCCCAGCTTCTCGGCAACGGCCTTGACGACTTCGACCAGCGCTGCGTCGGCTTCCTTTTCGCCTTCGGAAGGGCCGCGCGCGTCGAGCCGGCGGGCCGCCTCGACGGTGCCCCCCCATGTGCGAAACTGCTTGGCTGTGAAGCCCTCGCCGGTGGTAGCCTTGAGGTAGGCGTTGACGTGCTCGGCCTTCACGTCGTGCTTGTCGCCCTCCTCGTCGAAGAAGGCGAAGATCTCGTAGCCGGGCACCTCGCAGCATTCTTGGACGACCTCGGCCAGCGCCGGGTCCTCCAGCGGGATGTCGTGCTCCCGCCCGCTCTTTCCCGTAAAGCTGAACGTACAGGTGCCCGCCTCGTCAAAGCAGGCGTGGCGCCGCCGCATCGTGGTGAGTCCGAAGGAGTCGTTCTGGCGCGCGTACTCGTCCCCGCCGATGCGGATGAGCGTGTCGTCGAGGAGCCGCACGACCAGCGCCAGCACCTTCGCGCGCGGCAGGCCCTCCATCTGCAAGTCATGCGCGGCGCGGGCGCGCACCTCTGGCAGCGCCCGGCCGAAGGCGACGAGACGATCGAACTTCGCGCGGCGGCGCACGTCCTGCCATTTCGGGTGGTAGCGGTACTGCTTGCGCCCGGCTTCGTCGCGCCCGGTGGCCTGCAGGTGCCCCTTCGGCGAAGGGCAGATCCACACGTCGGTCCAAGCGGGAGGAACGGCGAGTTCCTCGATGCGCTCGCGCCGCGGGTCGCCCCTGGCGATGCGCTCGCCCTCGGGGGTGAAGTAGGTAAAACCCGTTCCCTGCTTCTGCCGACGGATGCCCGGCGCGTCGTCGGTGACGTAGACCAGCCCGGCGCGCTCGGCGGAGGCTTGCGGGTCGAGGGCGTCTTCGGCCGGCACGTCACCGGCGGATACTTCAGTCATTGCTTTCTGAAGGCGAAATGGGAATCGGAGAAGGCGCGGCTACGGGCCTTCTTTTCGCTGCTGCGCGGATCGGCTTTAGCCCCACGCCGCCGGAGCCAGTTGATCGGGAGCGACGATGCGTTCCCCGCGCGCCAGGTCGAAGATCGCGTTCATTTCCTTCTGCGAGAGCTCGAAGTCGAAGATCTCGAAATTGTCGCGACGGTGCTTGGCGGAGGAGGCTTTTGGGATGGCAGCCACGTGGTCCTGTTGCACCTGCCAGCGGAGGGCCACCTGCGCGGGCGTCTTGCCGTGCGCCTCGGCGATGGACTGGAGCGTCTCGTCGTCCAAGACCTCCCCGCGCGCGAGCGGGCTGTACGAGGTAAACAGTAGGTCGTGCTCGCGGCAGCGACCGATCAGCTCGCGCTGGTCGAGAAACGGGTGGTATTCTACTTGCAGGGCAAAGAGCGGCGCGCGCTCCATCGCAGCTTCGAGAAGATCGGGCGTGAAGTTGCTCACGCCCAGCCGGCGGGCGTTTCCCTCTTCCTTCTGGGTTCGGAGGGCCTCCATCGTGGCGTTCATCTCGAAGCCGCCGGCGGGCCAGTGGACGTACAAAAGATCCACGTAGCCAGTCTGGAGCTTTCCGAGGCTGCGGTCCACGCTACGGTGCAACGCTTCGGGTTCGAGATTGGAGGGCCAGACTTTGGTGACCAGGAAAATCTCATCACGGTCGAGGTCGCTTTCGGCCAGGGCCTCGCCCACCTCGGCTTCGTTTTCGTAGGCCTGCGCCGTGTCGATGTGGCGATAGCCGATCTTGAGCGCGTCGGCAATTGCCTCGCGGCAGTCGTCGCCGGTGACTCGCCAAGTGCCCAGGCCCAGCGCGGGAACTTCTTCGCCCTCTACGGTCTGGTAGATCATTTTTTCGAAGGGAAAAGCGAGATGAGAAAAGGGGGCGCGAGCGGATCCGCGTATACCTCGATGGGCGCGGGCAGTTCGCCGGAAAACAGTCCCGTTACGATGCGTCTCGCCGTCAGCGCGTGGCAGGAGCGGCCTCCTCGAATTCGCGCTGGATGGCCCGGGCGGCGGGTCCGCGCGGCATGAAGCCGGCGGGGCGGCGGTGCTCGGGATCGGCGGGCCACTTCCAGAGGGCCGCACCGGCCACCCAGGGCCGCGGCCACACTTCCTGGAAAAAGGCTTCGTAAAGCCGGGCCTGGAGCCGAGGGGCGGGCGCGTCGCCCTCGGCGGGCCAGTGCCACGGCTCGGCAGCCGCCGTGCGGGCGTTTCGGTAGCCCAGTTCGGTGAAAAACACCGGCTTGCCGGCCTCCGCGCTCACGCGGCGCAGCGCCCGGCGGTAGGGTTGCCAGCCTTCGACGAGCACCCCGACGGAGGGATCGTCTTGCTCAGAGAGCGGAAAATAGCCCTGCACCCCCACGTAGTCGAGCGCGTCCCAGAACGGAACGGCTTCGTACTCCTCGTGCCAGTTGGCCGCGTAGGTCAGCTTGCCCGAATACACCGCGCGCACGTCGGCGATGAGTCTTCTCCAGAAGTCTGCGCGCGACGTGGTCGTGCCCGCCAGTTCGGTGCCGACGACCAAGAGGTCCGCCTCTACCTCCTCGGCCAGCCGCGCGTAGTGGAGCAGGAAGCGCCGGTACTGCTGCTGCCACGCCTGCCCGTCTGTTTCCTTCTCGAAGGAAATGTCGAGACGCGAGTCCCCCTCGCGGCCCACCCAGAGGTGCGGCTTGAGGACGAGCCCCATGCCCAGCGAATCGGCGCGGCGGGCCAGCGCGCGGATGCCGGCGTCCGTCTCGCTGTACCAGTCGTCGCCCTCCTCGTCGCCGCCGGTGTGCACCTGGATGCGCGTCGCGTGCGGGCCGCGCTGAAAGCCGAAGGAAACGAGCACCAGGTGCGTGGCCCCGAGATCCGCAATGGCGCGGAGCGTGGAATCGGCAGGGCGATCCACGGCGTCAAGGGTAACGGCGCGGATGCGCTCGCCCTCAGCGCGAGGCGCGCTACGGGCGGCGGTGGAGGAGGGGCCCGAACCGGACGGCGGGCTGCCGGCGGGCGGCTCGGAGGCGCACCCGACCAGCGCCAATAGCAATGCCGCTGGCAGCAACGAGGCGTTTTTCACGCTCGGGGGCTTCAGCACGTTGGTCAGGGGGCAGGCTTTTTCTCGAAAACGAAGGCAGGCCGCCTTGCTGCCGGTCGACGCTTGCAGAACGGTGGCGCGTCGGCGAAGTTATAGAAGTGACGTGCGTTCCCGCCGCGCTTCCCACTCCCGGCCCTCGCCCTTGCCGCGTGCCGCTTCGCCCTCCCGCTGCCGTGCCCGCTGCACTCCCCCGGAGCACGCCCTTCGTCGTCGTCGGGGTGCTGCTGGGACTTCTCGTTGCGTGCGCTGCGCCCGCACGCGGCCAGTCGCCCGGTGGAGACGATGAAACGGTGCTCCACATCCGTGCCGCCGGGGATGTGATGCTGGGGACCAACTTCCCTTCTCCCGAGTACCTGCCGCCGGACAGCACGCTCTGCGCCCGCCCTACTGCGCCGGACGGCTGCGGCGAAAACGTTCTCACCGCCGTGGCGCCGCTTCTGCGCAATGCCGACCTCACGTTCGTCAACCTCGAAGGCCCGCTCGCGGACCCAACCACCACGACGGACAAGTGCGACCCCGGCGAGAACTGCTACGCCTTCCGGATGCCGCTACGCTACGGGCGTTTTCTGAAAGACGCGGGCGTAGACGCGGTCTCCATCGCCAACAATCACGCGACCGACTTCGGCGAGAAGGGCCAGCGGCAGACCATCCAGACGCTCGACGAGCTGGGGATTGCCTGGTCGGGGCCGCCGGGCACCACCGCCACGCTACGGCGCGAGGACCGGCGCGTAGGACTGGTGGCCTTCCACACCAGTCGCAGCGGCAATTACCTCAACGACCACGACGCGGCGGCGGCCCTCGTCGATTCGCTCGCCCGCCGGACGGACGTGACGCTCGTTTCCTTCCACGGCGGGGCCGAAGGCGCCGACGCACTCCACGTGCCCGACACGATGGAGACCTTCTACGGCGAAAAGCGCGGCCACCTGCGCGCCTTCGCCCGCCGCGTCGTGAACGCCGGCGCGGACCTCGTGCTGGGGCACGGGCCGCACGTGCCGCGCGGGATGGAGCTCTATCGGGGCCGCCTGGTGGCCTACTCGCTGGGCAACTTTGCCACCTACGGGCGCTTCAACCTGAGCGGGCCGCTGGGGCTGGGCCTGGTGCTGGAGGCCCGGCTGGGCGAAAACGGCCGGTTTCTGGGCGGGCAGCTGCTCTCCACGCGCCAGCGGGGGGAGGGCGTGCCCGTGCCCGACCCGCGCCGCCGGGAGGCCGCTCGGCTCGTGCGCCGCCTCTCCGCCGAGGACTTTTCCAACCCCGACCTGACAACCTGGCCGGACGGGCGTCTTTTCAACGACCGCGCGGTGCGCCCGCTCGCGCCGGTGCCGCCCACGCTGCCCCCCGCAATGCCGCCCGCGCCGGTGCTCGACCCGCTCGTCGGCGCGCGTTGACTCGTCGGCGCGCGTTGAGGGGAGCGCGCGCTGCCCCCGCAAGCGCTCGCCTCTTCTCTCTTTCCCCTTTCCTCGAACGCAAAGCGTGCACGACGTAGCCATCATCGGCGGTGGCATCGTGGGACTGGCCACCGCCTACCACCTCTCGCGGCAGCACCCCGAGCAGTCCGTCATCGTGCTGGAGAAGGAAGCCCGCGTGGCCGCGCACCAGACCGGGCGCAACAGCGGCGTCATCCACTCGGGCATCTACTACACGCCTGGCTCGCTGAAGGCCAAAAACTGCCGCGAGGGCAAGCGCCGCCTCCAGCGCTTCTGCGCGGAGCGCGACGTGGACTACGAGATGTGCGGAAAGGTCATCGTCGCCGCCGACGAAAGCGAAATTCCCGGCCTCCGCGAGATCGAGCGCAAGGGGCGCGCCAACGAGATCCAGCACGAACGCATCGGGCCCGGGCGCCTGGCGGAGATCGAACCGCACGTGCGCGGCGTCGAGGCGCTGCGCGTGCCCCGCGCCGGGATCGTGGACTACACCGGCATGGCCGAGGCGCTGGCGGAGGGGGTCCGAGAGCGCGGCCACGAGGTGCGCACCTCCGCCGGCGTGACGGGGATGGACGTGCGCCCCGAGGGCGCGGTGCTGCACACGGAGGCCGGCCCCACGGAGACGCGCCACGTCGTCAACTGCGGGGGGCTCTACGCCGACCGCCTCGCGGCGATGAGCGGCGCGGAGCCGGACGTGCAGGTCGTGCCCTTCCGCGGGGAGTACTATGAGCTCACGCCCGACGCGCGCCACCTGTGCAACGGGCTGATCTACCCCGTGCCCGACCCGGCCTTTCCCTTCCTGGGCGTGCACTTTACCAAGACCGTCGAGGGCGGCGTGGAGTGCGGCCCCAGCGCCGTGCTGGCCTTCGCGCGCGAGGGCTACCTGTTCGGGAACGTGCATGGGCGCGAGCTGGCCGAGATCCTGTCGTTCCCCGGCTTCTGGCGCCTGGCCGCGCGCCACTGGAAGAAGGGCTTCCTCGAAATCGCGCAGTCGCTCTCCACGCGCTACTACCTGCGCGCGCTGCGCCACCTGATTCCCGCCATCCGGAAAAGCGACCTGCGGCCGGCGGCCGCGGGCGTGCGGGCGCAGGCTTTGACCCGCTCCGGGGAGCTGGTGGACGATTTCCTCATCACCGAGACCGAGCGCGTGGTGAATGTCTTGAACGCAGCGTCCCCGGCCGCGACCGCCTCCCTCTCGGTCGGGGAGCACATCGGCGAGCGGCTGGCGCGGCGGTTTTGAAGCGGCCCTCAGGGCTGTAGGCGTTTTTTCCCGCACGAGCTCGATGACCTTCATGGTCGTCCCGGCGATAACCGGCACCTCCTCGTCGAAGAGACCGTTCTCGAACGTAATGTGTTCGTATTCCGTCTCGGTCGCTGGCATGGCACCGCGCCGGTGTTTTGTTTAAAGACCGCCTCGCGTGACAGAGATCGAAACGAACGCGCGCCCCGGGATTCGGGGCACCGCCGTTGCGCATGGCCCCGCATGATTTCTCCCCAACCCGCCGCCCGACGTTCCATGAACCTGCCGCCCAACACCGAGGCCGCACCCTACGGCGTCGAGCTCGAAGACCTCGAAGTCGCCGGAACGGGCGTCTCTGAACCGCTGAGCCGCCAGATCAACCGCGCGGGTGCTATGCTGGGGGCGGCGATCCGCCAGCAGGCCGGCGAGGACACGCTCCGTCTTGTCGAGGAGTTGCGCCGGACGTGCAAGCGCGCCGCGCAGACCGGCGACGACGCCCTGCGCGCGGAGGCCGCTGAACGTATCGCCGGGCTGGGCCTCGACGACGTCACGTGGCTCCTGCGCGCCTTTACTGCCTTTTTCCGTCTCGCCAATCAGGCCGAGCAGCAGGAGATCATCCGCGTCAACCGCGAGCGCGCCCGCCCGTCGGCCTCCTCCGAGGACGACGGAGGCGCCGATCCGCGCCCCGAGTCCATCGCCGACGCGGTGCACCGGCTCGCCGCCGACGGCCACGACCTCCAGAGCGTGCTGGGCGTGATCGAAAAGCTCGACATCCAGCCGACGTTCACGGCGCATCCCACCGAGGCGCGGCGCCCCAGCGTGCTCCGGAAGCAGCAACGCATCAGCGGCCTGATGCGCGCGTTGCAGCGCCCCGACGCCACCCCCGACGAGCGCGCCGAGGCGCAGGCCGATCTCCACCAGCAGATCGCGCTCCTCTTGGGCACCGACGAAGTGCGCACCACTCAGCCGAGCGTGGCCGAAGAGGTCGAGCAGGGCCTCTACTTCCTGGAGCGTACCGTCTGGGAAACCGTCCCGCGCATCCACGCCGACCTGCGCCACGCTCTGGTCGATGCCTTTGGCGACGCCGGCGCCGAGGCCGCGATCCCCGCCGTACCGATCCGCTACCGCTCGTGGATCGGCTCCGACCGCGACGGCAACCCCAACGTCACCGCCGAGGTGACGCGCGAGACGGCCCGCCGCCAGCGCGCCGGGGCGCTGCGCCTGCACCTGAAAGAGCTGCGCGCCCTGCGCCGCGAGCTGAGCCTGTCGAGCCGCCACCTGGCCGGCGGCGTCCCCCAGGCGCTGGCCGACTCCCTCTCTGGCGACGCCGAAGCCCTCGACCTGCCCGCCTCCGAGCGCCGGCGCTACGAAGACGAACCCTTCCGCCTGAAGCTCTCCTACCTGATCGCCCGCCTGGAGGCGATGCAGCACGAACTGGACGAGCGCCCCGGCGTTCTCCCGCCGCTCCCCTACACCGGCCCCGACTTCGCCGCCGACCTGGCGCTTCTTCAGAACGCCCTGGCGGAAAGCGGGCTGGGCGCCGCCGCACGCGAAGGGCGCCTGCAAGACCTCATCGTGCGAGCCCGCACTTTCGGCTTTCACCTCGCCGCGCTCGACGTGCGCCAGCACAGCGGCCTCCACGAAGACACCGTCGCCGCGCTGCTGGCCCGCGCCGGCGCCGAAGACGACTACACCGCGCTCCCCGAGGGCGAAAAGCTCGGCGTGCTCAAGCGCGAGCTAAAAAACCCGCGTCCGCTCGCCTCCGCCGATGCCGACCTGCCCGAGACCCCGGCGCGCGTGATGCGCTCTTTCGCCGCGATCCGCGAGATCCACGAGGCCGACCCCGAGGCCGTCGGCGCGTACATCGTGAGCATGACCCATGACACCAGCGACCTGCTGGAGCCGATGCTTCTGGCGAAAGAAGCGGGTCTGTGGCGCTTCGAAGACGGCGCGGTGGAATCGGCCCTCAACTTCGTCCCGCTCTTCGAGACCATCGACGACCTCGCCGAGGCGGACGCGCGCATGGCTAAGCTCTTCACCGACGACCTCTACGCCGCGCACCTGGAGGCACGCTCCGGCTTTCAAGAAATCATGCTGGGCTACTCCGACTCCAACAAAGACGGCGGCTACTGGACGGCCAACTGGGCGCTGCACAAGGCCATCGGGGCGCTGGGGCGCGTCTGCTCCGGCCACGACGTGGACGGGCGGCTCTTTCACGGGCGCGGCGGCACGGTGGGGCGCGGCGGTGGGCACGCCCACGAGGCCATCCGCGCCATGCCCGGGAGCGCACAGAACGGGCGCATCCGCTTCACCGAGCAGGGCGAAGTGATCTCCTTCCGCTACGGCCTGGGGGAGATCGCCCGCCGCCACCTCGAGCAAATCACCAGCGCCGTGTTGCTCTCTACGGCCGAAGCCGGTGCCGAGGCGGAGGGCGCCGACGACACTCCCCATCAGCAAGCGACCGCCGCCCCGACCGAAAAAGACGCCGCGCTCCTCGACGAAATCGCCGAGCGGGGCCACCGCGCCTACCGCGCTCTCATCGACGACGAGGCGCTCTGGCCGTGGTACACCGCCGCCACGCCCATCGAGCACATCAGCCATCTGCCCATCGCCTCGCGGCCCGTCTCGCGCGCCTCCGAGAGTGAAGGAATCGACTTCGAGGACATGCGCGCGATTCCGTGGGTCTTTTCATGGACGCAGCCGCGTTACATCGTGCCCGGCTGGTACGGCACCGGCGCGGCCCTGGCGGAGGCTACCGACGAGGAGACCCAGCGCCTGGCGGAGCTCTACGAGGAATGGCCGTTCTTCCGCGCCGTCGCCGACAGCGCCGGGCGCGAGATGGCCCGCGCGCGCTTCGCCACGGCCCGCCACTACGACCGCCTCGCGCAGGACACGATGGGCGAAGATGGACGCTCCTTCCACGAAACGCTCCGCGAGGACTACGAAGAAGGCCGTGCGGCGCTGCTCACCATCACCGGCGAAGACGCGCTGCTGGACCACCGGCCCGTCTTGCAGAAGTCCATCGCGCTGCGCAACCCCTACACCGACGTGCTGAACCTCCTCCAGGTGGAGTTGATGCGCCGCTTCCGCCGCGCCGATAGCGACGGGGAACGCGCAGAGCTGCGGCAGGCGCTTTTCCTGAGCCTCAGCGGCCTCGCCGCCGCCATGCAGAGCACGGGGTAGGCATGCAGAGGAGGGAAGTTTGTGGGGGGTGCAAGCGTCTGTGAGAGAGCCACTTACATGTTACTTACCCATACACACTTGCGCACCTACTCCTCCGAGTAGCCCATGCCGGGGGGACCGCGGCGCTGGCGAATCTCCAACGGGCCGGAGGTGGCCTCTTGCGCGAGCTGCTGGAGCACCCGCGCAGTGCGGCTCAAGCCCGTCGTGTCGGCCAGCTGGTGGCGGCGCGCCAGGTAGGCCGGCTCGTTGTAGGCCACGAAGGCGTTGTCTCCGTTTCCTTCCCAGACGAGCATCTTCTGCGGAAGGTCGATGCCCATCGTGGGCGCCCTTCGCATCAGCGGGGGGCCGGCCCGGGGATTGTCGAAGACCAGCAGGCCCGTGAACCGGAGGCTGTCGCCGGCGGGAGCGTTCCCGGCATGGTCGACGCGGGCCCTGATGGAAAGCCCCGCGCGGCTCTCGACGGCGCTTCGGAGGCGGCGAAAGGTTTTTCCCGGGCCGAAGTCGCTGGCCTCGACCGTCAGCCCCGCCCCGGCGCGGATGGAGTCGGCGTTGAAGGCGCTGGTATCGGGCGCGCGCCCGGCGGCCTGCTCGGCCAGCGAAGCGAGGGCGTCGCCCATCTGCCGCAACGACGAGCCGGCGCCTTCGAAGTCGTGGCGCGCGGCAAGGTAGGTCGGGGCGTTGTAGGTGACGCGCGTGGAGCCGTCTCGCCCTTCCCAGACGAGCATCTTCTGCGGAAGGTCGATGCCGGTGGTCTGCACCTCCTGCATCAGCGGCGTGCCGAGGGCCGGATTGCCGAACATGAGCAGGCGCATCGGCCGCAACCTCGAACTACTTCCCCCGCGAGGGGATGACCTGTCGCCCCCTCTCTGGCCGTCGGGGCGCAGGCTGTCGGCGGGGGCGTTCTGCGTGTGGGTGATGTCGGCCACGAGCGCGGCGTCGCTGGACGAGATGGCGCTCTTGAGCTGCTCGGTGACGGCCGCGACGCTCCGGCCGGTGGTCGTCGTTACCAGCCCCTCGCCCGGCGGCGGCACGCCCGGGGCGCGCGTCGTGTCGGCGGCCGGGCCGGCGGAAGGACCCGTGCCCGGAATTTCTCCGCAGCCGCCGGCCAGCACGGTCCCCAGTGCGACAGTGAGTAGGAACAGGCCGGGAGAGCGTCGAGGCATGAGGCGCAGAGGCGGAAGCGAGGCGACCGGGCCGAGAAACATAGGAAACCCT
Source organism: Bacteroidetes bacterium QS_8_68_28 (assembly GCA_003022485.1). Lineage (GTDB taxonomy): Bacteria > Bacteroidota > Rhodothermia > Rhodothermales > Salinibacteraceae > QS-8-64-10. The sequence continues at coordinate 18,246 of PXTS01000047.1, forward strand.
GCCGTGCCGGGCAAGGAACGGCGCGGAACGACCGCGCAACGACCCCGGCGCCCGCGCTGCTTCCGGGCCCGGCGGAACACGCGGCCCCGCGCCGGGGTGCGCGACAGGCGTTTGCTTCTGCCCTCTCGCGCTCGCCATGACGCTCGACCTCTCTGCCCGGCACGCGCTCGTCACCGGGGCCAGCCGCGGCATCGGACGCGCCATCGCCGCCGCACTGGGGGCCGCCGGGGCGCGCGTGGCCGTCCACTACCATCGCCGCGCGCAGGCCGCCCGGTCGGTCGCCGAAGCGGCGGGAAACGGCGCGCGCGTCTTCCAAGCCGATCTCGCGGCGGACGGGGCCGCCGGCGCGCTCTTCGACGACGTGGCCGATGCCTTCGGCACGGTGGACGTGCTCGTCAACAATGCCGGGGTAGCGCGCGCGCTGCCGTTCGCGCCGGGCAACGGGGACGACGCCTTCACCGAGGCCGACTGGCGCGCCGGCTGGCAGCAAACGATGGCCGTGAACCTGCGCGCCCCCGAGGCGCTCTGCCGCCGCGCTGTGCCGCACTTTCGGGAAAACGGGGGCGGGCGCATCATCAACGTGGCCTCGCGGGCGGCTTTCCGGGGCGACACCCCCGACTACCTGGCTTACGCCGCCTCGAAGGCTGGGCTCGTCGCGCTCACGCGCTCCGTCGCGCGCGCCTTTGGGGAGGACGGCGTCTGCGCCTTTGCCCTCGCCCCCGGCTTCACGCGCACCGACATGGCGCAGGACTTCATCGACGCCTACGGCGAGGCGCACGCCCTGGAAGGCAACGCGCTGGGCCGCCTCACCGAGCCCGAGGACCTCGCGCCGACGGCCGTCCTCCTCGCCAGCGGGCGCGCCGACCACGCCACGGGCACCTGCATCGACCTCAACGCTGCCAGCTACGTGCGGTAAACACTCCCGCAGACAGAAGGCCATCGGAACGTTCGTAGACAGTTGCCACTGCCGGTCCCGAAACCCGTGCTACAAGGTCTGCCGGGGCGGATCCGTATCTGAATTTGCTGTGTTGCGCAGGTACTTTTTTTCCTGATTAGATATGGTTCGTATCCTTTGGGTGTGTGCTTCTTCGCTGTCGTTTCCGCGTCTGCCGGCATTGCTACGTCACCTGTTTCCGCTCGTGTTGCTTCTCGCCTCATCGTGCGCGCTCGGCGCGCTTCCCGCAGAGGCGCAGAGCTTTCGCGCCACCACCGGGCGCAACCATCCCGAGATCGACTGGCGCGTGGCCGAGACGGAGCACTTCGAGATCGTCTACCCCGCCCGCCTGAGTGGCATCGAGGCGAAGGCGGCCCCCATCGCCGAAGAGAGCTACGACGCCCTTTCGGAAAACCTCGGCATCGCGCCGGAGGAGAAGTTTACGATCTACCTCTCCGACCAAGACGAGGTCGCCAACGGCTTTGCCGTACCCCTCGGCGGCGGCTACACGCAAATCTGGGTGCACGTCAACGAGTTCGCCACCACCTGGACGGGCCGCGCGAAGTGGCTGCGCAAGGTGATCGCCCACGAACTGGCGCACCTCTTTCACTACCGCGCCGTGGAATCAGACCTGGGGCTGCCGGGGATTCCGCTCGCCACGCCGAGCTTCTGGACGGAGGGGCTCGCCCAGTACGAAACCGAGACGTGGAACGCCCAGCGCGGCGATCGTTGGCTGCGCACCGCCGTGCTGGCGGATGAGCTTTCCTACGAGGATGGGCGCTCGATTCGCAACGGGCGGCTGCGCTACGCCGTGGGCAACAGCCAGGTGCGCTACCTCGCCGCCGCGCGCGGCGACTCGACGATCCGAAAGATCCTCGCCCACCGCGACACCTCGGGGATCTTCGGGCTGGAAGGGTACACCTTCCGGAGCGCCTTCGAGGACGTCACGGGCGAAGACTACGAAACCTTCTACGAAGACTGGCGCCGCCACGTTAACGTCTACTACAACAGCCTCGCCGGCCGGCTTCCCGCTGCCGACTCGCTCATCGCCGACTCGGTCGCCGCCCCGTTGGAGGGCACGCCTGGGCGTTACCTCTACGACCTCCAGCCCGCGCCCCGGCCGAAGGGAGAGGCCGACAGGTCACCCCCTCGCGGGAGAAGTACTCCCCGGGGAGGGGCCAGCACGTCAGCGGCGGACTCGGGGCGCGTGGCCGTGCTCTCGGTGATCTCGCCGACGCGCCCGCTGCGCCGCCTCTACGTGCTGGACCGAGAAACGGGGGAGGCCAAACCCGTCGCCGAAGGGGCGATCAAGGCACCGGTGAGCTGGAGCCGCGACGGCGACTCGCTCTTTTTCGCCCGCACCACGCGCGGGGAACACGGCGCGCTCGTGAACGACCTGTTCGCAACAAATGCCGGCGGCGACGTCGGCGACGCCGAGCGGCTCACCCACAGCCGCCGCGCCGCCGCGCCGGCGCCCCGCCCCGGGCGCCCCGACCAGGTCGCCTTCGTGGGAGCGAAGGGCCCGGCGGCTAATCTTTTCCTGCTGAACCGGCGCACCGGCGAAGAGCGCCGGCTTACCGCCTTCACCGGCGACGTGCAGATCAGCGCGCTCACCTGGCGTCCTACCGGCGGACCCGGCGTCAGCGACACGCTGGCCTTCGCGCGTTTCACCGACGCCGGCGTGCGCGACATTGCCCTGCTGGACGTGGGCAGCGAGCGCGTCACTTCCATCACCACGCCCCGATCGAAGGGAGAGGCCGACAGGTCATCCCCTCGCGGGGAACGTACTCTCCGGGGGGCGCCGGGCGAAGACCACCGCGTGCCCGTCTTCTCGCCGGACGGCGACCGGCTCGCCTACACGATCTTCCGCGACGACGTGCCGAACATTTTCATCTACGACCTCACCGACGGCGACCACCGGCGCGTGACGAACCTCGCCGAAGGGGCCACCGCCTACGGCTGGCTCGCGCCGGATTCGACACACCCGCGCGGGCGGCTCGCCGCCGTCACCGCCGAGGGCAAAGCCCGCGACCGCGCGCTGCTGCTGGATGCCACACACGCGACCCCTGACACCGGCAATGCGAGCGCCCCGCCCGGCTTTTCGCAGTGGACCACCGCACGCCCGCCCCAGCAAATACCCACGCGCATCGCAGTGGACGCTTCGCTGGTCGAGTCGCGGCGCGCGTACTCCGCCCGGGACAACCTGACGCACGTCATCTCAGGGGGATTTCCGTACTACGCGGGCTCGCGCGGCTACGGGCTGGCGGCCGGCTCCGTCTGGTACGAGCCGTTGGGCACACACGCCTTCTTCGGGGGCGGCGGGCTGGCGGTCGATGACCCCGCCGAGAGCTTCTTCTACGGCGAGTACCGCAATAATCAACTTCGTCCTGCGCTTTCGCTCACCGCCAAACGCCTGCCCCGCGAGCCGCAGGGCTACGGGCGCTCCGGCAGCTCCTTCGAGGAAACCACCTCCGCGCTCCAGTTCGAGGCCGACTGGCCGGTGGACACGTGGCCGCGCCCCTATACCGAGACGGAGTTGGAAACGGAAATCGAACTGGCCGATTATCGCCCGCGCGATACCGGCGATCTCGATCTGGCGGGCACGGGGCTGCCCCCCCCAGAGGAGGGCCAGGAACTGCGCTTCGAGCTGGCGTTGGAGCGCAAGCGGCTGCCTCCCTACGCGCGCAACCTCGTGCACCCGCTCGACGGGCACGGCTGGCGCCTCCAGCTCAGCGGCGCGCCGGCGGTGCTGGGCACCGAAAGCCAGTTTTTGCGCCTCGGCGCGGCGGCCTTTCAGCTGCTTCCGGGCCTCTTCGGGCGGCACCGGCTCTACCTCTACGGCCACGCCCAGGCGCAGACCGGCGACCCGCTGGCGCAGAACGTCCTGGGCCTGCGCCGCACCGACACCGAGGACTTCCGCCTCCCGCCGTTTTTCTACCTCAATGTGCCCGAGAACGAGCGCGTGCGCGGCTACCGCTCCTACGCCCTGGGCAATCGCGTGGCCTTCGGCACCGCCGAGTACCGCGTGCCCGTCGCCTCGGGGCTTCAGACGGAGGTGCTGGGCCTCGCACGCCTCGGGGCCACCAGCGCCGCCCTCTTCGCCGACGGCGGCCTCGTGTGGAACGGCGCGACGCCCACGGCCCGGCGCCTGGGGCTGGGCGCGGAGCTCAAAAACGAAGTCATCCTGGCTGGCGGGGCGCTGCGCGTTGGCCACGCGCTGGGCGTGGCGCAGCCGGCGGATCGGCTCGGCACCTACGACGAGCGGGGCACGGACTACCGCGCGTACTACCGCGTGCAGGCGGCCGTGCCGTTTTGAAGGAAAGTCCACAGCAGTTCTCGGGCGGCGAATTTCTCGAAACATCTTGGTAGCCCGAGGAGGTGTACTGGCTCCGGTAGATGCGAACGAGTGTACATCGGCAGCCCATTCGCTGTAGGAGAGTTTTAAAAGAAGGCGCCTGAAGCACCTTTCAAACCGCCCGCGGCGGCGTGGTTTTTCGGCTCCTGATTCGCATTTGGGCGTTGCAAAAGGCTCTCAAGCATAGCATGTTGCCGCGATGACCACTGGAGGAGCAAAAGCGCCCTTCCACCGTTCCCGAAACCTTCAGCCCATCGCCTGCGGAATCGCCTCCTCGTAGGGCGCGGCCAGCGCGTCGCGGGCCACGTCCAGCACACGCTCCCCGTCCACGTCCAGGCGCAACCCGCCGCCTTCGGTCACCTCCCCGACGGCCTGCGCCCGTGCGCCGCGCCCCACCAGCACGTCGCCCACCATCTCGGCGTCGCTGCGGCGGGTGCTGAAAAGAATGCGCGACTGCGCCTCGCCGAAGAGGAGCGCGTCGAGGCGATGGGGCGCCGAGTTGCCCGCACCACCGCCACTCGGCTGCCGGTCGCTTTCGGGGAAAAGCTCGACCGCCGCACCGAGCCCGCCCGAGGAGAAGATCACACTCTCCGCCAGCGCCACGGCCAGGCCGCCGTCCGAAAGGTCGTGCGCGCTTTTGGCGTAGCCGCCGCGAATGAGTGCGAGGATGGCCTGCTGGACAGCGCGTTCGTCGCCCAAGTCGAGGGGCGGGGCGTCGCCGGTGGTCTTGCCGTGGCGACGCGCCAGGTATTCCGAGCCGCCGAGGGCCCGCGCGTGCCGCCCGTCTTCGGGCGTGAGCAGGAAGACCACGTCGCCGGCCTGCTCGAACGCGGCGGTCGTGGTGTGCTGCCGGACGTCCTCGACGAGCCCGAGCATCCCGATCACCGGCGTGGGGTAGACGGCGCCCTCCGGGTGCTCGTTGTAAAACGAGACGTTGCCGCCGGTGACGGGCGTCTCCAGGACCCGACAGGCGTCGCCAATCCCGCCGACTGCCTCCTCGAAGGTCCAGTAGACCTCCGGCTTGTACGGATTGCCGAAGTTCAGACAGTTCGTCACCGCCAGCGGCTCGCCACCCGCGCAGGCCACGTTGCGCGCCGCCTCGGCGACGGCGATCTGTCCGCCCCGGCGCGGATTAAGATACACGTAGCGCCCGTTCCCATCGGTCTTGACAGCGAGCCCCCGGTCGCTTTTTTCGCCCTCGCCCGTGCCTTTCAGGCGAATCACGGCCGCGTCGGTCGGGCCGGGACCTTGCACCGTACCGGTGCGCACCATCGTGTCATACTGCTCGTAGACCCAGCGCTTCGAGGCGACCGTCGGCGCGGCCAGCAGGTCGGTGAGGGCGTCTTCGGCCTCGGACGGCGCGAGGTCGTCGTGCATGGAACGGTCAAACGACTGCGTCTCGTCGAGGTAGGCGGGGCGCCGGCTTTCGCGGTGGTAGACGGGCGCGCCCTCCCCCAGCACGAGGTGGCCCGCCGGGAGGTCGGCAACCGTTTCGCCCTCGAAGGTCACTTCCAGCCGCCCGGTCTCCGTCACCTCGCCAATGGGCACGGCGTGTAAGTCCCACTTCTCGTAGATGGCCTTCAGTTCATCCTCGCGCCCTTTTTTGCAGACGATGAGCATGCGCTCCTGACTCTCCGAAAGCATGATCTCGTAGGGGGTCATGCCCGTCTCGCGCGTGGGCACCTTTTCTGCGAAGAGCTTCATGCCCACGCCCCCGGCGGCGCTCATCTCGCTGGAGGAGCAGGTAATCCCCGCCGCGCCCATGTCCTGGATACCGTGCGCCACCTCCGCCTCGACGGCTTCGAGCGTCGCCTCCAGCAGCAGCTTTTCGGTGAAGGGGTCGCCAACCTGCACGCTGGGGCGCTTTTGGTCGCTCTCTTCGGAAATCTCCTCGCTGGCGAAGGTGGCCCCGTGGATGCCGTCGCGCCCCGTGTCGGCGCCTACGATGAAGACGTTGCTGCCGGGGTCTTGCGCAATCGCGCTGGCCGTCCGATCCGCATCGGCCACGCCCACGCTCATGGCGTTGACAAGCGGGTTGCCTTCGTAGGCGCTCGAGAAGACGACCTCGCCGGCCACGGTGGGCACGCCGAAGCAGTTGCCGTAGTCGGCAATCCCGCGCACGACCCCGTCGAAGAGGTAGTGCACGCGCGGGCTTCCTTCGAGCTCACCGAAGCGCAGCGAGTCGAGCGCGGCGATGGGGCGCGCCCCCATCGTGAAGATGTCGCGGTGGATGCCGCCCACGCCGGTCGCCGCGCCCTCGTGCGGCTCCACGGCCGAGGGGTGGTTGTGGCTCTCGATCTTGAAGGCCACCGCCTGCCCGTCGCCGATGTCCACCAGGCCCGCGTTTTCCTCGCCCGCGCCCGCCAGAATTGCCTTGCCTTCCTGCGGCAGATTTTTTATCACCGCGATGGAGTTTTTGTAGGAGCAGTGCTCGCTCCACATCACCGCGTAAATGCCCAGCTCGGTGAAGGTCGGCGTGCGGCCGAGGCGCGCCTCGATTTCGGAAAACTCGCCCTCGGTCAGCCCATGTTCTTTGGCAAGACCAAGCGTAACGTCAGGGGAGCGCGTGACCGTTTGCGGCATCGTTTGGTCGGAGGTTGAAAGTTTCTACAGCTGTCGGGCATTGACCCTGGCGAGAAAAGCGCCTGCCGTCCGCCATCTGTCGTCCTTCAAGGTCGCAACGCGGGCCGCCAGTCGCAATGCGGGCCGCCAGTCGCAACGCCGCCTTTCGACACCGAACCGTAACGCCGGCGGGCGGCCTCCAAACCTGCCGCCCGCCGCCAGCGTTGGGCCAAGCGCTGTTTTTTCGCAATGCCCCCCGCCCGGCATGGAACTGACCGACACGCTCAAAAGCCAACTTAAGCGTACCCGCGAGGCCGGCGCCTCCCAAGAAGAGCGCGAGGCGGTGATCGACCTGCTGGTGATGACCATGTACGCCGACCGCTTCATCGACACCGCCGAGAACGACGCCATCGAGCGCGTGGCCGAAGAGATCGACGGGGACACCTCGCTCCCGCTGGCGCAGTACGTGAATGCCTCCATCGCCAAGGTGCGCGAAACCCTCGACGACGACGAGCGCCGGCGCGCCTTGCTGGAGGACGTAAATGAGCGCCTCGGCACCGACCGCATGCGCGGGCTCGCCTACCAGGCCAGCCGCGCCGTTGCCACCGCCGACGACGAGATGGCCGATGAAGAGGAGCAGTTCCTCAGCAGCGTGCGCGCGGTCTTCGAAATCCGGCCGTAAAGGAAACCGCGTCTGTGCCCGATTGCGTCTCTCGTCTCCGACGTTTTTCTGGAACATGGACCTCGGGCATAGCAGACCGCACGGCGCTCGGACTGGCGCCGCCGGCGATATTGGCAGCGGCCACTGCCTGGACGCTCTTGGAAGAAGGCGCGCGCCTGGCAGACGAACTTCATGGCGGGCGTGCCGCGCGTGGACATGGGCCTTCGTCCCGCCGACGGCCTCCCTCCGATGGCCTCCCGCCGACGGCCGAGCGGCGCGGCTGGGGGCGGACCGTAAACGGCGGACGGCGGCTTTTTCAGAGCGAGACGTATTCGCGCCGGGGGAGAGTGCGTTCTCCCATCGACACGCCCAGACGAAGAAAGGCCCCGCCTCCCGAGAAGGAAGCGGGGCTTTCCGCGTAAAGCTCTGGCGGCGACCTACTCTCCCGTCGTAGTGACAGTACCATCAGCGCTGCAAGGCTTAACTGCTCTGTTCGGAATGGGAAGAGGTGTGGCCCTTGCGCTATAGCCACCAGAAAATGGCGTTGCCGGCAGTGCCCAGTAGGCAGCCGGTCTCAAAAAGTGACATGACGAATCGTTTCCGCAACGTGTGGCCACAGGGGCCACATCGTCACCTGCGAAGGCAAAACCTCCGTTTGAAAAGGCAAAACCTCCGTTTGAACAAGCGCTGCTCATGAGAAGCAGCATGCGCACCATGATAAGCGCACTTAAGCCGTATGAGTAATTAGTACAACTCAGCTAAACACGTTGCGGTGCGTACACTTGTTGCCTATCCACGTCCTCATCTGGAACGACTCATGGGGGAAACCTGATCTTGCGGGGGGTTTCGTGCTTAGATGCTTTCAGCGCTTACCCCTGCCGC
>PXTS01000048.1 GCA_003022485.1 Bacteroidetes bacterium QS_8_68_28
GCTCCTGGCGCTCAACACCAGCAGCGTGCAACTGGTGCCGCCGGTGCTGCTGGTGGCCATCATGGGCCTGCAAATCAACCAGCTCATCTTCTCGATCACACTGGCGACGCTCTGCTCGACGATCGTGGGGGCGACGGCGGCCTACTTCCTGGCGCGCACCGGCTGGTTCCGCTCCTCCAGCCCGGTCCGCCAAGCCGGCGACGTGATGCGCGACAGCCAGGGCCGCCCGCTGGAGGCCGGCTCCGAGGAGTCGGACGGGTCCCCCAACGAAGAAGACGAGTGAGTGTGTGTGAGTGCGTGGGCGGGTAGGTGATCTCGGGCCGCCCGCGTCCCCATACACACTTACAAACTTACCCCCCTGCTTCCCTACAACCTGCCGAAGGCTATGACCGAATCGATCCGCAGCGTCGTCACGGCCCTCTCGCACTTCGTGATCCCGCTTCTGGTGGTGGGCTTCCCGGTGTACGGCCTCATCAAAGGCGTGCCCGTCTACGAGGTGTTCGTGGACGGGGCCAAAGAGGGCTTCGAAATCGCCGTGCTCATCATCCCGTACGTCGTGGCGATTCTCTTTGCCATCGAGATGTTCGAGCAGAGCGGCGCGATGGACTTCCTGATCGGCTTTCTCGACCCGGTGCTCGGAGCGATCGGCGTGCCGGCAGAGGTCTTGCCGATGGCCATCATCCGCCCGCTTACCGGGAGCGGATCGGTCGGAGTGGTCGAGAGCATGATTCAGCAGTACGGCGAGGACTCGATCTTCGTGAAAATGGCCGCCACGATGTTCGGCTCGACCGAGACGACGTTTTACGTGATCGCCGTCTACTTCGGCGCGGTCGGTGCGGCTGCTCTTCGGCGGGGGCTGACGCGCGGGCCCGGTCCCGGCCTTCCCGAAAACGAGCAGGACCGGATCTTCGAACCGTTCCAGACGCTCGACGAGCACACCACCGGCGACGAACAGGACTCCGGGCTGGGCCTCTGGATCAGCCGAGCGCTGACGGAAGCGATGGGCGGAAGGCTCACCGTCGAATCCGCCCCCGGCGAAGGGGCCACCTTTCGCATACGCCTGCCCTGGACGGCTCCTCACGACGAGGAGGCCCCGGTGCCCGCCTTTGCCGCCTCCTCCCCGCCGGTGGACGGACGCGCCTCCAGCCAACGCGCGGACACGGTGCCGAGTCCCAGTTCGAGAGCGCACCGCTGAAGGCGCACGGCTCCCTCGACGGGCACCGGGCGCACGCCGTAGGCATCGAGCCGCTCGGCGACCGGCTCGCCCCGCTCCAGGCGCAGCACCAATTCGGGCCGTTCCGCCCGCAGAGCGAGGTAGTTTTTGGGAACGCCCGGCGGCGCATCGTCTGCCGGCTCGACGGTAAAAAGCGGCAGTTCGGTGACGAGGCAGAGCGGATCGAAGCCGCCGTCCCGGCTGAGGGAACGCACGAACTCCATCGAGCTGTCGTGGAAGCGTGCGGCCGTTTCCTCGTCGCCTTGCGCGCGGAAGAAGGTGCGCATCGCCGCTCCCTCGGGGGTGGTGTTGAAGCCGGGGCCGAGGTAGAAGAAGCCCTTCTCGCCGAGGCGGTTGTGGTCGTGCAGCCCCAGCCCCTCGGCGCGGGCAGCCTCGCGGAATCCCTCGCGGAGCGCCTCGGTGCGAAAGCCCCAGCGCCGCTCGATCAGGAGCTGCGCGCCCTCGGCCATGCCCATCCCGTGCAGGCTGGCGTGGAGCACGTAGCCCTCGGGCGGGGCCTGCTCTTTCAGAAATTCCGACACGAGACGGTTTTCTTTCCGCATTTCGGGGAAGCCGAACTCCAGGTCGCGCCCCGGCTTCGCGCGCGCACGGTGGCGCAGGTAGCTCGCCGGGTCGGGCCAGTCGCGCATCCACGCGCGGTTTCGGGCTTCCCCGTCGGGGTTGGTGTGCGGGACGACGACGAAGCGGAACTGCTCGAAGAGCGTCTGCCACGCCCCGGGCCGGCGCGCGGCATCGCGCACCATCCGGCGCAGCGTGAGCGGGCCGACCGGTTCGTCGGCGTGGTTGCCGGCGATGAGACTCACGGCCCAGGGGCCGTCTCCCAGTACGGCCCCAGCGACGGGACGGCCTTCTTCGCTCTCCCCCAGCGCGTGGAACGTGGCCGCCTCGCTGCCCTCACACGCCTCACGCAGCGCGTCGCACACCTCGGCGGAGGAGCGAAAGGGCGGGGCTTTCGGCGGCGGGCCGAAGTCAGGGAGCATGGGGGAATCGGGACGAGACGGAGACACCATACAGCGGCGGGGGCGGCGCGATGATCGTGCCCTTACACAGTCGCAGTTGGTATGTGGTACTGCCCCTCACTCCGCCGAGGCGGTCTGCATCTCGTCTTGGGGCGTGAGGATGTCGTCGATGCGGGCCAGCGCGTCATCGAGGTGCAGGCGCGTGGTGCGGTCTTCGACCCGAGGCATCGCCTGCTGGATCTCCGCGCGCAACGCCTGCAGCTCCCCGCGCACATACGGGCGGATGTCCGACTCGCTGATGTTGACGGGCGTGTAGCCGAGGTAGTCCCAGTACTGCTGCGGGGGCGCCTCCGGCTCCTCGTTCATCAGCTGGTCCATCTGGCTGAGGTAGGTGCGCTGGAGGTTGCGGCGGAAGGTGTTGATCGGCCGGCCGCCGTCGATCTCGCTCCACAGGCCCGCACGCAGGTCTTCGAGCATCGCCGCCGGGGCGTAGGGCTCGTTTTCGATATGCGCGCCCTGCTCGGCCATCATCTCCGCCTCGATCATGCGAGCCAGGCGCTGCGGGTCGAGCACGATCTCCAGCGCGCCGGACTGGAGGCTGCGCACGCGGTTGAGCGCGCCCCGGCCCTCGATGCGGCGCAGCACGTCGCGGTTCAAGAGCCAGTCGGGGCGGGTAAAGACGCGCTCTTGCATAAACTGCATGGCGCGCCTCTGCTTCTCGCGCGGGACGATCTCGTAGACGGCCCCCTCCTGGTTGAAGGTCTTGTCGGTCTCGTAGACGCCGCCGATGTTGCGCGCCACATGGCCGATGTAGAGGTCCCACTGCTCCACGATCTCACCGTAGAGCTCGTCGAGCGTGTCGTAGTTCTCGCCGCTCTCGTAGGTGTAGTCGGTGAGGTTGCTGGTAATGCGCTTGAGGTTTTCCAGGCCCAGCTCGCTGGCGCGCATCGGCTGGCCGGTCAGGTCCTCCCGCTGGGCGCGCGGGTCGATCTGCGGGCCGGCCGCGCCGTAGAAGTACGTCGGGTCGCCGGCCTTTTCGCGGATCCACTCGTCGAGGACGGCCTCCGCGCCCTGCGCAGTTTTGTACTGCGGCAGGTAAGCGTAGCCCCATTTGATGGTCCACTCGTCGTACTCGCCGATCTTCGGGGTAAAGTTCTCGACCCCGTCCCCCGGCTGCGCAACGTAGTTGAAGCGCGCGTAGTCCATGATCGAGGGGGCGGTGCCGTGGGTGGAGGTAAACTCCGGGTCGCGGAGCTGCTCAACGGAGTAAGCCGCCGAGGAGCCCCAGTTGTGCGGGAGGCCCAGCGTGTGACCCACCTCGTGAGCGGCCACGAAGCGCACGAGCTGGTTCTGCACCTCTTGCTTGAACTCCGTCGTCTGTGCGGCGGGATTGGCCGCGGCCGTCTGCACGAAGTACCAGTTGCGAAGCAGCTTCGAGACGTTGTGGTACCAGCCGATGTCCGCTTCGAGGATTTCGCCGGTGCGCGGGTCGTTCACGTTCGGCCCGTAGGCGTTCTGCGTCTCGCTGGCAAAGTAGCGAATCACCGAGTAGCGCACGTCCTCGGGGCTGAAGTCGGGATTTTCCTCTTCGGTCGGGGCCATCTTCGCCTCAATGGCGTTCTTGAAGCCCGCCTCGCGGAAGGCCTGGTTCCAGTCCTCCACGCCCTGCATAATCGCTTCGCGGTAGCGCTCGGGGGTGGCGCGGTCCACGTAATAGACGATGGGGTCCTTCGGCTCGACGAGCTCGCCGTTTTTGTACGCCTGCATGTCCGAGGGCACGAGCCGGTAGCGCTCGATGTAGCACCGCTCCTGCGCCTGGTCGGCGTCGGAGCCGTAGTCGACGAATTCCACCCCGAAGTAGCCGACGCGCTCGTCGCAGATGCGCGGCTTCATCCGGTCTTCCGGGAGCTGCACCATCGAGTGGGCCATCTGCAGCGAGATCGTGCCCGTCGAACTCTGGGAGGGCGGGTTCTGCGCCTGGTAAGTCAGGACGTTGCGCACCTCGACGTTTTTGGGAAAGCTCTTGACCGACTCGATGAACGTGCGCTCGCCGTCGAGGCGGCGCACCTGATAGGCCTCGCGGCGCTCCTGCGAAAGACCCAGCGCCGGGATGTCGCTCTCGTAAAGCCTCGTCGCGTCGATGACGACGCCGCTACCGTTTTCGCCCTTGGACTTAATATCAAAGGAGGCGATGATCGGCTCGAAGGAAGAGTTTTGCACCGCCTGGCTGATGGGCTGCCTGTCCTCGGCGCGGTTCTGGTAGCTGATGACGCGCAGGAGCACCTGGTCGCCTTTCTTTTGCCAGCGCACCTCGCGCGTGCCGGATTTCTCCCCGCCGTAGCCGATGTCCTCAGCCGTCTTCGCAATGCGCGTGACCATCAGCATCTCTTCCCCCAGCATCGTGTCGGGGATTTGGTAGAAGAGCTCCTCGTCGGTGCGGTGCGTGATGAAAAGCCCCGAGTCGCGCTCGGCGCTTTCGGGAACGACTTCGCTGAACGGCTTGAGGTCGTCGTCGCCGGCTTGCTGCTGTTGCTGCGAGGATTGTTGCTGGGCGGCCTGGTTCATGCCGGCGCACCCGGCGGCAGCCAAGAGCACGACGACCAGAAGCGCGGGGAGCGCGCGAAGAAACTTCACGGGGGGCATGGAGGATCGAGCAGGGGAAGCGAGCGAAGCGACAGTTCGATATGATTTGATATGATTAATACGATTAAAAGGTAATACAAACAGGCGTTTCGTGCAAACTTGGGGAACCGTTTCATCGCACCCGCGCGCCGTTTCACGTCGGCCCTGTGCATCTCTCATGCCGATGGGGCGCTCCGTGTCTTCGGGAAGCGTGCTTCGGCCTGCCCCTCACTCTGCCTGCGACCGGCGCACCCGGAGGAGCCGGTCGGAGCCGAGCGCGGCGTCGCGGTAGTAGACGAAGGCCGCGTAGCGGCGTCGCGCCGGCGGGCGGCTCTGCGAGAGCGTGCGGCGCAGGGCCGGGTCGGGGGAGGCGTAGTGGTACTCGTAGAGGCCCTGCTTGAGCAAGACGCGCCCTTCGTAGTACCCCTCGGCGGAGTTCCACCCCAGGCGGGGGGCGTCTTCGAGGGGACCTTCGTGAACACTGCCGGCCAGCACGACCGGCCCGCGCAGCTTGCGCCCCCCCGGCGGGACAAAGCGAAAGCGCACCGAGGCGTACTCGGCGCTGAGGGCCGGCTCGGCGGCGGCGATGCCGGCCCCGCGCACCACCGGCTGCCCCCCGACGAGCGGCGGGCGGCCTGCCTCGGCAAAGTCGGCGTGGTCGGTCTCCAGGCGCACGCGATAGGGCGTACGGTCGCGGTTCACGCCGGCGATTCCCCCGCCCGGGCTAAGCCGCGAGAGATCCAGAAAGAAGCTCTCGGTACCGGGGGCAAAGCTCTCGCGGTAGGGCAGCTCGAACGTCAGCTTGCGCCGCGGGCCACTGCTCTCGGGGCGTTCCACGCACCGCCCCCGGCGCAGGCGCTCGTCCGGCACGAAGCAGGCCGCGAAGTTGAAGGAGCTGCGTCCCAGCTCGGCAGGAATGCGGTAGCGCACCGTCGGGCGGACGGCCAGCCCCGGCTGGGTACCCCGGCGCAGCTCGTCGAGATGCAGCTCCATCGCGCCGGCTTCCTCGGTGACGAAGAACGGACGCTCGAAGAGCACGTCGTCTTCGCGCCCCTGCTCGGTGACGCGCAGGATATAGTTGCCACTGGCCTCAAAGCCCACGTCGCCCTCCTCGGGAAAGCGGTAGGTGTAGTGCACATACGGCACGCCGCGCGCCCGCGCTGAGGTGTAGTCGAGGAGGTCGTCGGAGCGGAAGCCGTCGAGAAAGCGCGCGGGGGCCGGGTCGCGCTTCCAGGTGCGCCCCGCGTGGTAGAAGTAGACCGAGAGCGGGCGCCCCTGCTGGGCCATCAGGTCGAACTCGAGGGTCAGACGCTCGCCCGTCCCAAGCGCGAGGACGGGCAGGCGGCGCTCGTCTTCGCCCGCGTAGAGCTGGACGGCGCGCACGCTCGAGTCGGCTGCGGCCAGCGCCGAGCCAGACGTTTCCCGGGGCGCGGTTTCCTCCGCCGACGCCTGCGGCCCCTCTTGCGTCGTCACGCACGAGGCCAGCCCCCCGGCAAGCGCCGCCCCCAGCAGCCATGCGACCGGCGCCCGCCACAGGCGGAACAGGCGCTTCTTCGTCGGCGGTGCGGCGGCTTTGCTGCTCATTGATTCGAAAAGTACGAAGGCTGCTCCTCAGCAGCAACGTTTCAGCGGCTACTCAACGTCTCAGCGGCTACTCAACGTCTCAGCGGCTACTCCCGGACGCAGCTGCTCGGGCAGCCCACCGCATCTTGGCAGCGAAGGTTTCCCAGCGCGCCGCTTCGTCGCGGTCGCCGAAGGCGCGGTATGCCTGGGCCGCCCGGCGGGCCCGACGCTCCGCCCGCGCCGGGCGATCCGCGCGATGCGCCCAGCGCGCCCGCGCGCCGGAGCCCGCGAAGGGCACGCTTGTAGCGCCCGCTCTCGGCCCACAGCCCCGCCTCCAGCACGGCAGCGGCCGGCGGGAGGCCCTCGCCGGCCTGCCGGCGCAGGCGGCGCGCCTTTGCCGGTGGAGGGCCTGCTCCCGCCAGGGCGGCAATCAGGCGGGGGCGGTCTGCCAGGGCGCGGCGCAGGTACAGGCGCGATCGCGCGGCGTGGCGGTACGGCAGCAGCCGCATCCGCGCCCGGTCGTAATGGCGACGCGCCGCCTCGGCCCGCCCGCGCATCGCCAGCGCGTCCGCCTGGGTGATGCGGAAAGCGGGGCTGTGCGCGCTGTCACCCGGCGCGGCACGGAGGAGACGGAGCGCCCGCCCCGCCCGCTCGCGTGGCGTTCGCGCTGCGTCCTCGTCCGAAGAATGCCCCAGCCGCAGGCGGGCGAGCCGCACCCGCACCGCCTTGAAGGCCGGCTGTTCCGCCAGCGCCTCGCGGAAGGCCGCCCGCGCCGCCGTCGTGTCGCCGCCAGCCAGGGCCTCACGCCCCCGCCGGTCGGCGCGCACGTGCGGCGGGACGTGGTGCGGGCATTCTTCCTCGAAGAGCGAGGGCCGCGAGAAACGCGCCGCTGCCAGCGCCCCTGCCGAGAGCGCCACGCGGCGGCGGTTCATCAGTGCCGTTTCCCACTCCTCGGCGAGGGCGCGCGCGGATTTCCCGTACACCTCCTCGAAGGCGGCCCAAGCGTAGACGGCGCGCAACTTCTCGATGCCGTAGCGCCGCGCGAGGAAACGCACGAACGCGCCCATCGTGGTGTAGCTCACCGCTCCGCGCCCCGTCCAGAAGCCCCCCAGCGAAAGGCGCGCGGCCACGCTCTCTGCCGGCGAGGCCTCCGTCTGGTCGTCTGCCTCCGTCAGCGCCGCCGCCGAGACCTGATCGGCGGGCGCGGGACGCCCCTTCGGGGGCTCGAAGGCCACGGCCAGCCCCTCGACCAGCCCCACTGCGCGCGAGGCGTTCAGCACAGGCATCCCGAACGCGCGTGAAAAGACGTGCACCAGTTCGTGGCCGAAGCTGCGCGCGTAGGCGTCTTGCAGGAGGTGCATCTGCGGGCGATCCAGCCACACCGGCGACACGCTCGTTTCGCGCGCCCCGGTCAGCCGCGCTTTCGTCTCTTCATCGGGATAGAGGTAGCTGGCGATGCGCTCCTCAGGGACTACGCCGAGACGCTCGCGCAGGCGGTGGTAGTGCCACTCCTGATCCTCGGCGAGGCGCCGGGCCTTTTCCGCCGACATCGCGCCTGGGTCGTAGTAGAGATCGAAGTGCGCCGTGCGAAGGTGCCCCCCCAGCGCCTCCTGGATGACCCCCGCCGGCGTGTTGAATCCCAGCCGCGCCGCGTTGGCGTAGGCCGCCCCGATGACGAGCGCGACAACGGCCGCCGCCACCGGGTAGATGGGAGCGGGGGGATGGGGGACGGTTTCTCCACGCCGGCGCTTCGCTGCTCGCGCCTCGCCCCAGCGCCCCACCAGTCCCAGTAGGCCCGCCCAGAGCAGCGTGAGCGCACGGAAGGCGAAAAAGCCGGGCCGTAACGCCAGCTCGCGGTCGTAGATCGGCCCCAGGACGCCGCCAAAAAGATGGTTGTACGTGTAAAATTGCGGGTGTAGGCCCAGGTCCCAGAGCGGCCCGCCGATCCCGATGGCCAACCCGCCGAGCACCAGCCCCGCTCGCGCGTGGCGGACGCCCCAGCCGGCCAGCGCATAGGCCCCGCTCACGGCAAAGGCGACCGTCACCGGCGGCATGACCAGAAAGAGCAGGAGGCCGCGCACGTAGTCGCACTGGGGCCGCCACGCCACCGTGGCTGTCAGGAGCGCGAGCGGCACCAGCAGAAGCGCCTCCTGGGCCGCCAGAACGCGGCTGAATGACCGGGCGGCTTCCCCCTTCCCCCGAAACGACGCAAGCGCCGCCGTTCCGCTCGCGAAAAACGACACGACCGCCACCACCGCCGACGCCTCCACGTGCACCCGGCCCAGCAGCGGCACCGGCGCGAGCGCCAGCCCCAGCAGGACGTACGCCCCCAGCGCCTTGCGGTGACGCGCGGTGAAGGAGCGCAGCGCGGCTATCGGGGGCGACAGAGGGCCGAAGGTCATACCCTCGCGGTGCGGCGGACGACGGACGGCAGGGGTCGCTTCGAACGAGCATTTCGCCCGCTTCTACCCAGGGTCCACCGCCCGCGGTCCACCGTCTTCAATGTCTTAAATAAAGACGTACGTCACGCCCACCGAGAGCACTTCCTTGACCTGCGCCGCGTCGCTGATCTCCTGGTCGTAGAGGGCGGTGAACTCAAAGTCCACCCCCAGCCACTCGTTCACCTGCATCGTGACGATGTTCTCGAACCTCACGTCGGGCGTCGCGCTTCCTCCCCCCGCAAGCGCACTGAAAAGGCCCAGCGTGGACTTGAGGCGCACGTTCTCGAAGACCTCGCGGTCCAGCTTGGTCGTGGAGGCGAGGCCCGCCTCGAAGCGCACCGGGGCGCCCGGAGCCAGACCGTAGATCGGGCGCAGGCGCTCGATGGTCACGACGGTTTCCTTTGCCGAGGGCCCGAAGCGCTGGGTCAGCCACGGGCGCGGGTCGTAGGTGAGCCCCACCGTCTGGGTGAACGTGCCGGGACTCATAAAGGCCGACACCTTCACCGGCGGATTCGGGTCGGGCGCGTCTTCGCGTTGAAGCTCATCCGGCCTCTCATCGTAGTTGAAGCCGGCGGCAAACTGCGTGCGCGCGTCGGCGGCGACGGTCGGGTTGAACGTCGCAAAGAAGCCGTCGCCCTCGTACTGAAGCGCCGCCGCGAGCTCGATGAGGTCGTCGGCCTTGCGGAAGATGTCCTGCCGGATGAAGCCGAGCGCCAGGCGCAGGTCGTAGGTCTGCTCCCAGCGAGTGGTGCGGCGGTGCGCCTTGCCGCTCAAGCCAGCGCTGAACGCCAGCGTGTTGATGCCGCCTTCCGTCCAGTTGGAGTAGGCCGCCTGCGTGGTGCTCAGCTTCGAGGTGAGCGCCATGTCCCAGACGCCGAGGGTGTCGGGGCGGGCTTCGTCTTGCGCCTGCGCCCCTCCCTCCGCCAGCAGCAGCCCCAGCAGCGCAAGCGCGGCCGCCCGGCCCGACTTGATAAAGCAACGCCTCATTGACCTTCGACCCTATCTGAATAAAACCCTATCTGAATAAAGCGGAACGCAAAAAAGACCGGGCCGGGGTTAGCGGCACGGCCTTTTTTGCACCGTTCGTCTGCGCAGGCGCAGCGGCTTACATCTCGTTGTTTTTGATGTCCTGGATCTCCATGCGAATCTCCTGTGCGAGCTTCTTGAGCTTCTGGAGCCCTTTCCGCGCTCGGGTGCCGGCCGCCTTGTTGCCTTTGCCGTAGAACTTCTTCAGGTCATCCTGCATGTTGTTTTCGCTGCTGTCCTCGCCGGTGACGAGGTCGAGCAGTTCGTTGTAGCGCTTTTCTTCGTCGTGTCCGTTCATGGGGACCTCCGTGGGCTTGGGTAGGGGGAAGAGCGAAAAAAGAGAGCGGGGATCCGCCCGGTACAGCGGTAGAACATAATGCGCCCCCGCTCCGCTGTCAAGCGCTTGAAAGGCTTTTTCACCTTTTCACGGCGCGCTGGACGCGGGTTCCACCGGGCCGGCAGCCGTTCTTCCGCGCTCGCTTCGGGGAAGACCGCCCGCCTCGAACGCCGCTACGCTTCCTCCAGTCGCACGCCCTGCAGTCCCTTCTCGGCGAAAAGGCCGCCCAGGTCCACCAGCAGCGTGGGGGCGTCGGAGGCGGCGAAGCGGCGCGCCACCCCCGGCTCTGCGAACGCGCCCTCAGGAAGGGCGCCGGCCGCGAGCGCCTTTGCGCCGGGCAGGTCGCCTTGACTCAGCAGGCAGAGCGTCACGTCGAACGCCTCCCCCAGCTCCGCGGCGAAGGCGAGCGCCGCGCGGGCCGGCGGTACCGCCTCGATTCGCTCGGGGCCTTCCGCCAGCGCCGAGACGACCGGCAGCACGCGCATCTTGATGAGGTCTTCGACCCAGCCGAGGGCGCCGGCCTCCACAGCTCCGCTTTCGTCCACCCGCAGCAGGCCGCGGTCGGCCCCCTGAAGGCCCACGGCAGACACCTGCTCTTCGGTGAAGAGCGCGACGATATCCTGGTTGGCCTCGCGGGCGGCTCGCTCGGCGAGGGCCTTTTGGCGCGGCGTCTCGGTCACGATCACGCCCTCCTCGCGCTCGGGAAAGACCCCCTCGGCCTCGAGGGTGCGCTCGAGCTTCTCGCCGCCGCCGTGCAGGATGAGCGCCGGCGGCTCGCCCGGCGCCGTGCGCGCGAAACGCTGCGCCAGTTCTTTTTGGAAGAGCGGGTCGCCTTGGTGGTAGGCGTCGAGGTAGAGCAGGTAAAGCGGCGGCTTCACGGCAACAACTCGTTGCGAAGAACGCTTCTGAAAGTATACGCTGGAATGGAGCCTTGGGACGCTACCGAATCAGCGTCATCGTACCCGTTTGCACGGTCGCGTCTGCTTCGAGGCGATACAGATACACTCCGACCCAGACGCAACCGAAGCGGAAAACGGCCCTGCGGAGGGCA
>PXTS01000049.1 GCA_003022485.1 Bacteroidetes bacterium QS_8_68_28
AAATGTCGGGCGTGACGCGCAACGGTTCTCCATTTTCGCCGGCCTCCCCCCTCGGCAACTCCAGCGACAGTTCGCTGACGATGCTGAACTCGTCGCGGTGCTTCAGCAACTCGCCGATGACGAGCGCTTGGATCGTTCCGTGATTGAAACTGGGCAACGGTTTGCCTCGCTCTTTTTCGTAGTCGGAAAGGGCCTCGGTCGTCGCAGGCATAGGCGGTTCCTCGCGTTTGTGAGAGCGGCTGCCGTGTATCATGAACGAGGCGACGGCAATGCAGCGTTTCGTTTTCATTCCTCCTCGCGTCGCTCTCGCGACGCCGGCGCCGCTTCTCGCTCGCGCCGCCGCCCACGTCCGTCGGTCTCGCCGTTGCCGATCTGAAAGCCCAGGCCGTCGCGCCCGTGCGGGCTTTCCTGCTTGAGCTGCTCGGCCATCTGCTCGTACTCTTTTTCCATCTCCTTCGTCACCGAGGCGCGCGTCTCTTTCAGCGACTCCTCAAAGAACCGCATGGCGACCTCTTCGGTGTCGGGGTCCTCGCGGAGCGACAAAAGCCCCGCGCGGCGCGCGAGGTTCTCCAGGTCGGCCCCCGTGAAGCCATGCGTGCGCTCCGCGAGACTTTCGAGGTCCACGTCCTCGGCCAGCGGCATCTCGGCGGTATGGATGCTGAGGATCTTGCGCCGCCCCTCCGGTTCGGGCACGGGCACGTAGACGACTTCGTCGAAGCGCCCCGGGCGCAGGAGCGCCGGGTCCAGGAGCGTCGGGCGGTTCGTGGCCCCGATCACGACCACGTCCTGCAGCTCCTCGAGGCCGTCCATCTCCGCCAGCAGCGTGTTGACGACGCGCTCGGTGACTTGCGGCTCCCCGAGCGCGCCGCCGCGCTGGGGGGCCAGCGAGTCGATCTCGTCGATGAAGACGATCGTCGGCGCCACCTGGCGCGCGCGGTGGAAGAGCCGCGCGAGCTGCTGCTCGCTCTCCCCGTACCACTTCGACAAAAGGTCGCTGGACTTGGTAGAGATGAAGTTGGCCTCCGCCTCCCGGGCTACGGCCTTCGCCATGAGGGTTTTCCCGGTACCGGGCGGGCCGTAGAGCAGGAAGCCGCGCGCCGGGCGAATGCCCATGCGCCGGAACGCCTCGGGGTTTTTGAGCGGGAGCTCGATGCCTTCACGCAGGTCTTGCTTGGCGCGGTCGAGCCCGCCGATGTCGTTCCAGCGCACGTCCGGCACCTGAATCATGATCTCGCGCAGGGCCGAGGGCTGGGCACGGCGCTGGGCGCCCGCGAAGTCCTCGCGCGTGACGACGAGGTTGTCGAGCACCTCCTGCGGGATCTCCTCTTCCTCCAGGTCGATGTCTGGCAGGTTGCGGCGCAGCGCCTCGATGGCCGCCTCGCGGGTGAGGGCCGCCAAGTCGGCTCCGACGAAGCCGTACGTCGTGTGCGCCATGTTCTCCAGATCGACGTCTTCGGCCAGCGGCATACCGCGCGTGTGGATGCCCAAGATTTCGCGCCGCCCGTCCAGATCCGGCACACCGATGACCAGTTCGCGGTCGAAGCGCCCGGGGCGCCGCAGCGCCTCGTCGATGGCATTGACGCGGTTGGTCGCGGCGATTACGATCACGTTCTGGCGCGGCTCGAGGCCGTCCATCAAGGAGAGGAGCTGCGCCACGACGCGCCGCTCCGTCTCGCCGCTGACCTGGTCGCGCTTCGGGGCGATGGAGTCGATTTCGTCGATGAAGACGATGGCCGGGCTGTTTTCCTGGGCTTCCTCGAAGATCTCGCGCAGGCGCTCCTCGCTCTCCCCGTAGTGGCTGCCCATGATCTCCGGCCCCGCGACGTTGAAGAACTGCGCGTCCGTCTCGGCCGCCACGGCGCGGGCCATCAGCGTCTTGCCGGTCCCCGGCGGGCCGTGCAGCAAAACCCCCTTCGGCGGGTCAATCCCGAGGCGGTCGAAGAGCTCGGGATGCTTCAGCGGGAGCTCGATCATCTCGCGCACCTGGGGGATCATGTCTTCCAGGCCGCCGATGTCGTCGTAGGTCACGTCCGGCGGGCGCTCGGCCTCCTCCGGCTCGGTGTACTCTTCCTCCAGCTCGATCTGAGTATCGGGCGTGACCTGCACGATGCCGCCCGGCTGGGTCGAGACGACGCGCAGGCGGATTTCCCGAAGGCCGAAGGCGCGCTGCTGCCCAAACATGGCGCGAAAGAGGTCCTCGGGCATCTGCTGGCCACGCCCGCCCGGGGACCCCCCGCCGCTGCCCTGGCGGTAGACGCTGGTGGAGATGTAGTCCCCGCTGACGAGCGGGCGCCGATTGAGCGTGCGAATCAACCCCTGCGCGGAGCCGCGAATGACCATGTTTTTCTGCCCCGGCGCGAGGGTGATCTTCTCGGCGGGCTTGACCTCGGCTTCGCGTACGGTCACGTGGTCGCCCAGCCCGGCGCCCGCGTTGGCGCGCTGCAGCCCGTCGAGGCGGATGATCGGCAGCCCCTCGTCTTCCGAAAAGGGCGGGATGGCCACTGCTCCGGTGGTGGTTTTTCCTTCCACCTCGATGATATCGCCCGGGCTGATGCCGAGCTTCTCGTAGGCGCTCTTCGAGAGGCGGGCCGCTCCCTTGCCTACGTCCTGCTTCTGGGCCCCGGCCACTTGCAGGCGCACCTCCTGCTTCTGCTTGCTGTCGCCGGGGCCGTTGTCGGGGTCTGCCATGACGTTGTTCTGGAAAGGATGTTCGACAAAAGGAACCGCCGGGCTGAAAGACCACCCCCGTTGGGAACAACACGAAATCCGCACGCGCCGCCCCTTGTTCGCGCCGGCACTGCACGCCCGCACGGAGTGACGACTTTGTTAGGTTTGCGCGCGTTTGTTAGGTTTGCGCGTGGTGCTTAGCGCTGGGCGCTCGGCGTGCCGGGGGAAACGAACGGGTGACCGTCGTAGAAAAAGCGCCACGGGCGTTCGGTGCCCTTCGTAATGCCGATGCGCGCGGAGGTGGCCACGGGGTGCTCGACCGCTTCATCGCCGGCGGCAGCGGGCGCGAGGTAGAGCGGCGACGTGGTGAGCATCCGGCCGTGGTGCTCATCGCCGGTGATGCCGAAGGCTTCGGTTAGCTTGCCGGGCCCGTTGGTGAGATCGGAGGCCCGCGTGGCCGCCGCGCGGCGCTCCTCCATGAACGCGCGCGCCGCCGGGTTCGCCAGGTAGGGCCGGGCGGCGCGGATGAGGACGGCTCCGCCGGTGCCCTCCGGCTCGGTCACGACGTTGAGCAGCCAGTGCATGCCGTAGATAAGGTAGACGTACGCCTCGCCGGGCGGGCCGAAGAGCTCGATGCCCTGCCCTTCCTCCTGGAGCGTGCCCGTCTCTTCGTCGTAAAGGCCCCAGCCGTGAAAGGCCGGGTCGTTCTGCGTGTAGCCCTCGGTCTCCACGATGCGCCCGCGCAGGAGCGGCCCATCCGGGCGGTCATAAACGAGCCAGTCGCCCAGCAGCGCTTCGGCGACCTCCAGCGTGGGCCGGGCGAAAAAATCCGGCGAATGAGGATCGGGCGGGTTCACGAAGGGGAAGGGCCGAGAAGGAAGGGCGAGCCCTCCCAACACCACAGTACTGAAATAGCTTTTTTGCCAGCGCGCGGATATGTTGGAAGCCGGTCGCGCTTTCTCTCGTTCCCGCAGGGCTTTTTCCCATGCCGCCTCCCCCCTCGCAGACGGCCGCCCCCGTGCTTGAGCGCACGTTCGAGACGAGCCCAGAGGACCGGTGCCGCCTGCGCGTCCCGCGCGCCGCTGTCACGCTGGCCCCCTCCGACGACGAGAACCGCGCGACGGTCACGCTCACCACCGCCGAGGGCACCGACGACGGCGCCGCCCGCGCTTTTGCCGAAACGCTGCGCGTGCACCACACCGAAGGCGTGTTGCACGTCGAGCCGGAGCACCCGCCGCGCCCCGGCGCGCCCGGCTGGCGCACGCTCCGCGCGGGCGCGCCTGCGCCGGCCCTCCGCGTGCAGGTACCTTCTCCTTTCGGCGCCGACGTGCAGGCGCCCGGCGGCTCCATCGATGCGCGCGGCCTCGGCGGTCCCGTCACGCTCGAAGCGGCGGGCGGGCGCGTCCGCGCCACGGGGCTCACCGGCCGCCTCGACGTGCAGGCCCAGCGCTGCCAGACGACCATCGCGGACTTCGACGGCCCGAAATGCAGCGCACAGGTCCACGGCGGCTCGCTGACAGTACGTGCAGCGACGATCCAGCAGGCGCTCGCCATCGAGAGCGGCGGCGCGCGCCTGCACGTGGAGGACGTGCGGGGGGCACTTGTTCTCACCCAGCAGGGCGGGAGCAATCGCCTGGACGCGGTGCGCGGCCCGCTCGACGCCCGCGTCTGCGGCGGGCGCTGCCACCTCACGCCCGAGGCCGGGCACGCCATGCGCCTGCGCGCTCCCGGTGGCGATGTGCGCCTGGCCCTGCCCGACGACTTCGCCGCCGACGTGCGTCTCTCGGCGCATCGGCTTCGACTGGACGCGCTCGCGGACCGCCTCGACGGGGAGCAGAGCGCCCGCCATGCGGAGGGCGCCCTCGGCGACGGCGGGGCGCTACTCGAAGTACGCGCGCCCGGCGGTGCGGTGCAGTGCGAATAGCCGTCCTCCCTTCAACGGTGGCGCGCCAGAAGCCACTCGTATAGTTCTGGGGAGGCATGGAAGTTCGTTTTCCGCAGTTCCTCAACCATCTCTGGCACGTTAACAACCCCCTCTCTCCCCGCCTCGTCGAGAATGCCCAGCGCGCCTTTTGGGCTGCAATCCATGCCCCTTAGCCACGTTGCGCTCTTCTCTTTCGTCCATGAGCACTATGTCGACGTTCAGCTTTTCTGCGAGCAGAATAGCCTCGCGCTCTCCATCGTCGAGACGCTTCAGGTCCGAGGCGTCAGTGGGCGACCGTAGCTTTTCTTCCACGAGCCTGACTCCTTCGACTCTTTCAGGGAAACCGATCCGGGCTATGTCTGTGAGCGGGCCTCCCGGCTTCACGAGTTCCCGCCCGACTTTCCCCGGAATCCCCACTTCATCGAAGAGCTTTGCCAGCGAGTGAACCCCTCTGATGTGCAGGAGATAGTTTATTGGAGTGGTGTCGCTCACTGCCAGCATCTCGTTCAGTCCCCTTCGGAAAACGCAGAGGGGATCCTCTCATTCTTCTCGCTCTCGCATCCTGCGTATGGACTCGCTGTCGTTTCTGAGATCCTCTTTCGTGTAGTCGATATAGGCTCCCCGTTCCTTGAGAAAGCCTTCCGTTTCCTGACGCGAATCGTGGCCGAGTTCGCGTCGCACTTCTCCAATAGTAAGTTTTCCCTCCCGATAAGCCTGTGCGACAATGCCTTCGAGCGCGTGACGATCCAACCGTTCGTCTCCCCAGCCTTCCTTGAGGCGACGTGCCGCGTCTTCCGAAATAGAGACAGGTAGCGTAACCATGATCTGACTGTGAGATGGTAAGCTTGCTTTCTCGTTCGAGGGGGCTTGCATTCGACACTGGCTTAGAAGATCCCTTCTGCTGCTCACACCCGCTCCAGCGCCAGCGCGGTGCCCCCGCCCGTACCGTGGCAGATGGACGCCAAGCCCGTTTCGCCGCCGTGCGCGCGGAGCGCGTGAATGAGCGTCACCGTGATGCGTGCCCCGCTGCACCCGATGGGGTGCCCCAGCGCGATGGCCCCGCCGCGCACGTTCAGCTTCTGGCGATCTACGCCCAGCCGGCGCTCGATCAGCACCGTGTTGACGGCGAAGGCTTCATTGTTTTCCACCAGGTCGAAGTCCGCCGGCGTCATTCCCGCTTCGTCGGCCACGTCCTCGGCGGCGGGCAGCGGAGCTTCGGGAAAGCGGTACGGCTCGCCGGCGCTCCAGGCGCTCGCGTTCAGCTTTGCCAGCGGCCGGAGGCCATGCGCCTCGACCGCGTCTTCG
>PXTS01000050.1 GCA_003022485.1 Bacteroidetes bacterium QS_8_68_28
CGGCCTCGTCGGCAGCGTCCACCACCAGCGGGGACCGCACCTCTTCTCGGCGCGGGGCACGTTTCTGCTTCAGGGCGATCCCGGGATCTCGATGCTCGGGATGGACGCGGGCCTGCTCTACGGGCGCGCGGCGAGCACGAACTGGGGCCACGCCTCCGCCGGAGCCGGGATGGCGTACACGTGGAGCGAGGACACCGGCGACGACGCACAGACGCTGGGGGTGCCCGTGCAGGCGCAGGTCTACGTGGCGATTCCCTACACGCCGCTCGGGGTCAGCCTCGGCGGCTTCGGCAACGCCAACGCCGAGCGCCTCTTCGGCGGCGTCACGGCGGGCCTGGTGCTGGGGAACCTGCGGTGAGGCGTTGCTACACCACCTCCACCGCGCGCACGCCCTCCACCCCCTCGGTGGCGGCGACCTGGTCGCGCACCGCCCCGGTGATGGCTTCGTCGGTGCTGATGGCCGTAAGCGCCGGGCCGCCGTGCCCGTCGGCGGGGCGACTGAGGGCAAGCGCGGCGATGTTGACGTTCGCGTCAGCGAGGATCCGACCCACGGCCGCGAGCATGCCGGGACGGTCTTCGTTCTCGTAGAAGAGGAGCGACCCTTCGGGGCGCAGTTCCAGGTCGTGCGTGCCCACGCGCACCAGGCGCGGGTCGCTCTCGTCGAAGAGGGTGCCGGCCACGCTGCGCGTCTCGTCCCCGCCGTCGCCGTCCTCAAAGACAGCCTCCACCTCCAGCAGCCGCGTGAAGCTACCGGGGGCGTCCGGGTCGCGCTCTTCTTTCACGCGCAGGCCGCGCTCCTTGGCCAGCGTCGGCGCGTTGACGAGATTGACGGGCCCGTCGAGCCCCTGGTGCGCCAGCACGCCCCGCAGGGCCGCCACGCGCAGCACCTCGGCATATTCGGGCGGCACCTCGCCGTGGCAGCCGATAGTAAGCCCACGCAGGCGCCCGGCGCTGAGCTGGGAAGCCACCTGCCCCAGCACGTCGGCGAGGCGCAGGTAGGGGCGCACCTCCGGCTGCGCGGCCATGCGCAACCCCATCCCGTTCACCGGCGAACTGACTGCCTCACCTTCCAGCGCGGCGATTACCTGGCGGGCCGTGCGGCGGGCCACCTTCTCCTGCGCCTCGCCGGTGGAGGCGGCAATGTGCGGCGTGGCCACGACCTTCGGGTGCTCGATGAGCCCGCGCGACGCGCCGGAAGGCGGCTCCTGGGGGTACACGTCCACCGCCGCCCCGCCGAGGTGGCCGCGTTCGAGCGCGCCCAGCAGCGCGGCCTCGTCCACGATGCCGCCGCGCGCGCAGTTGACGATGAAGGCGCCCTCCTTGCACGTCGCCAGTTCCGCTTCGCCCACCAGCCCGCGCGTCTCCTCGTTCTTGGGGGTGTGGACAGTAACGAAGTCACTGCGCTCTAACAGCTCTTCTTTGGTCACGAACGTCGGCGGGAGCCGCTCCATTACCTCGTCGCTGAGGTACGGGTCGTAGCCCAGGACCTCCATCTCAAAGCTCTCCAGGCGCGCGGCCACCCTGCGCCCGATCTTACCGACGCCGATGATGCCGAGCGTTTTCTCGAAGAGCTCGGTACCGGCGAACTTCTTGCGCTCCCACGCCCCCTCCAGGAGCGAGCGCGCCGCCGGGGGCACCTGCCGGGCCGTGGCCAATAGCAGCGCGCAGGTGTGCTCCGCTGCCGAGAGGGTGTTGCCGCGCGGGGCGTTGCACACTAAAATGCCACGCCGCGTGGCCGCCTCCAGGTCGATGTTGTCCACCCCCACCCCGGCGCGCCCGATCACCTGGAGGTGTTCGGCAGCCTCGAGCAGCTCGGCGGTAATGGTCGTGCCGCTGCGGGTAATCCAGCCGTGGGCCTCACGGGCGTGCTCGGCCAGCTCGGCGGGCGAGGCATCGGTGTGCACGCGCGGCTCGTGGCCGGCCTCTTCGAGGAGCCGGTGGCACACCGGGTCGAGCTTGTCGGTGATGAGGACGACCACTACGATTGGGGATTTTGGATTGGAGGTTTTGGATTGGTCTCCCAAAGAAACGGGTGGACCGATGCCTCGCAGGGGCAAGGCATGAAGAGGACGCCAATCTCGCGGGGAGCGTGGCGCAGAGCGCTCGGCGTTTCTCGTAGCGCCGGCGCCCGGCGCGCCGTGACGCGGGTGCCCAGCGCCACGCGCTGGATTGCACTCAGCGCACCATCTCGTCGAGCCAAGCGCGCACCTCGGTGAGGCCCTCGCCCTCGCTGGCGGAGGTCAGCACCACGGGCGCTTCGAGCTGGGCCTCCAGAAGCACCTCCTTTGCGCGGCGTGCGGTCGTGGCACGCTCGCTCTGATTGAGTTTGTCGGCCTTCGTCAGCACCGCGAGGTAGGGCACGCGCTGGCCGCCGAGGAAGTGGAACACGTCGCGGTCGGCGGGCTGCGGTTCATGGCGGCTGTCCATGAGGTGCATGACGAGTCGCAGCGGCGCACGCTCGGCGAGGTAGCGCGCGAGAAGGTGCTGCCAGCACTCGCGCTCTTGCCCTGGCGCCTTCGCGTAGCCCAGGCCCGGCGCGTCCACGAGGTGAAAGGGGCCGCCGCGTCCGCGCTCGATGTGGAAAAAGTTGAGCGTGCGCGTGCGCCCGGGGGTGCCGCTGGTGTAGGCGAGGCCCTCCTGCCCCGCCAGCGCATTCAGGAGCGTGCTCTTGCCCACGTTCGAGCGTCCCACGAAGACAGCCTCGGGCAGGTCGCCCGCCGGAAGCGCGTCCCAGTCGGCCACGCTTCCGGCAAAGGTGGCGTCGGTGACGTTCATCGCGGGTACGTGACTCGGGATGCGTGATTTCGCGGGTAGCGTGATTCGTGGTACGCGAGGCTGCTTGGAGCAAACGCTGCGCCCGGAAGGGGCAAACGCTGCACCCCGGAAAATCACGTGACACGCACCACGCACTACGCGACCGCGCCGAGCTCGTCCTGCACCGCGTCGCCGATCAGGGCAGGGTTTTTCACGACGGTTACGCCCGCGTCCTCGAGCGCGTCGAACTTGCCCTCGGCGGTGCCCTGCCCGCCGCTCACGATGGCCCCGGCGTGGCCCATGCGGCGGCCCGGCGGCGCCGTGCGGCCCGCGATGAAGGCGAACACGGGCTTGCTCATGTGCGCCTGGACGTACGCGGCCGCTTCCTCCTCGGCCGAGCCGCCGATCTCCCCGATCAAAACGACCGCCTCGGTCTGCTCGTCGTTCTCGAAGAGCTCGAGCGCGTCGACGAAGCGGGTCCCGATCACCGGATCCCCGCCGATGCCAACGGCCGTGCTCTGGCCGAGTCCCTTGCGCGTGAGCTGGTCGACAGTTTCGTAAGTGAGCGTGCCGCTGCGCGAGATGACCCCCACCGGACCTTTCTCGAAAATCTTGGCCGGCATGATCCCGACCTTCGCCTGGCCGGGGGTGATGACGCCGGGACAGTTCGGCCCAATCAGGCGCGCGCGCTGCTGCCTGACGTAGTGATACGTTGGCACCATGTCGCGGATGGGGATGCCCTCGGTGATGCAGATGACCACCTCGATGCCGGCGGCGGCGGCTTCCTGCGCTGCGTCGGCAGCGAAGGGCGGCGGGACGAAGATGATCGAGGTGTTTGCGCCTGCCTCTTCGACGGCCTCCTGCACGGTGTTGAAAATGGGGCGGCCCAGGTGCTCGGCGCCGCCCTTGCCGGGGGTGACGCCGGCGACGACGTTCGTACCGTAGTCCATCATCTGCTCGGCGTGGAAGCTGCCCTCCGAGCCGGTCAAGCCCTGCACGACGACGCGCGTGTCACGGTCTACGAGAATGCTCATGCGTTGCGGTGTTTCCTTTGGGCGAAGAATGTGTTCCTGCGAAATGTAGTAGGGGCACGATGCGGCTCCGTGCTCCTACGCAGGGGGGTCATTCGTTGGCGTTCAATCGTTCCACCGCCTCGCCGACCTGGAGCAAGAGCGCCTCGTCGAAGGCGCGGCCCACCAGTTGCGCGCCCACCGGCAGGTGCGGCTCCTCGGGGGCGCGGCCCGCCGGGACGGTCAATGCCGGGAGGCCCGCCAGGCTGGGGCCGACGGTGAAGAGGTCGCTGCGATACATGCGGATCGGGTCGCCCGCGCGACTGCCCCGGCGAAATGCCGGCGTCGGAGTAGTGGGCGTGAGCAGCACGTCCACCCCGCCGTCTGCGGGACCGTCCGGGCGGTCGAAAGCGCGGTCGAAGTCGTCTTTGATGAGCGTGCGCACCTTGCGCGCCTGCTCGTAGTAGCGATGCCGCGCGCCCTCCGACAGCACGTGCGTTCCCAGCATGATGCGGCGCTGGACCTCCTCGCCGAAGCCCTCCGAGCGCGAGCGCCTCTGCGTCCGTCCCAGCGCCGACTCGCCGGCTGCGCTCTCGCTGGCTGGGCTCTCGCCGGCTGCGCTCTCGCCGGCTGCGCTCTCGCCGGCGTAGCCGTTTTGCGCAGCGGCGCGGTGGCCGTAGCGCATGCCGTCGTAGCGCGCGAGGTTCGAGGACGCCTCGGCGGTGGCGAGGACGTAGTAGGCGGCCAGCCCGTAGGGCGCGTGCGGCAGCGACACGCGCGTGACCTCGGCCCCGGCGCCGGCGAGCGTGTCGGCCTGCGCCTCGATCTGCTGGCGCACGCCGTCGTCCAACGCGCGAGCGAAGGGGCTTTCGTCGAAGTGCTCCTGGGCCACCCCCACGCGGAGCCCGTCCAGGGCCTTCTCCGGATCGCGGCCCAGCGCCTCGGTGTAGGCGGGGACCTCCGCCTCGGCACTGGTGGCGTCGCGCGCGTCCGCCCCAGCGATCACCTCCAGCAGGCGCGCGGCGTCCTCAACCGTGCGCGCCAGCGGGCCGATGCAATCAAGCGACGAGGCGTGGGCGACGAGGCCGTGGCGCGGGACGCGCCCGTAGGTGGGCTGCAGGCCGACGAGCCCGCAAAAGGCCGCCGGTTGGCGCAGCGAGCCGCCCGTGTCACTGCCGAGGGCCGCGTGGCAGAAGCCCGCCGCGACCGCCGCCGCCGCGCCGCCGCTGGAGCCGCCCGGTACGTGGCCCGAGCTCTCGGGGTGTCGTACCGGGCCGAAGTGCGAGGTTTCGTTCGAGGACCCCATCGCAAACTCGTCGCAGTTGGCCCGCCCCAGGAAGAGCGCGCCCGCCTCGCGCAGCCGTTCGATGACGGCGGCGTCGTAGACGGCGGCGAACGTCTCGAGCATCCGCGACCCGCACGTGAGCGGGGCCCCGCGCGCGGAAATCACATCCTTGACCGCCAACACGAGCCCGGCCAGCGGCCCGGCGCGCTCCTGCTCAACCTGGTCGTCAAGGGAGCGCGCGTGGCTGATCGCGCCCTCGCCGTCCACCGACGAGAGCGCGTTCAGCGATTCGTTTTCTGCCTCGATGCGCTCCAGAAAGGCCTCCGCCAGCGTCTCGCAGGTCGTCTCGTCGTTCTGGAGAGCGCGGCGCGCCCGGGCAAACGTGGCGGGCGGGACGTCCGAGCGGGCCGGCGAGTCGCTCATGCGCGAGAAAAACGAGCGGAGGCGGCTGATCATAGCGGGCGTCGGCGGGAAGCTCGCAGAGGAGCCGTCGCCGGGGGAGGATGAACGTAGCGCTCCGGCGCGCGGCGCACAAGCGGCGCCGTGTTAATTCCCGGCAGAACGACGCGCCGGTCGCGGAAAACCCCTCGCTACTACCCCCCCATTCACGCTCGCGCCCGCTACTGCTGCTCGCTCTTTTCCTCACCGGGGTTGGCGGCGCTGCCGGGCGACGGCGGGCCGTCCTGGGTGCTGGCAGGGCGGCCGGCTTCTTGGTGCGCCGGCTCGCGTTGCGCGTCGCCGGCATCATCGCGCGGCGGCGGCGGCTGCTGCTGGCGCGGCTGCGGATTGCCCTGCTGGGGGCTTTGCGCGCGCGGCCCCTGCTGATGGCGGGGGCTCTCGCTTTCGAGCTCGCGCTGAATGTCGCTCGTGGCGTCCTTGAACTCGCGGATGCCCTTGCCAATCCCCCGCGCGATCTCCGGGATGCGCTTCGCGCCGAAGACCAGCAGCACGACCAGAAAGATCAGACTAATCTCGAAGATGCCGAACGTACCCATAGCACACCTCGCGGGGCAAGACGAAAAGAGCGAACCCGCCAGCATGGACGGGCTGAGAGAAGGCTTTCGGGAAACGAGGCGCCGCCCCGGCAGTTCCCCCGCCCGCGCGAAACCGCGCCACACGCCGCGTGGTACGCCTGCGCCCCCATTTTTGCCCGTTCTCCCGCGCCCTCCGCCCTCCATGCCCGGCGACTCTTCCCCGAGCAAGGCCGCCCCGAGCAAGGCCGCCAGCAGCGATGCGCTCACCCGCGAGGCCCTCCGGCACTGGCCGAAGGCCGAGCTGCACTGCCACCTCGACGGCTCGCTGCGCCTGGAGACCGTCCTCGAGCTGGCCGAGGAGCAGGACAAAGTCCCCCTCCTCCCCGCCGAGACGCTCGACGGGCTGCGCGAGATCCTGTGCGAGGTCGACAACTCCGAGACGCTCGAAGCCTACCTTGCGTGGTTTCGCTACACGCTCCCGCTCCTCCAGGACGAAGCCTCGCTGCGCCGCGCTGCCCGCGAACTCGCCGAAGACAACGTCGCCGAGAACGTTCGCTACCTGGAGGTGCGCTTCGCCCCCATCCTGCACACCGAGGAGGACCTCTCGCTCGAAGACGTCACCGACGCAGTGCTCGAAGGCCTCGCCGAAGCCGAAGGCGACTTCGAC
Organism: Bacteroidetes bacterium QS_8_68_28; assembly: GCA_003022485.1. GTDB lineage: Bacteria > Bacteroidota > Rhodothermia > Rhodothermales > Salinibacteraceae > QS-8-64-10. The sequence goes on from PXTS01000050.1 coordinate 6,691, forward strand.
ATCACGACTTCGCTGATCGTCTGCGGACTGCGCGACCGCTACGAAAGCGCCTCGCTGCAGCAGGCGGAGCTGGCGGCGCGGTACCGCGATCGCGGCGTCGTGGCCTTCGACATCGCCGGCGGGGAGGCAGGCAACCCGCCGAAGCACCACCGCGCGGCCTGCTACCACGCGCGCAATCACCTGCTGGACCTCACCATCCACGCCGGCGAGTCGTGGGGCCCCGACTCGATCCACCAGGCGCTCTTTTACTGCGGAGCGCAACGCGTCGGGCACGGCACCTCCCTGTACAAAGACCCCGACCTCATGCAGTACGTGGCCGACCACCAGATCGCCCTGGAGATCTGCCCCACTTCCAACGTGCAGACCCACGTCGTGCCGAGCCTGGAGGCGCACCCGCTCACCCGCTACGTCGAAGCCGACGTGCCCGTCACCGTCAACACCGACAACCGCCTCTTCAGCCGCACCAGCGTGACCGAAGAGCTCTGGCGCGTGCACCAGCACTGCGACCTCGGCCGCGCGGACCTGCGCGAGATCGTGCTCAACGGCTTCCGCCACGCCTTCCTGCCGTGGGACCGGAAGCAGGCGTTGCTCCACGACGTGCTCGACGATTTTCCCGTCGCCGCCAGCGGGGAAACGCCGGTTTGGTAGCGTTTCGCGGTTGGTTGATCGTGGCTCGTTTTTTCGTTTTCGCTCGGCGGGCGCGTTGCTGGGCGGGAACCATTCACCACTTGCCGCTCATCAATCCCCCCACATGAAAAAAACGGTATCGCAGGCCACCTCCCTCTCGGGAACCGTAGACCTCCCCGCCGACAAGTCCATCTCGCACCGGGCGGCCCTGCTTTCGGCGCTGGGCGAAGGGTCCTCACGCATCGCCGGCTTCCCCGAGGCAGCCGATCCCCAGTCCACGCTCTCGTGCCTGCGGCAGCTGGGGGTGGACACGGAATGGCGGGAAGCGGACGGCTCCCTGCGCATCGAGGGGCGCGGTCTCGATGGGCTCGAAGCGCCGGACGCCCCGCTGGACTGTGGGAACTCCGGCACCACGATGCGGCTGCTGGCGGGCATCCTCGCCGGGCAGCCCTTCGAGAGCACCCTCACCGGCGACGCCTCCCTGCGCGCCCGCCCGATGGAGCGCATCGCCGCCCCCCTCCGCCAGATGGGCGCCGAGGTCGCGCTCACCGACGGCGGCGCGCCTCTCCGCATCAGCGGGACCGACCGGGCCGGCCCCCTGCGGCCCATCGAGTACGAGCTTCCCGTGGCCAGCGCGCAAGTCAAGTCGTGCGTGCTGCTGGCCGGCCTCTTCGCCGAAGGCGAAACGACGGTGATCGAGCCGGTCCGCGCGCGCGACCACACCGAGCGGATGCTGGGCCTGAGCGTGACGACACAGGATGGCGCGCGCCACATTACCGCGCGCGGCGGCGTGCCGCCCAGGACGCGCCCCTGGTCGGTACCGAAGGATTTCTCGGCGGCAGCGTTTTTTCTGGTGGCCGCCTCCATCGCGCCCGAAGGCGACCTCCACCTGCCCGGCACCGGCATGAACCCGTCACGCAACGCCTTCCTGGACGTGTTGCGCGCGATGGGCGCGGACATTGACGCCCAGCACGAGCGCACCAAAGGCAGCGAGCCACGCGCGGACCTCACCGTACGCCCAGCGCGGCTGCAAGGCGTGCAGGTCGGCGGGCCCCGGATCCCCAACCTCATTGACGAGATCCCAGTCCTGGCCGTGGCCGGCACCTGCGCGGAGGGCCGCACCGAAGTGCGCGACGCGGCCGAGCTGCGCGTGAAGGAGACCGACCGCATCGCCGCGATGGCCAAAGGGTTGCGCGCTTTGGGAGCTACGGTCGCGCCCTTCGAGGACGGGCTGGCGGTGGACGGCCCCCAGCCGCTGACGGGCGCGGACGTAAATTCGCAGGGCGACCACCGCGTGGCGATGGCGCTGGCCGTGGCTGCCCTCGCCGCCGAAGGCCGGACGACCATCACCGGGGCCGAGGCGGCACAGGTCTCGTTTCCCGGCTTCTGGGACGAGCTGGAGCGCGTGACTGGTGGTTGACTTCTCCCCCCTCCTCAGCACGTGGAGTGAAAAAGCCCGCCGACGGCGCGGCCCTCGCCGGCGAGCTCGTTGTACCGCTCCACGGCGCGCTCGGTCTGGAGCACTTCCGCCCGGGCGCCGGCCTTCTCGATGGCCTCGCGTGTCTCGGCAGGCACCTGCAGGCGCTCGTTGATGCCCGTCGAGAGAATGACCACCTCCGCCCCGTGCTCCAAAAGCTCCTCGGCGTCGGCGAACTGGGTGCCGGGCGTGTGGCTGGTGCCCGTCTCGCCCCAGTCCCAGGCGCGGGCGCCGCCGGGAAAGCACTTCGCGTCCTTGAAGCGCCGGTCGCCAATGTCCATGCGGCCCCAGGAGAGATGTTCGATCTTTGGAGAGGATTCGTCCGCTCGCATTCGCTCGCTCGATTGTGGATGATAGATCGTACGCTCGTTGCACTCGCTGGATCGTGTATCGTTCGGTCGTCGCTTTGCCCCCCCGGCACCATCCGCCATTCATCACTCCCCATTTGCCAACGCTCAGTACATCGCTTCGGCGCGCACGTCGCGTTCGTGTTCTTCGAGAAAACCGACCATCTGCGGGGCGTACTCCGCAAAGCGCGGGCAGCGGATGCCCTCCTCGGCGAGGGCCGCCTCCGCGCGGCGGCGGTCGTAGTAGACGGGCACGTCGAAGTAATCCACGAGCTGCGGCGAAAGGCCCAGCAGAAGGCCCATCGGCGTCTGCACGAGCGTGCGCGCCACCGCCTGCGGCACGGGCACGAAGACCGCGCGTTTGCCCAGAAGGCGCAGGAAAAGCGAAATCATCTCGTGAGCCGTCAGCGGGTCGGGGGCGGTGAGGTGGAAGGTCCGCCCGGCGCGAGCCGGCTCGGTGAGGGCGGCCATCGCCTCGGTGACGAAGTCCACCGGCACGACGCTCACGGGTTTGTCGCCTGCGCCCACGCGCGTCATCAGCGTGTACGGGGGAAGGCGGCGCAACACTTTCAGCAGAAAATACGGCCCGTCGAACTTCTCGGTCTCGCCGGTCGCGGAGTCGCCGACCACGATGCCCGGGCGGTAAATGACCGTCGGAATCCGGCCGCGCCGCTCCTGCACGAGCACCTCCGCCTCGTACTTGGTCCGTTCGTAGTGGTTTTTGAAACCCGCATCGTGGCGCAGCTCGTCCTCGCGGACTCGACCGGTGCGCTTGCCGCTGACGTACGCGGTGCTCACGTAGGCGAAGACGTCCAGCCGCTCGCACGCTTCGAGGAAGTCGAGGACGTGCCGCGTGCCTTCTACGTTGACGGCGCGGGCCACCTCGCGGGTCGCCGCCAGGTCGTAGACGGCGGCGAGGTGGTAGGCACGCGTGACGAGGCCGGCCAGCCGCCGGCGCTGCGCCTCCGCCAGTCCCAGGCCGGGCCCGGCGGTGATGTCACCCTCGAAGAGCTCGGTACGGCCCGCCAGGCCCAAGTCGTGCCGTTTTTTCTCGGCCTTCGCGCGGAACTTCGGCTGGATGAGCAGCGCGAAGCGCTGGCCGGGATGCCTGCGCCCGAGGCGGCGCAGGAGGCGCGTGCCCAGAAAGCCGGGGACGCCGGTGAGGAAAATCATGTCGGAGTGTTGCGGTGTCAGCGTGCTGCAGTGTCAGCGTGCTGCGGTGTTGAAGTGCTTGGGCGTGCGGGTGTTGCGGGAAATAGCGTGTTAAGGAATTGTGATTAATACCGAGCAGGGGGTCTTTCTCCCGCCGGTTTCAGATACCATCGGTGGACGCTACGATCTGGGGCTGGCGAACATTAGCGACACCGACTCGGATGCCGACGCCAGCACCGGCTACGTTCATGGTTACGCTCGGCTTCGCGCTTTGACACGCGCAGCAGCGCATGGCGGCGGGTAACGACTGCGCGGAAAAGGAAGCGCCTACACGAAGCCGCGAGGCAGGAGGCCGTCCGCGCCTCCTGCCTTTCTTTTGCTGCCCGCTTTTCCTCACGGCGTGCTTAGGAGAAGTGTGCGGACCCCGCGCGGGCACAACGCGCCCGGTTTTCGGTTCAGAAGAATTCACCGCTGCTTCGCTGCCGTCCCGGACCGGCCCGCTGCCATGCCGCCCGACGCCCCCTCCGACGCCGACGAGCGCGCCCCGGCCACGGGCGCTGCTTCCTCCACCGGCGACGGAGCCGCCACGGCCGGCGAGGCCAGCCCGTTCGCGCCGCCTCGCGCCGCCGCATCCGACAACGACGACGACGACCGCGAGGCCGAGCCCCGCCCCACCGACGGACTGGAGGACGTCGAGCCGACCGGGGACGCCCCCGACGAGCCGGCCCCCCGAGAGCGCACCGGCTTCGACCCGCTGGCGCCGTACCGGGGCGCCTTCAAGCGCTTTTTTACCGTCTACCGCCACGTCCTGGGCCTACTGGTGGGCGGCATTCTGGCCTACGTGCGCGCCTTGCCGCCCGGCGAGCGCGGGGGCTTCAACCACCTGCCCGCCCGCTTTGCCGCCTTCTGCGTGCGGCCCGTCGTGAAAAGCGACCTGCGCGACCTGCCCTTCGCCAAGCAGCTCCGGCGCCGGCTGGAGATCCTGGGGCCGACCTTCATCAAGCTGGGGCAGATCATGGCCTTGCGCGAGGACCTGCTGCCTTCCCCGATCACCAGCGAGCTGTCGAGCCTGCTCGACCGGCTGCCGCAGGTGCCGTTCCGGCAGGTGAAGTACATCCTGGAGCGCGACCTCGGGCGCCCGCTGCACGAGCTCTTCCGCCGCGTGCGCAAAGAGCCGCTGGGCAGCGCCTCCATCGCGCAAGCGCACCTGGCCGAGACGCGATCAGGCGACAAGGTCGTCTTCAAAGTCATCAAGCCCGGCATCCGCGAAGTCATCACCAGTGACCTGAAGCTCCTCGAAGCCGTGGGCGCCCTGCTCCAGTGGGTGCTGCCGCGCTACCAGCCGCAACAGATCATCGAGGAGTTTGCCGACTACACCGAGAAGGAGCTCGACTACCGCTACGAGGCGGACAACGCCGAAATCTTCGCCGCCAACTTCGCCGACACCGACGGCATCGTCTTTCCCGACATCTACCATGACCTGAGCACCGGCGACGTGCTCACGATGGAGTTTCTGCGCGGTCTCAAGCCCGGCTCGCCCGAGGCGCTCGCGCTCGACGAAGCCAAGCGCGAGCGCGTCATCGACCTGGGAGCCGAGGCGATCATCCGGATGCTCTACCAAGACGGCTTCTTTCACGCAGACCTGCACGCAGGCAACCTTGTCATTTTGCCCCACGAAGACGATGACGAAACCTCCGTCCAGGTCGGCTTCATCGACCTGGGGATGGTGGGCCGCTTTGGGCGGAAGACTAAGCGCAACCTGCTGTACTACTTCTACGCGCTGGTGCGTGGAGACGTGGAGAGCGCCACGCGCTACTTGCTCGGCATGGCGCGCCTCGGGGAAGGGGCCGACCCGCAGGGCTTTCGCCGCGCCGTGGGCGACCTGGTGCGCCGCTTTCGGATGCAGGGCGGCCGCCGCTCGGAGCTCTCGGTGGCGCAGCTGATCCTGGAGTCACTCTCCCTCGGCGGCAAGTACCGCATCTTCTTCCCCGTCGAGATGACGCTGATGGTCAAGGCGCTGATCACCTACGAGGGCGTCGGGCGCACGATGGAGCCGGAGCTGGACATCACGGCCGTCTCGCGCCGGCACGTGGAGCGGATCTTTCACCGTCGCTTCGACCCGCGCAAGGTCAGCAAGGAGCTGATGTCGAACGCCCCGGAGCTGGTGGACCTGGCGGTGGACCTCCCGCAGCTGCTGGCCGAGGGGGCCGGCTACTTTGAGGAGCGCATCAACGCCCCGCCGCCGTCGAGCGCGCCCTTCGAGGGGCTGCGCAGCGGCATCCTGGCCGGGGCCTTCGTGGTGGGCGGCTCGATTGCGGCGGTCGGGGGCGGGCCGTGGTTTCTGTGGGCGCCGCTGTTTTTGATCGCGCTGGTGCTGGCGGTCTTCGGGGGCGGATAGGCGCCTGCGGCGCAGGACGGCGGACCGTCGGGCCGCGTTGCCAGCCACGCGTTTTTTTTCGAGCGCCGGTTCCCCGTTTGCCCGAAGGCGCTTGCGACAACTCACGCCGCGTGCCGCAACGCCTTATCGGGCTCCGCGTTGCCGCCGGCGCCGCGCGCCGCGCGGTAGTAGTCGTCGAGCGCGTGGTCGAGGCGGTCGAGCGCGTCGTGGGCTTTGTCGAACGTGCTCTCTCCGTGGGGGCGCTCGCTGGCCGGGCGCAGGCGACCAAAGAGAGTGCGCTCCTCGTCGGCCAGCTCCTCCTCGTTGAGGCGCAGGCCGTGGCGCCACAGCTTCGCGCGCATCTCGCCGTGGCGCTGCCGCAAATTGGCGCGCGTGGTGCGGTAGGCGCGCTCGCAGACGGCGTGGCGGTTCGAGAAGCTGAAGATGTTGGAGAAAAAGCGACTCGGCTCCTCCAGGTCCGGCTCCACGAGAATGACGTCGGCGTCGGGGAAGCGGTGGGCGTGGTCGCGGAAGCCAGTGCGGCGGCGCGAGTGGATCGCCGCGCGGAACGTCTGGGAGAGGACCGAGGGTAGCCCGTGGTCGGACAGGTGCGGGGGGACGCCTTCCCGGCCCTCTTCCGGGGCGGCGTTGACCGGCACGATGGGGTTGACGCAGAAGAGCAGGTCCACGCCCGACTCCAGCGCGAGGCTGGCATTGAGGGTGCGGCGAGCCACCCCGTCGATGTAGTCCTCGCCGTCGATCTTGACGGGGCAGTACAGGCCCGGCAGCGCGGTGGACGCTTGGACCGCCTTCGAGATGGGCACGTGCGCGGTTTCCTTCGTGCCGAAGGCCACCAGCTCGGAACTGTCCAGCCGCATCGAGATGACGCGCAACGGGCGGCCCCGCGCTTCGAGGCGGCGGAAGTCGTTGGTGCGCGCGTCCTTAGAGAAGGCGCGCCGCAGGTACCGTTCCAGCGGCGCATTGTCGAAGAGACCTACCGGCAAGAGACGACTCACCTCTGCCAGCGCGCCCACCGGCGAGAGGTCCAGCGGGGAAGAGAGATACTTCCAGAGCGCCTGTCTCACCGCCGAGGGCGCCCGCACGAGCCGTCTCCGAAACTCGCGCAGCGCCGGGGCAAAAAGCATGTCGGGTTCGAGATTGAGCTCGGGGCCGGCCTGCGAGATGGCCGCCCGGCTGAGCGTGCGCGCGGAGACCCCGTTGGCCAGATGCGCCGTCACGAGCGCGCCGCTGCTCACGCCCACGTAGGCGTCCATCCGGCTGAAGTCGAGGCCGTCGATGACTTCCTCCAGCGCGCAGAGCGCCCCGATTTCGTAGACGGCGCCTTCGATGACACCGCCCGCGCAGGCCAAGCCGAACTTCATGGGTGGGGGGATGGGGGGTGGAAGTGTTTGTCGTTCGCCCTTCGTTATTCGTCATTCGCCCTTCGTTCACCGTCCTCCTCGACGCGGTCGAGAACGTCGGCGAGGCGTGCTTCAAGACGGGCCAGTTGCTCGCGGAGGGCTTCGATGTCTTCGGGGCGGGCGCCTGCACTCTCCCCGCGCGCGAAACGGTTGAGCTGCGCGATGGACTGCTGCACAAGGTCGTCTGCGCCCTTTTTGACCTGCCCGAGGCGCCGGCTCACTTGCCGCGCTCCCTCGCCGAGCGTCTGGTCGAGCGCCTGCCCGGCCGCCTCGCTGCCGCGCCGCAGGAGGCCGTGCAACGTCTCAGTGGGCGGCAGTCCGTGGCCGCGCTCCTTGTCTTCCTCCAGGATGATCTGCGTCAAGGTCTGCGCGGTGAGATCTTCGCCGGTGGAATTGTCCACGACGCGCACCGTCTCGCCGTCGCGCACCAGCTCGGCAACGTCTTTCTGCGAGACGTAGCTGCTGGCCTCGGTGTCGTAGAGCTTGCGGTTGTCGTAGCGCTTGATCGTGCGCGCCATACGCGGGAGGCTTCTCAAGGGCCAGAAGAAAGACACGGGACCCGCTCGGCCCCGGCGATAACGCAGCGCGTCACGGGTTTTTCTGTTTTGACGAACGGAAGGGGGAAATGGTCCGTGCTTCCGGCCGCTCTCGTGAGCGCAACCCGCTCCCGGGCGGTGCTGTTGAGAAGATGCGTCCCGTTCGTCTCTGCCCGCTGTGCCGCCGCCTTTTCATGCCGTTTCTCCGCGTCCGCGACGTGCGGTTGCATTACGAGCTGGACGGCCCCAGCGGCCCTGCCACCCCCTCCCCCCCGCGCGTGCCGCTCGTGCTCTTGCACGGCCTCGGCTCCTCGACGCGCGACTGGCAGCCGCAGGTGAAGCATTTTTCGCAAAAGCGCCGCGTCCTCGCGCTCGACCTGCGCGGGCACGGGCGCTCCTCGAAGCCGCCCGGCCCATACGCGATCTCCCTCTTCGCCGGCGACGTGGCCGACGCGGCGCGCCGCTTGCTCCCCGGCGCGGTGGAAACAGGCGAGGGCGTGCACGTGGCGGGCCTCTCGATGGGCGGCATGGTCGCCCTCCAGCTCGCCCTTGACGCGCCGGCGCTCCTGCGCAGCCTCACCGTCGTCAACGCCGGGGTGGACTACCGCCCGAAAACGCGCCGCCAGCGGCGCCTCCTGTGGCAGCGACGCGCGGCGCTGCGCGTGCTCTCGGTGCGGCGCATCGGCTGGCTGCTGGGGCGTCGCCTCTTCCCCGACCGACCCGACCTCCAGCGGGAAATGACTGCGCGCTGGGCGCAGAACGACCCCGCCGTCTACCGCGCCAGCTTCGAGGCCATCGTGGACTGGAACGCGCGGGCGCGACTGCCGGAAATCAGCACCCCCACCCTCGTCGCCGCTGCCGAAGAGGACTACCTCCCGCTCTCGGCCTACCGCGCCTACGCCGGGCGCATCCCCCGCGCCGAGGTGGCCGTGCTCGAAAATGCGCGCCACGCCGCCCCCGTCGCCCAGCCGGAGGCGTTCAACGCGGTGCTGAGCGCGTTCCTGGAGCGCTTTTAGGTTTGCGAGGGTGCGAGCGTGTAAACGTGTGGGGGAATACACACTCACGCGCACCTACAAGCCCGCCCATTTGCAAACCCACAAACTCATGACGCCCCCGGCGAGGGCAGATCTGCGCTGACGGCCCGGGTACCCGCCGCCTCAGGTTTCTCGCTCTCGGGCTGCGGCCGGCGCCAGAGGGGGACTGCCGAGCACGCCTCGCCGAACATGATCTTGCGCGCGGTGCCCATGAGCCGCCGGGTGGCCTGCAGGTACGCGTTCTGCGGCACGAGATCCCCCGAGCAGCCCTTCACCACGACGGGCCGGCCCTCGTACTGGTCCCAGTCGTGGCCGTCGAGCACGCGAGTGAAGTGGTCGCGCACCAGCTCCTCTTCCGTTCCGAAGGCCACTGAGGCAGCCCCGGCCTCCTCCAACCTCGTGGCCACCAGCATGAACGCCCACGTCGGCACGATGGCCTCGGTAGAGCAGCGCACGGCCACGTGCCGGCCTTCGTGCTGGCTCCAGTCGTGGGTTTTCACCTCCCTGCGGAAGGACTCCTCCTTGAGCATCAACCCCTCGACGAGGAAGGGTGCGAGGTCGAAGGTCGTCACCGCGCCGCCGTCCCAGAGTGCTTCGAGATCGAGCGTGGCGATTTCGCTCTCGGCGACGCGGTTGGTGAGATCCTGGGGCATTTTGGGTTGGAGATTTTGGATTGGAGATGGGCGTCAGGCCGCCACCGGCGCACTGCGGAGTTCGCCCACGGCTTCGGTGACGCGCTCGGCGGCGAACTGGACTTCCTCTTCGGTCGTCGGGCGGCCCAGGCTGAAGCGAAGCGTGGCGCGGGCCTCCGCGTCGGTGAGCCCCATCCCCTTGAGGACGTGGCTCGGCGCCTTCGACCCCGTCGAGCAGGCGCTGCCCGTCGAGACGGCCAGGTCGCGCAGCTCGGATTCGAGGGTTTCGGCGCGCACGCCGGGGAAGGTGACATTCGCGGTCTGCGGCAGGCGCTCGGTCCCCGCGCCGTTGATGCGCACGTCGGGTATTTCGGCTTTTAGATGTTTTTCGAAACGGTCGCGCAGGGCTTCGAGGCGAGCGGCGTCCTCGGAGCGATGCTCCTGCGCAAGCTCGGCGGCGGCGCCCATCCCCGCGAGGGCCGGGACGTTGAGCGTGCCGCCGCGCAGGCCGCCTTCCTGCCCGCCCCCGTGGATGAGCGGCTCCGAGCGCACGCGCGGGCGCCGCCGGCTACGGTAGAGAACGCCCGCCCCCTTCGGCCCGTAGAACTTGTGCGCCGAGGCCACCAGCAGATCGGCCCTCTCGGCCTCAACGGGAATCTTGCCGACTGCCTGCGTGGCGTCGGTGAGGAAGAGCACCCCCGCCTCGCGCGCGATCTCGGCCAGCTCCTCGATGGGCTGGAGAACGCCCGTCTCATTGTTGGCAAGCATCACGGCGGCGAGGACCGTCTCGCCCGTGAGCGCTTCTGCAAAACGGACCGGGTCCACGCGCCCGTTCTCCTCGACGGGCAGGTAGGTCACGTCCCCGCCGCGTGCTTCGAGTGCCCGGCAGGCGCCCAGCACGGCCTTGTGCTCGGTCCGGCAGGTGACGACATGGCGGCCCTTCGCCTGGTAGGCGCGGGCCACGCCCTTGATGGCGAGGTTGAGTGCCTCGGTGGCCCCGCTGGTGAAGGTGAGCGCCTCGGCAGGTCGCTCCTCGACCCCCAGCAGCGCGGCGACCTCCTCACGCGCCAGCTCGACAGCCTCCTCGGCCATCCAGCCGAAGGCGTGGCCCCCACTGGAGGGGTTGCCGAAGCGCTCGCGCAGGTACGGCTGCATCCGTCGCAGGGCCGCCTCGGCGACGGGCGTGGTGGCGTTGTAGTCGAGGTAGACGGGCGTCTGCATGGCGGGGTAGAGGCACGTCCCGGAAAGGCCCGTTACGAACAATCGCTGCGCGCGGATGGTTCGCTATTTTGTCTTCCTATTCATCGGAGCGCGCCGCGCGCCCATGCCCGCTGACGCTCGTTCTAATGCCCCCGAGGCGCTACGCATCACCCCCGTCGAGAGTGAAGACGCCTGGCGGGCGGCGAAAGCCCTTCGTCGGCGCGTCTTCATCGGGGAGCAGGACTGTCCACCGGGGGAGGAGTTCGACGAACACGACGCGGAGAGCCGCCACCTGCTGGGGCGCATGCCGGACGGGGAGGCGGTGGCCGTGGCCCGCTGGCGAGCGGTGCGGCTGGACGGCGGCACGCCGGCGGCCAAGCTGGAACGCTTCGCCGTGGCCCCCGAACGCCGGAGCAATGGGTACGGGGGCGCGCTCGTGCGGCGCGCCATTCGCGAGGCCGAACGGGCGGGACTCGCCGCGCAGGTCGTACACGCGCAGGCGCACCTGGAGGACTTCTACGCGCGCTTCGGCTTCGAGCGGCGCGGCGGGCGCTTCGAGGAAGCCGGTATCCCCCACGTCGAGATGGTGCGACGCCCGTGAGCGACAGCAGCGGGCGCGGCCCCGGCGGCCCTTTCCCGTAGCGCAGCCCGCCGGGAGAACCGTTAGCTACTCTGGTCCTGGTCTTCGCCCCGGCTCGGGAGCGGCTGCGTCATGTCGGCGTTGACGCGGGACGGGTTGAGGCGGATCGTGGCGTCTTCGCGCATTTGCTCGATCTGCTCCCGGAGATACTCGGAGCGCTGCTGCTTGGTAAGCTCCTGCACCGCGCTCATCGAGTCCATGCGCGTGCCGACGCGCGAGCCCGTCTGCTTGATCAGGTAGTAGCCCGACCCGGCCTGTACCGGCTCGTCGGCGACCTCCCCGGAATCCTGGAGGGCAAAGGCGCGCTCCACGAACGGAACGTTCTCCGGCGACTGGCCCCGCTGCGTGAAGGGCGCGGCCATCTCCTCGCGCGACTGGTAGGTGGCCGGTTCGTTCGAGTCCTCCCCATAGCGCCGGGCCATTTCGCTGAAGGAGGCGGCCCCGCTCTGCACGCTGTCCAGGACGGCGCGTGCGAACTGCTGCACGCTGTCGCGCTGCGCCGGGCCTGCCCCCCGGGGCACGGTAAAGAGAATGCGCTCCGCGCGCACCTCGCGCGCCTGATCGGTGCGGTACTCCGACACCTCTTCGGCCGAGGGGGCCTCCACCTCGTCGGCCACGGCCTGCTGGTAGCCTACGACCTGGAGCTGGTCGCGGATGTCGGCGCGGACCTCTTGCATCGTCATGCCGCGCTTTTCCAGGCGCGCCTGCAGGAGCGAATCGCCCCCGGCTTTCTGGCGCAGCCGCTGGACGCGCTGCTCGACGGCCGCCGCCGAGTCGGCATTGATCCCCCGCTCGCGCGCCTCGGCGATCTGGTTGGTCATGTCGATAAAGCGCACGAGCGCCGCGCGCTGCACCTGTTTTCGCACCGAGTCGGGAAACATCTGAAGCCGCCCACGCGCGATCCGGTTCATCATCTGTTCCATGCCCTCAGCGGTGAGCGTGTCGGTGTAGTCGCCCGTCGTTACGACCGCTGCAAGGGTCGAGTCCCCGTTGATCGGCTCGCCGACGGCGTAGCCGGCCTCCGTCTCCTGCGCGTCGCCGCTTCCCGAACCACACCCGGCGGCCAGGAGCAACGCGGAGGCGAGAAAGGCAGCAGGAAGGCAGGCTCTCAGGAAGCGCCGGGCGGCCTGGAGGGACAGGGACAGAGAAGACATGGTGAAGAAGGGGATCGGGGAAAAGGCGTGCCTGCTGCCGCCCCGCAAATGGGGCCGCAGGCGTTGCAGCAGAAGATAGTGAACTGCCGGGTCGTACCCGCGCTGTCGGGGCGGGTTTGTTAGTATTCTCCGAAATGCGGTGCACTTTTTCAGATCTCTCCCGTTGCCGAACGCGCGAAAGCCGCCGCCAAACCGCGCGCAGGCAGTCCTCACGGGCGCCCGTGCGCCCCTACTCCTCCGACGAGCGGGAGGGGCGTGCGCGACGGTCGTAGCGGGCCGGCTCGCCCGGGGCGGGGATGGCCGTGCGAATGAACGCCCGGAGGTCCTGGTTGGCGGCCCTGAGGTCCTCCGTGCGCAGGTACATCATGTGACCGCTCCGGTACGTCTCAAATCGGAAGCGATCCGAAAAGCGCCCGCTCGGGGTCAGGTTCCACATCGTGTACTTGGCCGAGAAGTAGTCGGTGGCCCCGTCGTAGAGGCCGGACTGGACCATCACGTCGAGGTAGGGATTGGCCGCCATCGCGTCGCGCAGCGCCTCGCCCGTGTCGTTGTCCTCGCGGTCCCAGGGGGACGTCGGGCCGAAGAGGTAGTATTCCAGGTTCGTCCCAAAACCGAGCTCCCCGCGCACGTAGTGGTTGATGGCCGGCGCGAAGGCATGGTTCCAGGCTGCCAGCTCGGCGGGGTAGTCCGGCTCGCCGCCGGCGGTGGTCCGGTCGACGCCTTTGTAACGCGAATCGAGGCGCCCGATGGTGTAGTTGCCCTCATCGCGCAACAGCTCCTTCCAGTACGCCTCGGCCGGAACGGCCAGGTTGTGGCTCAAGACGAACTCCTCGGAGACCCCAGCATAGCGGGCCACCTGTTCCGCGATGCGCTGCTTGCGGTCGTCCCCGAGCGAGCCGCCGTAGGAGAGGGCCGGCAAGTACTCCTCCATCGTGAAGCGCTCGACCTTCGACAGAAGCGCATCGAGGTCCTGCTGCTGGAGCCCTGGCGGAAGCTGGTCGTGGTACCAGGCGGTAGCGGCGTAGTAGGGCAGTTTCAGAATTTCCGAGCGCGCCGAGGGGCCCGGTGGCTCCAGTCCCAGCCCGGTCGGGGAAACGAGGATGACGCCGTTGAAAAACATCCAGTGCCGCGACTGCATCGCTCCCGCGAGCCCGGCCACGCGCGTGGTGCCGTAGCTCTCCCCGATGAGAAACTTCGGGGAGGTCCAGCGACCCTTCTGGGAGACGAAGCGGCTGATCCAGTCGGCGAGGTAGGACACGTCCTCGTTCACGCCGTAGAACTGCTCGGGGTCGGCCTCGCCCAGAGCGCGCGAAAAGCCGGTGTTGACGGGATTGACGTAGACGATGTCGGCCACGTCGAGGACCGACTGGTGGTTGGGCTCCACGCCGTAGGGCTGCACGGGGTAGCCCTCGTCGCTGATGAGCAGGTGCTTCGGGCTCGTGTAACCGAGGTGCATCCAGAGCGAGCCCGAGCCGGGGCCCCCGTTGAAGGAGATCAGGAGGGGGCGCCGGCCGGCGTCCTCGGCGTCGGTGCGGCGGTAGTAGGTGTAAAAGAGGGTCGCGCGCGGCATGCCCTCCTCGTCGTAGACGGGTTGCATCCCGGCCTCCGCCTCGTAGGGCACCTGCTCGCCGCGAATCGTTACTTCATGCCCGGTGACGACGGCGGTATCGACCGGCACCTCCAGTTGGTGAGTGCGGAGCCGCGCCGGGGGAGGTCCTTCCGGGTTCTCCTGAGCGCGAACGGGGAGCGCCCACATTTCAAGCAGCAAAAGGGCTGCGAGCGCCTTCGCTATGCGTGACCCGTCGGTGGCGAGCAGGCTCATCGGATGCTTGTTCGGAGGCGAGTCAGAAAATAACACGAAGGGCGGTAGACGCCGGGGATCCAGTAAAAACGCCGCAGGCCGCCTGCTTGCGCGGCAGCTCGCGGCCACGCACTCTACCTCGCAAGCCGTCACATTCGTTCTTTAAGCCGTGACATTCGTTCCGGGATCAGCTCGTTGCCTTCCTGCATCGCTGGGAGGCGCGCCGCACCGGCAAAGAAGCAGAAGGGTACCATTTGCTGAATGAAGGGGCGAGAATGGCATCCCTCCATTGTGCGTAGGGGACGCGGCGCGCTGCGCCCGCACGTCCATCGTCAGACGCCTCGCTGAAACAGGCGTTCTCGCCGGTTGAAATGGCAACGGGTGTGAGTCCGCCGTGAGCAGCCCCTTGCAGCGCCGTTTCACATTCAGATTGCCTCTGGAGGGCCCCAAGTCGGAGCGCTTGTAAGCGCCGACCGGATGCCGCCATCTTTTACCAAGCTCCGCGCACAAGCGCGGCACGCCCTGCGACCTGTTTTGAACCCTTTGCGAAACGAGAACTTGGCGACGGGACAAGGGTAGACGGTAGAGTCCAGAACGCATATATTGCCCTTCTGCCGACGCGATTTTGCGGCCTTCGTCTAGCCTGGTCCAGGACGCCAGCTTTTCACGCTGGTAACACGGGTTCAAATCCCGTAGGCCGTACCAACCGGAAAACCCGCTTCATTCGCCGCATACGGCGTTTTGAAGCGGGTTTTGGTATGTCTGCACGTCCTGCCGATCTCGAACGAAAAGGAACGCAATAGAAGGGATCTGAAAGAAAGTGCGTAAAATGTGCGTAAACGCGAGCGAGGGGCGCCGGCGGCTACGCTTCCGACGGGCGGCGAACGCGGGTGTGCGCTTCCGTGGCGACCGCGAGACAGCCGCGCAGAGAGCCGAGCGGGTGTGCGTCGCACGCGCCCGAGCAATGCCGTAGCCGCGTCACGGCTCCGGCTGCGAGGCCGCAGCAGGAGAATTCCCGCGTGCGTGCCCGGCGGATACTGGCGCACGTCTGCGAAGTCCGTGTCCAGCGTCACCAAGAGCCGCCCTTCCCCCTGTGCGGCCCGCCACACTTCGGGGTCGGAAGCGCCGGACAGTTCTTCGTCGTAAAGGTTTTCCGCGTCGTGCCCCAAGTTTTCGTTGAGCTTCGCTTTCATGCAGGGTTCCCTTTGTGCAGAGGCGTCAGTTCTTCTTCGCGCGCCAGCTCCGAGGCGTAGCCGAGCGCAGCGCGCACGTCGGCGTAAGGGCCGGGTACTCCTCGACGATCTCCGCCGCCGTGAGGCCGTCCGAGAGGTTATCCAGGACGACGGACACCAGAACGCGGGTGCCTCGAATACAGGGTTTGCCGTGGCACACCTGCGGGTCGGTGGTGACGCGCGCTT
>PXTS01000051.1 GCA_003022485.1 Bacteroidetes bacterium QS_8_68_28
TCGCGGAGGCGGTGGGCATCGTGCCGTTTCCATCCATCTGGGCCACAGCGGTGGGGCTGGTCGTGACGCTCGCGGTGGGCTACGCGCTCTCGCTGGTCGCCGGGAGGCGCCCGCCGCCCGGCCAACTCGAGAACACCACCGTCGGGTGGCTCGGCGCGAACGGACAGGCCGGCGGCCGGCCGCACGCCCGCACTGAGCCGCGCGGAGAGTCGCGGGCCACGCGCGGTAGCCCGAGCGACCCGGAGAGCGACCCGGAGGACGGCCCCAAAGCGTGACGGCGCGCCCGTGGACTGCCCGTCGTGCCCATCTACGCCAAGCACTTTACCTGCGACGAGGCGGAAACCCGCGCCGCCAACGGTCATTTCAAGCGCCCCCTCTCGCCCGGCGCGTTTGCTTGTGCTATCATGCCCGACCGTATCACGTCGCTGCCGCTCTTTCCGCTGGAACTGGTGCTGTATCCCGGCGCGCAGCAACCGCTGCACATCTTCGAGGAGCGCTACAAAGACCTCGCCGCCGACTGTCTCGAAGGCGAGGGCCAGCCTTTCGGGATTGTCCTTGCCGAGGACGATGTGCTGGCCGACGTCGGCGCCACCGCCGAGATCGAGACGGTCGCCAAGCGCTACGACGACGGGCGTCTCGACCTCATCGGTGTCGGGGGCGAGCGCTTCCAGACCGAGGACGTGCGCGCCGGCGAACGCTCCTATCTGACGGCAGACGTGGAACTGCTGCCGGACACCGAAGGCAGCGAGGCCGTGCCGCCCGATCTGCGCGAGCGTGCCATCACGCAACACATGAAGCTTCTCGAACTGGCCGGCCACACCCCGCGCCCCGGTCTCTATGAGGACCAGGAACTTCTCTCGTACCTCCTCGCGCAGAATGCGGCTCTGGAAACGCGCCAGAAGCAAGACGTGCTTGAACGGCGCTCCGAGCGCGAGCGCCTGGACTTCCTCGTCGAACATCTCGAAGACCTCCTGCCGCGCGTGGAGGAGAAGCAGTCCACCCGCGAGCGCATCCGCTCCAACGGCCACTTCAAGGATTTCCCGATTGATGATTGAAAATTGGAAATTGGTCGCGACCGAGCAGCCCATACTCAATTGGCAACTCCCCAACTTGCAATCGCACCGCTGTGCTTGACCTCGGACGCTACACGCCGCACGCCATCGAAACGGGCCGCTTCGGGCTCGACGGGGGCGCGATGTTTGGCATCGTGCCCAAGCCGCTGTGGGAGAAAAAGATCACACCGGACGATAAGAACCGCATCCCGCTGGCCGCGCGGTGCCTGCTCCTGGAGGGGCGCGACCGCCTCATCCTCATCGATGCCGGGGTCGGAGAGCCGCCGTCCGAGAAATTCGCCGACATCTTTGCGGTAGACCGCGAGCACTCCGAGCTCTTGCGCTCGTTGGAGGAGGCCGGATTCGAGGCCGGGGACGTGACGGACGTGATCCTCACGCACCTGCACTTCGACCACTGCGGCGGCACGACCCGGCGCGGGGAGGGCGGCGACTGGCAGCCGGCCTTCGAGCACGCGCGCTACCACGTGCAACGTGGGCACTGGGAATGGGCGCGTACCTCCAATCCCAAAGAGGCCGGTTCCTTCCGCGATGAGAACATCCAGCCCCTCGCCGACAGCGGCGCCGTGGAGCTCGTGGACGGAAACGAAAGCATCCTGCCCGGCATCGAGGCGCTCCCCGTCCACGGCCACACCGAGGCGCAGCAGATCGTCAAGATCGACGGGGGAGACGACACGCTCGTCTACGTGGCCGACCTCTTGCCCACGACGCGCCACCTCAAGGCTGCCTGGACGATGGCCTACGACGTGCGTCCGATGACGACCATCGAGGAAAAGACCGACTTCCTCGACAAGGCCGAGCGCAACGACTGGACGCTCTTCTTCGAGCACGACCCTGACACGGCCGTTGCCGACCTCAAGCGCACCGAGGACGGCGTCGAGCTGGCCGCCCCGCGCGCGCTCGAAACAGCAGCAGTGTGAACCGTTCTGAGAACTGCTCTGAAACCGCCGCGCGGAGGCCCGTTCGCGCGTCCTTTCGCCCTTCTCTGACGCCGCAGCAACGCTCGTGAGCGTGCCCCCAGAAGCCTCCGACCCCGCCGTTTCCAGCTCCGACGATGTTCCCGACCCCGACGACGTTTCCTCCAAAGAAGCGCAGGCGGTGGGTGCGGGCTCGCCGGCAGAAGGAGACGCGCGCCTGCGCGAGCGGCTCTCGGAGGTGTACCACGACCTGAACAACTCGCTGGCAGTCATCTCGGGCAATGCACAACTGCTCGCGGAGCTGGCGCGCGCGGAGGACCTGGGGCCGGCCTTCACTGACCCGCTCGAAGACGTCGAAGCCGCACGATCGGACATCTCCGACGCGCTCGAACGCCTGGACCGCCTGCGCGCGAAGACCGACCGGCAGGAAAGCCGCCCCCCGTGAGCAGTGGGCTTGCGTTTGTTGGCGGCGCTCCGGTATACTGAAGCTGCAGCAAGAACGCAGGCCGGGCGCACATACGCTTGCGCACATACGCCGCTTGCAGCAGCTTCCCGAACATCGCCTGAGAAACATCGAAGCACGCGCTACTCCACTTTCTACTCCACTTTTTTGGCTCTTTTGCGGCGCGCGCCGGGGTGCATGGCACCCGCGCCGCGTGATCTTCTCGTTGGCAGTGCCGGCGGGAAACGCCCGTGCCGCTCGCTGACGCGGGACGGCACCGGAGGCGTTGCTTCTCGATGCTCTTCTACACAAGGTGCCCAACACCCGTTATGACGTTTCGCTCGCTGTTTGCTCGCCCTCTGGGACAGCGCGGAGGCCCTCCAGTCCGTCTTGCTGCCGCGCTGGCGGTCGCGCTCTTCCTCGCCGCCAGTCTCGCCCCGACGGTTGCGCAGGCGCAGGTGAGCACCACGGCCGTGCCGTTCCTGCGCATCGAGCCGGACAGCCGCGCGGCGGGCATGGGCAACACCGGTGCGGCCCTCGCCGACGACGCCAACGCCATCTGGTGGAACCCCGCCGGCCTGGGCTTTCAGGAGGGAGCGGAAGTCGGGATCACCCACTCCAACTGGCTGCCGGAGTTCAACACCAACCTCTTTTTTGATTACCTCGTGGGCAAGTACCACGTGGACGGGGTGGGTACCTTCGGCGGGCAGCTCGCCTTCATGAACCTCGGTGAGCATGAGCAGCGCGACAACGAGGGCGTCGAAGTCGGCGACTTCCGGTCTTTCGATCTGGCGACGGGCATTTCCTACGGCGTGACGCTCGGAGAGCGCTTCGCCCTCGGCACCGGCGCGCGCGCCATCTACTCGCAGCTCGCCAGCAACGTGGCCAACATCGACGGGACGGCCTTCGCCTTTGGCGTGGACCTGGCGGCGCTCTACCGCACGCGCCCGTTCGCGCTGGGAGGCGTGGAAACGACCGTCTCGGCGGGGGCCAACCTCTCGAACATGGGGCCGACCATCGACTACGACAGGAGCACGGAGGAAGAAGACCCGCTCCCGCAGCACCTGCGCTTTGGGGCGGCCTCGACGTTTGCCTTCGACCAGTACAACGAGCTGACCGTGGCGGTGGACTTCGGCAAGCTCCTGACGAATACTGAGACGACGGAGGTTGGAGACGGGGATGACGAAGGGGATGAGTCGGACACCCGGCGCGAGGTGGACCCGTTCTACGAAGCCATCTTCAGTGCGTGGGGCTCGAAGAACAGGCTCGACAATGGCGAGGTGGTCGGTCAGGTCAGCCCCCTTCAACAGATCACCGTGGGCGGCGGGCTGGAGTACTGGTACGACCAGCTCTTTGCGCTGCGCACCGGCTACTACTACGAAAATCCCGACTTCGGGGACCGCCAGTTCCTCAACTTCGGGGCGGGACTGCGCTACAACATCGTCGGAGTAGACTTCTCGTACATCTTCCCGATCAGCGGGAACGATCCGCTGGCCAACACGATCCGTATCTCGCTCCTGGTGGACATTCCCGGTGCTTCCTCGGGGGCGGACAGCGCTGGGGCGGAGTGATGCCATTCGACGTAGCGATGACCACGTTCGGGCGCCTCGCCGTCGCACTCGCGGCGGGGGGCGCCTTTGCTTTCGGAGCGCGCCGCGCCGGGCTCTTGACGCGCGCGGCGTCGCGCTGGGCCGGCGCGCTGGGGGCGGGGATCGTTGGCTTGGGCGGGGCAACCTGGACGGCGCCGGTGCTGGTCTTCTTCGGGACCTCGGCAGGGCTCTCGCGGCTGGAGGCGCGCGGCATGGCGCGCGAGGTGGACGACGGGCCGCGCGACGCCCGCCAGGTGGGCGCCAACGGCGGTGTGGCCGGCGCGCTGCTGGGAGCCGTTGCGCTGGGCGTCGTGCCCGCCGCGCTCTGCTTTTGGGGCTTCGTCGGCGCCTTCGCGGCAGCGGCGGCGGACACGTGGGCCACCGAAGTCGGCCGGCGCTTCGGCGGGGCGCCGTTTTCGCTGCGTGCAGGGCGGCGCGTGGAGGCCGGGGCGTCGGGAGCCGTCTCAAGCGTCGGAACGCTCGCGGCGGCGGGCGGAGCGCTTGCGGTGAGCGCGAGCGCGGGGCTGGGGGCCGGCGA
Source organism: Bacteroidetes bacterium QS_8_68_28 (assembly GCA_003022485.1). Classification (GTDB taxonomy): domain Bacteria; phylum Bacteroidota; class Rhodothermia; order Rhodothermales; family Salinibacteraceae; genus QS-8-64-10. The sequence continues at coordinate 4,557 of PXTS01000051.1, forward strand.
GGCACTGCTGCCGCCCGGCGTAGGGACGGTCCGGGCGGTGATCGGGACCGCCGGAGCGGGCCTCCTGGGCGCGTTCACCGACAGTCTGGCCGGGGCCTTCCTCCAGGCGCGCTGCCGCCCCGCGAAGACCGGGCGCCCCGTCGAAGCGCCGCGCCCTCCCGCCGGCGCGCGCAACCGACGCGTGCAGGGCCTGCCGTTTCTGACAAATGACGGCGTGAACGTGCTCTGCACGGCGGTCGGGGCCGCCGCCGCGATGATCGGCGTGTCGGTGCTGTGACCGCCGAACGGCGGTCCTTGGTCCCACACGCGGCGGGGCACGCGAGAACGAGACGGCAGTTGGGGCTCGTTTCGCACGGGTCGGCTCGGCCCCACGCGCTGCCCCCTGATTTTGTCTGCGCGCGGCGTTACATTGCAGCAACGCCGCGCAACTGAAGCCTCCGCACTCCCACACCTCCGCCCCCCAAATGCCCTGGTACAAAAAGCTCCACTGGCAGATCATCGTCGGGCTGGTCCTGGGGTTGGCCTACGGCATCGTGGCAGCCATCGCCGGCTGGGGGGGCTTCACGAGCGACTGGATTGCCCCGTTCGGGACCATTTTCCTGAACCTCCTCAAGCTGATCGCGGTGCCGCTGGTGCTGGCCTCGCTGGTCGTGGGCGTCACTTCGCTATCGGACCTCGGGCAGCTCTCGCGCATCGGCGGAAAAACGATGGGGATGTACCTGATGACTACGGCCATCGCCATCGCCGTGGGGCTCCTTTTCGTGAACGTGATGCAGCCGGGCGACACGGTGCCGCAGGAGCTTAGCGAGCGCCTGCAAGTGCAGTACCAGCAGAATGTGGAAGAAGGAAAAGGGCTCGCGGAGAGCGCCCAGCAGCGCGGGCCGCTCCAGCCACTGGTAGACATGGTGCCGGGCAACTTCTTCAACGCCGCCACCGACAATGCCAACATGCTCCAGATCGTGTTCGTGGCGATCTTCGTCGGGATCGGCCTGCTGATGATTCCGGGCGAAAAGTCCAAGCCGCTCGTACGGATCTTCGACTCGCTCAACGACCTGGTCATCAAGCTGGTCGAGATCATCATGCTCACCGCCCCGGTGGGGGTCTTTGCGCTCCTGGCGGACACGATCACCACGATCACCGCCGACAGCGCGGGCGACATCCTGAGCCTGCTGGGGGCGCTGGCGTACTACTGCCTTGCGGTGGTGCTGGGGCTGGCTACGATGGTGTTCGTGGCCTACCCGCTCCTGCTGCGCCTCTTTACCGGCATGCCGGTGAGTCGCTTCTTTAGCGGGATTGCGCCGGCGCAGCTCGTAGCCTTCTCGACCTCTTCGAGCGGAGCCACGCTCCCGGCCACAATGCGCTGCGCGGAAGACAACCTGGGCGTTAGCGAAGAAGCCTCCTCGTTCGTCTTGCCGCTGGGAGCGACGATCAACATGGACGGGACGGCCCTGTACCAGGGCGTGGCGGCGCTCTTCATCGCGCAGGTGCTGGGCATCGGGCTGGCGCTCGGGCAGCAGATCGAGCTTATCCTGCTGGTGGTGCTCATCTCCATCGGCACGGCGGCGGTGCCCTCCGCCGGCATCGTGATGCTGGTGATCGTGCTGGAAAACTTCGGCATCCCCGCCGCCGGCATCGCGCTGATCGTGGGGGTGGACCGCCCGCTCGACATGCTGCGCACCACCAACAACATCACCGGCGACGCGATGGTCGCCTCGGTCGTGGCCGACAGCGAAAACCAGCTTGCGCATGAAGCAGCAGCGGCGGCCCCGAGCGGCGACGGCATGGCGGAAGACGTGGAATCCTCGGTGGGCGAGCCGGCCCGCCGCCCGGCGCGTTCGTCGGAGCAGTAGGAAGGGACGGATTTTCGACTGCGGAAGAGAGTTCCTGCTATGCGACACCGAACGGCCAACATCACGGCGGCGTTGCTGGCTGTCGTCGTCGCCGGCGGCTGCGCGGCGGGCGCACGAGCGCAGGCGACGACCGCCGCGCGCCCGCTGGGGGTGGAGACGAAGCCCTCGGTGCAGCTCGTGCGCGAGGCGCGGCGGCAGCTCTTCGACTTCCGCATGGGCGCGGCAAAGACTACGCTGAAACGCCTCGCCGGGCGCCCTGACGGCAAGACCGCCGCGCGGCACCACCAGTTGCTCATGGCCCTCCTCAAGGGACTGGTGACGGATGCAGACGCCCATTTCGACGTCTTCTTCGAGCACGCCGACGCCCTCGACGAACGACTGGACGAGGTTCCGGAGGGACCGTGGAAGCGCTACCTGCGTGCCGAGGCGGCGCTCCTGCGCGTCATCGCACAGGCCAAGACGGGCAGCTACACGCGCGCAGCCTGGGGGGCGCGCGCAGCCTTTGGGCACTACGAAGCGCTTGCCGAGAAGCCGCGCAGCCCCGCGTACGCCGATGCGCAGATGGGGCTCGGCCTCCTGCACACGGTCGTCGGGTCACTGCCGGAGCCGTGGCGCGGGCTGCTGGATTTTCTCGGCTTCGAGGGATCAGTGGTCCAGGGGCGGGCAGAGCTGAAGCGCGCGGCCGCCAGCAGCCACCTGCACCAGTTGCCCGCCGGGCTCATGCTGGCGCTGGTGGACCTGGCGCTCTTCCGCGACGCGGAGAAAGCGCGAAAACGCCTGGCGGAGTGGCACAAGCGGCGCCCGAAGAGCCTGCTGGTGGCGCACCTCTACGGCTTGGCGCTGCTCTCCACACGCCGCGCTGCCGAGGCCACGCAGGTGTTGGGCCCGGCCCTCCGGCGCGCGGCCACCGATGACTATTTCTACCTCGAATACCTCGACTACTACTTCGCGCAGGCGCTCTTTCGCACCGACGACTTCGAGGGAGCGGCGCAGCATTACCGGCGCTACTTGAGCCGTCACGACGGGCCGGCCCTCCGGGCGAAGACCCACCTGCGTCTGGGCGAGGCACTCGAAATGCAGGGCCGGCGCCAGGCGGCTCTTCGCCACTACCGCAAGATTGAAACTGCTCGCGAGTTCGACTCCGACCGCGTCGCTCGCCGCGTGGCCGCGAAGCGCCTCGACGCCCCGATGACACCGCGCCGGCGCACGCTCCTCCGGGGGCAGAACGCCTACGACGCGGGCCGCTACGCCCGCGCCGATTCGCTCCTGACGCGCGTTTTCGCGGCGGACGGCGCCACCGCTGCCGAGCGCGGGGAAGCCGCTTACCGGCGCGGGCGCGTCTACCATGCGCAGGAGCGCTGGGGGAAGGCCCGGCGCGCCTACCGCTTCGCCATCCAACGCCCGGGGGACGACCGGGCCAAGTGGCGGCCGTGGAGTCAGTTTTACCTCGGCAAAATCCACGAGGCGCAGGATCGCCCGGCGAAGGCACGCGCCGCCTACGAAAAGGCGCTCCAGTACGAGAACTTCGACTACGCGCAGAGCCTGGAGCAGTCCGCCCGCTCGGCGCTGGCACGGCTGGAGCAGTGAGTCCGCGCGGCGGATTCGGACGGCGATTCTCGGGTTTCAAACGAGCTTTCGCGCTCTTGCTGAAGAGGGCGGGACCGCGCGTTGCCGCTGCTCGTTGGGACGCGCCGAAGCAGCTTCATGAGCAAACGCTCGATGCAGAATGAGCGAACTGATCGTCGTGGGCAACCGCGTGCTGGTGCGCCTCGAAGAAGGCGAGCAGAAGACGGAGAGCGGCCTGCTGGTGCCCGCCTCGGTGGCCGAGCAGGAAAAGGTGCGCGGCGGGCGGGTGGTGCGTTGCGGTCCGGGTCACGTGATGCCGAATCCCGAGTATTCGGAGGGCGAGGTGTGGAAGGAAAACAGCCAGGTGCGTTACCTGCCGCTTCAGACGGAGGCCGGCGACTACGCCTTCTTCCTCCAGGACAAGGCCGTCGAGATCCAGTACGAGGGCGACGACTACCTCATCGTGCCGCATGGGGCCATCCTCGCGCTCGTGCGGCCCGAGGCCGAAGATCACCTCGAAGACATCGAGGGCCTCCCCGGCGACCTGCTGGAGGAGTAGGGGAATCCCCATCTTCGATGACGAAGTCGACGGCGGACGGCGGGCAGACCGTGGACGGGGGGCCCTTCAGCCTGCGGGCGCTCAAAACGGCACTTCGTCGTCGAACGCTGCGCCCGCCGGCTCGTGGCGCTGGGTCTGGAGTTCGATGCCCTCGGCGGAGAAGCCGAACAGGTCTTCCGGCGAGAAGAGGCGGCGGAAGTCGTGCTCCTCGAAAAACGGTTCGAACTTTTCGGTGAAACGGTCGAGGCGGTCGAGGTAGTAGGCGGTGTTCTCGTCGGGGGCATCGGGGTCCCATTCGCCGGCGAGCTTGCAGTTCTCGAAGGCGGTTACGCCCTTGCCCCGCCCGGTGATGTAGTAGCTGATGCGGTCGCCCTTGCGCACCTCGCGGCCTTCCTGCTGGACCTGCTGGCGGGCCAGTTCGTAGGGCGCGGTGCGCGTGCGCCGACCCGATTCCACGTCTGCCTCGTACTGCGCGAGGGTGTCTTTGAGCGTCTCGGTGCGGGCGAAGCTGCGCGCCCCGTCGGGCCAGTCGCTGGCCTCGACCATGCGGCGCGTATCCATGTAGAGGGCGTGGAGGGCGTCGAGGTCTTCCTCCAGCAGCAGGCGCACGGCCTCGCGCACGAAACGGCGCCCGAAGCGCTCGCTGGAGCGCGCCACTAGCGAGGAGCCTTTGAACTTCAGGTCGCCGTCGTAGCCGAGGAGGGCGTAGTTTTTCTTCTTGTAGGAGAGCATCCGTCGGTAGCGCCCGTCGAAGCCCACGCGGATGCCCTCCGGCAGCGCGCCGGTGAGACGTTCGGTGAAACGTTGCTCGGCGTCTCCGTCGCCGCGTACGGGCTGGCCATCGTACGTCGCGGGCGGGACGAAGAAAACGCCGTCGGTGTCCGACTCGATCACGTCGCCGCCTCGGCGCTTGATCGCGCCGATCATCTGGCGCAGGATTTCCTGGCCGCGCCGCGTGACCTTGTCGGCCTCCTCGAAGTCGTTGAAGGTGGAGAGGCTGAATCCGAGCGAGCCGTAAAAGCTTTGCCCCACCCAGTTGAAGGTGCCGTTCCGCCCGGCCAGCACGGTGTGGTTGTCAGCCACCGTGACGCAATGGAGAGATCCTTCGTAATCGACGATGCGTCGTTGCCCGTGCTTGACGACTGGCGTGATGCCCCGCCCGCCCTCACGCGAGCTGATGCCCACCAAAAGGCTGCGAATGGCCGTCCGGTGGTACGGCGTTTTGTTGTTGAGCGTGACCTTGTGCGTGACGCCGCGAACGGTGTATCCGTAGTCCTTTCGCTTTGACGTGTATCGCTTTGACGTGTATCGCTTTGACGTGTAGAGACTGCCTTCGCCAGCGAACCAACCCATGAGTTCGAGCCAGTCGTTCATGTCGTAGCGGCGCGGAATCCAGCGGGCCTGCTGGCGCGGGTCTTTGATGCAACCGTTCCCGTCCGTCTTGAAGTCGAAATCGTGCCGGCGGCCACGTGCGGCCGGGTCGAACGTCGCGGGCGCGTGGCCTTCCGTCAGCGCCGAGCGCGGCGGCAGGTGATGGCGGCACTTCGTCTCGAAGAGGTCGCGCGCCTCGCGCCACTGGTAGCCCGTCTCGCGGTAGCCGTTGACTTTGTTCGTGAGCAGGCGATGGTTGGGCGTGACGAGCAGGTCCACGAATCGGTTTTTCAGTCGCACCATTTCCCCCTCGTAGTGCGACTGCTCGTGCACGCGCGTCACGGGCTTGACCTCGGCCTCCAGTGTGTGGGGGTTGAGCGAGTAGACGCGGTCGCCGACCTCCACATCGCACACGTTTTTCGCGCCACGGACGGTCATGATCTCCGTTTCAGGGTCGAAGCAGTTAATGAGCACTTTGTAAGATGACTGCCGCGCGTCCAGTTCGCCGCGCACGTCCTCGTCGTCGGCGTTTTTCATCTGGCGTTTGGCGTCGAAGCGTAGGTCCGTCAGGCGGCGCAGGAGGCGGGGGAAGAGATCCAGCGTATCGCCCTCGGGCTGAATGCCGTCGGCCAGCATGATCGACGGGTACAGGCTCTCCACGTCTGCGTAGACGACCGGTCCCACCGCGCCGGTGACGAAGATGTCCGTGTAGCCGCCGACCGACTGGCTGCCCCACTGGCTGCGCGGAAAGGCGCGTCGCTCGCGCAGATACTCGCGAATAAACAGGCTCTCGATCTTGGAGGCCGGCCCGGTGCGTGCGGCCTGCCCGTAGGGCATCGGAAGCATCTGCGTGAGGTAGAAGGGCGAGCCGGAGAGGTGCGCCGCCAGCGCGCGCGTCTCGCGCACGTCGTCCAGGGCGTATTCGCGCAGGCGCTCGGGATCGTCCTCCCAGAGGGCGGTGATCGCGTCGCCCTCGACGTAGGTGCGGCTCTCGTCGGCGAAGCCGAAGTAACGCGCGGCGTCTTTCAGCCCGTAGCCGGGCAGGTCGCGTTTGAACACGTCGTAGGCCATCACGCGGAAGTACGTGTCGATGATGTGGCGCCCGGCGATTTTGAGGGCGGGAAAATCCACCATGCGTTCCGCGAAGCGAATCGAGGAGTCGTAGGTGCGGGGCGTCGAGCCGTCGCGTCCTACCGCGAAGGAGACGCCGTGCATGTCGCATCGCTTGCGGATGTAGTCGAAGTCGAAGGCGAAGCAGTTGTGCGTAAGAATACCATCGGCAATGTAGTTGTGATTGCCGGTTTGGATATTGTAGACGGTTCCTTCAAATGGCTCGACGCGCTTCTCACGGATGGGAAGCCAGTGAAAGGCACGCGCCTCGGCCAGTTTTTCTTTCGTGCGCTCCCAGGTCGCTCGGCATGAACTATCTACAGGACTGTTCTCGACGAAGCGCTCAATCGTTTCTTCGATGCGAGCAAACACCTTTCGGTTGACGCTCGTCCGTCCGTTCAGGTAGTAGTTGACTGTGGTACGTGGAAGTGGGAAATCGTTGTATTCTATTCCGAGCTGTTTGATGAGCGGGCGCACCATTTCGACGACGCAGAACGGTAATTCGTCTACGCGACGGCGCTCCCGAAAGAGGTTTGCGTCGCGTTTTCGATCGAGGTGTAGCCATCCTTGAATACGTTCAATGAGCGGGCGCGTGGCCTTCGTGGGCCAGAGCGCCAACCCCGATTTCTTCGGGCCGGCCACCAGTCCGAGGCTGTGAGCGAGATGGAGCAATGCCGTCTTCCCGCGCACGGAGCGGCAAGCGATGTGGACATGCCCGTTCGCCTCAGAGACGTGTCCGTCACCGTCGATGACGCCGGCCAGAAAAGAGGCCGCTGCCGAAGCACCGTGAGCAGCCACGCGCTCGACGGCGATGGGAGCGTGCTCGGAAGACTTATCGCCGGCGGGAATGCCCAGCGTCTGCAGTCGTGCGTGTGCCTCGGCATCGTGTGTGCGCAGCCGAAAGAGGTCGCGCTGTGTGGCTTTTGCGCGCTCGCGGTGGTAAATCGTGCCCTGTCCGTCCAACTGGGCCGCCACCCAATCTACGAGCGGCCGGTGCGTGTTACCGAAAGTGATGCGGTGGGTCGCTTTCGAGAGGTGCCCGTCCGCAAAGATAAGACCAGCCAAATAGAACGATTCGTCCATCGCTACGTCCTCAACCTGGTGTCGGGGAAGTGCCAGGTAGTCGCCGACCTCGAAGTCGGAGGCCGCATGATACCCGACGCCTTTTTCCTTCCGATAGCCGAAGTGCGGGTGCTCGGGGGTGCTGGTAATGTCGCCCCGGTAGACGGCGCGAAGCGTCACCATTTCTCCTTGACAGTTCTGCTCAAAGGCGTGCTCGACCCGGTCGCGCTCCCAACCTGATGCACCGTGCGAAAGAACGGGGTCGCCGACGCCGAGGTCTTCGATACGCGCGTAACCGTTTGGCGTGAGTACGGGCGTACCGGCGGGGAAACAGTTGTGCCCCTCGATCACGTCGGGGTCTTTTTCGCGGATCACCTGTACGAGCTCTTCGAGCAGGACGGGTTCGGGCAGGTGGCGGCGGTCCAGCAGGCGTTCCCAGCCGCGATTGTCCGACAGGGCGACGAGGATGATTTCGTCTTCGGGGCGTTCGGGATTGGGAAAATCGCCCGTCGAGCGCGTTTCGATGTCGAGCTGGAGGCGATGCAGGTCGTCCGGCGCCATGCCTTGCAGGCAGGTGCGCCCGCTTTGCAGGAGGTACTGCCGGACGGGGCTGCCCATCAGGTAGAGTTCGTCGGGCCGGCCCTCGTGCGTGCCCGTTCTTTTCTCGACGTGGTGCACCCCGTCCCAGAAGGCCCCCCACGACCGAAAGGCCACGAGGTGGCGAAAGAAGCCGTCGCCCGAAAGCGCCTCCTGTCGGTAGCGCCCGTCGGGAAAGCCGTCCAGCAGGCCGGGGTCGGAGAGAAAAAAGAAGGGGTAGAACACGTCCGTCTCTTCGGTCACGCGCTGCCCGTCGGGGCTGCGGCGGTAGAGGCGCACCTTCGCTTGCCCAGCGTGCTTCCCGCGCAGGAGCGGCTGCACGTCGATGATGCGCTCGGTGGTGTCGTGCCCGAAGAGGGCCAGATCCTCGGAGGCGGGCGCCGCGTTGGGCTTCCCGTCTGCAAGCGTGCCGGGGCTCTTCGCGGCAGCATCGGCGGCTGGAGAGGAGCGGGAGCCGGCGGGCATGGCCGAAGGAAGGAAAGCAAGAGGAGCGTATCTTCGGAAGACGGTAATACGAGCGCAGGCAGGGCAGGTGCCGTTGATCTTTTCGCCCTCCCCGCGCTACTTTAGCGTCGAAATGAAACGGATCTCCCCGGCGAAAAAGGGAGCGCGCCCGTTCGACCAGATTCCGCTTGTTGTTGCGGGGGAGCTGCTTCGCCCTGAAGGGGCCGCGCGAGGCTCGTCTGCCCCATTTGCTCACTGCCCGAACGCTGCGCCCGCATGTCCCGACTCGTCGCCGAAGGGTTGGCCAAGCGGTTTGGACGGCGGCTGCTGTTTCGGGACCTCGCGCTCGCGGTGGAGGGCGGCCAGTCGCTGGCCGTCACGGGCGCCAACGGGGCCGGCAAGTCCACCTTGCTGCGCGTCCTGGCGGGCGTGCTGCGCCCCTCGGCGGGGGCGGTGCGTCTGCAGCACGACGGGCGAACGGTTCCGCCTGCCGAGCGTCCTCTGCGAAGCGGGCTGGTGGCGCCCGCGCTCAACGTGTACGGCGGCTTCACGGCGCGGGAGAACCTGCGCTTTCTGGCGCGAGCGCGTCGCCTGCCCGGGGCCGGGGAACGCATCGAGGCGGTGCTGCGCCGCGTGGGCCTGGCGGCCCGCGCTGGCGACCCAGTGCGCGCCTTTTCCTCGGGGCTCAAGCAACGCATGAAGTACGCCGCCGCGCTACTGGCCGAGCCGCCGCTCTTGCTGCTGGACGAGCCGGCGGCCAACCTCGACGAGGCTGGGCTGGCGATGGTCGAGGACGTGACCGGCCAGTGGCGAGCGGCCGGGCGCCTGCTGGTGGTCGCCACCAACCGTCCCGAGACGGCCGCGCGCTGCGACGACCGGCTGTGCGTGGAAGACTTCGCGCCGTAGGGGGCGAGTCTCGAGTTCAACGTTTCGGGAAGGTTTTGGCGTCGGCGGCGGGCGGGTGTGTTGGGACTCCGTCTTCCGCGCCGCCGGGTTGTCGCTCACGCCCCGTCGGCCTGCTCGCGCGCGAGCGTCTTCCGGTCATCCGCAGCGAAGATGGTCCCGGCGCCCGTTCCGCTCAGGTCGCGCCACAGGAACGCTGCCGCGCCGAGCGCGCCGGCCAGCAGCCCCGCCCCCAATAGCGCGCTGCCCAGGAGCAGCTTGCCCACGCCGAAGAGCGTCAGGTAGACGAACGCCACGCCCAGCAGCCAGTCGAGCCAGAGGCGCGCGAAGCCGGCGTCCGGCTCCACGCCGGGGTGGCGGCGGGCGACGGGTTTCCAGCCGGGGCCGCCGGGGCGCACCTTTCGGTAGAAGTGGTCGAGCGTGTCCTGCGTCGTCGGGCGTGTGGCGTACGTCACCGCCAGCCACACGAGCGTCGTGAAGGCGACGACCGCGTAGAGGTTGAGGGGGAAGTCCGCCTGGAGGCCCGGCACTTGCACGCCCTCCGGCAAGAGCAGCGCCACGGCGACCAGCGCAATCGGCGTCACCGTGGCGGCGATTTCGCTCCAGGCGTTCACGCGCCACCAGTACCACCGCAGAATGAGCACCAGCCCGAGCCCGGCCGAGGCCGAGAGGATGAGGCCCCACGCCTGCTCGATGGTGTCGAGATTGGCCGTCACCAGCAGGCTGAGGAAACCCAGCGCGAAGGTGAACACGCGCGAGAGGAAGACCTGCCGGCGCTCCTTGGCCTCCGGCTGGACAAAGCGGCTCCAGAAGTCGTTCATGAGATAGCTCACGCCCCAGTTGAGCTGCGTGGAGACGGTGCTCATGAATGCCGCCAGGAACGCCGCGAAGAGCAGCCCCAGCAGGCCCGGCGGCAGCACCTCGCGCATCACCATCACGAAGCCGGCGCGCTTTTCGCCCTCCGGCAGCTCGGGAAACATCACCAGCGCCACCAGCGCCACGATGATCCACGGCCAGGGCCGCAGGCAGTAGTGAGCGACCGTGTACCAGAGCGTAGCAAAGAGAGAGTTCTTCTCGTCCTTCGCGCTCATCATGCGCTGGGCGATGTAGCCGCCGCCGCCGGGTTCAGAGCCGGGGTACCAGCTACCCCACCACTGCACGCCGATGTAGGCTACGAACGCCAGCCCGCTCAAGGCCAGCGCGCCCGCGCCCTCGGCCGCCTTGCCGAAGGTGACGGTCGGCAGCATCTTGAACGTCGAGTCGTCGAGCTGCTCGTGCAGGCCTGAGAGGCCTCCGACCTCCGGCGCGTTGAGGGCGAGCACCGCCAGCGCAATCGTCCCGCCCATCGCGATGAAAAACTGGAAGAAGTCCGTCACCATCACGCCCCACAGCCCCGAGAGCAGCGAGTACACTGCCACCACCAGCACCAGGAGGCCCGTCACCACCAGCGAGGCGCTGTACGTCGCGCCCAGCACGGCGAACTCCGTCTGCCCGAAGAGCGTGAGGCCTGGAAAGAGCGTGTCGATGATCGTCTCCATCGCCAGTGACACCCAGCCGATAATGACGATGTTCAAAAGCAGCCCGAAGTAAATGGCTTTGATTCCGCGCAGCCACGCGGCGGCGGGGCCGTCGTAGCGCAGCTCCACCAGCTCCACGTCCGTCAGAACGCCCGAGCGGCGCCAGAGGCGGGCGAAAAAGAAGACCGTCAGCATTCCCCCAAAAGCGAAGTTCCACCAGATCCAGTTGCCTGCGATGCCGTCGGAGGCGACGATCTCGGTGACGAGGAGCGGGGTGTCGGCCGCGAAGGTGGTGGCGACCATCGAGGTGCCGGCCAGCCACCACGGCATCTGGCGGCCCGAGAGGAAAAACTCCGAGGTATCCTTCGAGGCGCGCCGGTAGAAGTAGAGGGCGATCCCGAAGGAGATCACGAAGTAGCCAGCTACGAGCAGCCAGTCCAGGGTCGTCAAGACGCTACCGTCGGGAGAGCCGGACACGTGAGGCGTTGGAGTGTTCAAGTGTTGACTTTGCTCCCGAACACCTTAACACTAAAGCATCTCAAGACCAACCCTCACCGCCACTCGAACTCCTCCTTCTGCTGGCCGGGCTCCACGGGCACCGGGTAGTCGCCGGTGAAGCAGGCGTTGCAGTAGCCGAGGTCGTTTTTCTTGTTGGCCGTTTGCACCGCTTCCATCAGTCCCTCCACCGAGAGGTACGCCAGCGAGTCCACGCCCAGAAAGTCGCCAATCTCCGCGACCTCGTCGAACTGGTTGGCCAAAAGCTCACTCTCGTTAGGGAAGTCCATTCCATAGAAACAGGGATTGACGACCGGCGGGGAGGTGACGCGAAAATGCACGCTCGCAGCGCCGGAGTCGCGCAGCATGTCCACCAAGTAGCGGGCCGTGGTCCCGCGCACGATGGAGTCGTCCACGACCACGACGGGGCGCCCCCGCAGCAGGCCCTCGACGGTGTTGAACTTGCCGCGCACTTTCATTTCGCGCTGGTCCTGGCCCGGCGCGATGAAGGTGCGTCCCACGTAATGGTTGCGAATCAGGCCGATCTCGAAGTGGCAGCGCTGCCCCTGCTTTCGGCATTCGTTGGCGTAGCCGAGCGTGGCGGTGTTGGCCGAGTCGGGTACGGGAATGACGATGGGCTCTTTCTCGCCCTCTTCGACCTCCGGCACGGGGGCTTCGAGCGCGAGCTGGCGGCCGATCTGGCGGCGCACCTTGTCGACCATTTCGCCGAAGATCTTCGAGTCGGGCCGCGAGAAGTAGACGTACTCGAAAATGCACTGGCTCACGCCGTGGCGCCCGGGCACCTCGTAGCTTTCGAAGGCGCTCGCGTCGCCGCGCGCGGCCGTCTCGCGGTCGATGACGAGGATCTCGCCGGGCTCGACGTCGCGCACGTAGTCCGCGCCGATCATGTCGAAGGCGCAGGTCTCGGAGGCCACGCACCAGGCCGGGCCGCCGGGCTGGCCTGCGTCGCCGAGGCGTCCGAGCGCGAGGGGGCGAAAGCCGTTCGGGTCGCGCACGGCGATCAGGTGGTCGTCGGTCAAAAGCACCAGCGAGAAGGCCCCCTCCACCTGGGTGAGCGCGTCGATGATCTGGTCGACGCGCCGCTCGCGCCGGCTCTGCGCGATGAGATGCAGGATCAGCTCGCTGTCGGAGGTCGTCTGGAAGAGAGTGCCCTGCTCGCTGAAGGCGCGTCGCAGCTCGCGTGCGTTCGAGAGGTTGCCATTGTGCGAGAGCGCGAGGTTGCCCTTGCGGTCGTGCACCAAAAACGGCTGCACGTTCGTCCGGCTCTCCGAGGCGCCGCTGGTGGAGTAGCGGTTGTGCCCGATCCCATGGTCGCCCAGGAGCTTCTGGGAAAAGAGCTCTTCCTCGTCGAAGACGTCCAGCACGAGGCCGAAGTCCTTGTGAATCGGCATGACGGGGCGCTCCTCGGCTTCGTCATAGGTGGAGGTGACGATGCCGCTGGACTCTTGGCCCCGGTGCTGGAGGGCGTGGAGGCCGTAGTAGGTGTGCCGCGCCGCCTCCGGCGTGCCCAGGATGCCGAAGATGCCGCACTCGTCGTTTGCGCCCATTTCTTGAAGACGGCCGACCACGGACGGCGGACCGCCGCAGCCTCAAACCGAAGTGTTTTTTCTGAGAAAGGCGAAAGGCTGAAACGAAAGCAGGCGGCGTCACCGATGCGAGCAGCAACACCGCTTTGTTCAAAAGAGTCACCGTCTGCCGTCTTCGGTCGGCCGTCCGGGAGGCCCCGCACGGGCCGACCTCAAAGCAGCACCACGCCCGCCCCCAGCAGCAGCCCCAGCGCGTCGGCCACGAGGTCGCGCATCGAGAAGTAGCGCGTAGGGCCGAACCGCCGGTCGTAGATTTCCTTCGCCAGCCCGACGGCCGCCCCCGTGCCCAGCGAGAGCGCCAGCGCCGGGCCTTGCTCCAGCGTGGCTTTCTGCTCGAAGACGTACTGCCCGCCGAGCACCAGCAGAAAGCTTCCGCCGGCGTGCTTGGCCTTGTCCAGCGCCCACCACGGGTCGGCGCCCGGCGGCGAGGCCGTCGTGGTGTCCAGCCGCGCGAACCGGGACCGTGGGGCGCCTCTCGAGGCCGGCGCGTGGCGCTCGGTCGGGGGCGCGCCGACTTCCGCGCACGCGGCGCGCTCCTGGGCGTGCGCCCCGGGAGCCGGCCCGGCCCCGCAGACGACCGCCAGCAGCGCGGCTTTCATCAGAGCAGCAACACGCATGACGGGCGTTCGAGACGCGGCGAAGGAGGCCATGCTCGGCGGGCTATATCACCTGGAAGGCATCCAGCAGCACGACCAGGATGACCAGCGGGCAGACGTATTTGATGAACATGCCCCAGACCTGCGCCGCGCCGGGCGCGAAAGCCCCCGCGCCGCTGCGGATTTCCGCCGCCGCATCGGCCACGCCCCACACCCAGCCGGCGAAAACGCACAAGAGAAGCGCCCCCAGCGCCAGCGAGATGTTGCCCCAGATCGTGTCCATGATGCCGAGGAAGTCCGTCGCGCCCAGGACGCCGCTTTCGCCGACGAGCCACGTCATGTCCGTGAGCGTCGGGCTGATGCCCTGCGAGAGCGCCGCGGGGAAGCCGAACGCGAACGCCCCCCCCGTCACGACGGCTACGGACTTCGAGCGCGACCAGTGCCGCTCGTCCATGCAGTAGGAGACGACCACCTCCATCAGCGACACCGTCGAGGTCAGCGCCGCCACCGAGAGCAGCAGGAAGAAAAGCATTCCCACGCTCGTGCCGAGGGGCATCTGCTGAAACAGCCCCGGCAGCACGTCGAAGACGAGCGTCGGCCCGGCCTGCGGGTTGCCGTCGAGAGCGAAGACGGCAGGGAAGATCATCAGCCCGGCCAGCAGCGCGATGCCCGTGTCAAAGAGCGCCACGTAGCCGCCGGCCGAGAGCAGGTTTTCCTTCTCCGGCAGGTACGAGCCGTACGTTACCATCGCGCCCATTCCCAGCGAGAGGGAGAAGAACGCCTGGCCCAGCGCCGCCACGATGGCCCCGCTCCCGATCTTCGAGAAGTCGGGGTTGAGGTAGAACGAGAGCCCGGCGCTCGCGCCTTCGAGCGTCACGCCCCGCACGATGACCAGCAGCATCAAGACCAGCAGGATCGGCATGAGCACCTTGGCGGCGCGCTCGATGCCGTCTTCCACGCCCCCCTGCACGATGGCGGCCGTGGAGCCGAGGAACAGCGCGAAGAGCGGCAGCACCAGCCCCGGCGTGGCGATGAAGTCCGCGAACGCGGTGTCGGGGCTGACGACGTTTTTGAAGATGTAGCCGAAGGTCCACCCGGCGATCACGCCGTAGTAGCTGAGGATGAACAGCCCCGTGAGGATGCCCAGCCCGCCGACGAGCATCCAGGGCGTGCGCCCCGTGACGGCCTTGATGGCGCCGACGGGGTTTTTCTGACTGCGCCGCCCCAGCGCCAGCTCGGCCAAGAGGTACGGCAGGCAGATGAACGCGATGCAGGCGAGATAGACGATCACGAAAGCCGCGCCGCCGTTCTCGCCGGTGACGTACGGGAAGCGCCAGATGTTGCCCAGCCCGATGGCCGAGCCCGCCGCCGCCAGCACAAACCCAATCTTCGAGCTCCACTGCTCGCGCGACTGGTCGCCGGCGTGCGCGGGCGCGGGATCAGACGTGGTCGTCGGTTCCATGAGGGGGCGGGATGGCCGGGGCAAACGGGCAGTGAAGCAACGCCCGCAAGTAATTTCACACCCGCGTGAAAATCAAGCGGTGCTCGGGGCGTGGAGGAGCGAAAGAGAGGGGGCGCGGGGAAGATCTCTCACGCACCCGTGTCCCATGCTCCCGCGCTCAAACCACGTAATTCAACCACGAACTGTCCTCCATGTAGTCTTCCACGACGCCGGCTACACCCTTCTGCTGGTAGGTGTCCAGGATGGCTTCCGCGTCCTGCTTGAGCACTTTGAGGCTGTTGGAGATGAGGTCCTCGCGGAAGCCGCGGTCGCCCAGCTCGATCACCAAGTCCATCGAGACGACGCGCCCAATGGCGCGGCCCAGGTCCACGAGCTTGCGCTGGGGCATCTGGTAGTCCACTTCGAAGTCGAGACGGCCCTGGAAGCGCTCGGCCGCGCGGCTGGTCCGCTCGTACTCGCTGAGGTAATCGTAGAGGTTTTTTTCTTTGGCCTTCTTCATCTTTTTCAAGACCGCCTGCGAGATCTGCTCGTAGAGCACGTCGTTGGAACCCTCGAAGATCTGGAACGGGCGGCTGTCGACAGTCGCGCGGCCGGCCAAGTGGTCGAGGCGGTAGCCCTGCGCGCCGCTGAGCTGGAGAAAGCTCTGCGCGGCGTCGTGCATCACGTCGGTCACGACGGCCTTCACCGAGTTCGACGGGACAGTGCTGGTCGAGAGGTCGTTGTTCGTCGAGGCGTGCTCGGAGGCGTAGGCGCACATCGCCGAGCAGGTCGTAAAGTACGCCTGGATGCGCGAGAGGCGCTTTTTGACTTGGTCGCGCTCGAAGAGCGGCGTGTTGCCGACGAGGCGGTCTTTGCAGTGCGCGATGGCCTCGTCCATGATGCGCCGCAGAAAGCCCATTCCCATTCCGGGAAATTCCGTGCGGCTGCGGTGGAGCGTGTCGAGCATCATTTTGATGCCCATCGACTCGGGCTCGAGCTTGTGCGTCTCGGGGACGGTCACGTCCACGCGGTTGCGCCCGTAGGGAATGGCGTAGAGCCCGAGGTTGTGGAACCGCTCCTCGACGTCCACGCACTGCTCGGGGTGGTCCTGGTCGAGAATGAAGAAGTCGATGTCGCGCCCCAGCGAGCCGCCCCCGCGCTGCTGGCGCGCAGTGACGAGCCAGAAGTCCGCCCAGCCGGTCAGGCCTGCCCAGTGCTTGGTGCCGCTGACGGCGTAGCGCCCATCCTCGCGCTGGGCGTAACTGGTCTGCATGTTCAGTGCGTCGGTGCCGTAGTCCGGCTCGGTAATCATCAGCCCGCCCATGTGTTTCTCTTCGATGAAGCGCTCGAAGATGCCGGCCTTGATCTCCTGGCGCCCATATTTGGCGACGGGCTGGAGGAAGAGCGCCCCGTTGATGCCCAGCGTTAGCGAGAGGGCCAGCGACTCGTAGGAGGCAGCCTCGAGCACCGCCTGGCACTCGCGCACGTGGCCGCCGCGTCCGCCGTACTTCTCGGGAATGAATACCGAAAGCGGACTCGCCCGTTGCACCTCGCGCATCATGAACGGCTCGAGGCCGCGCGTGGTGCTCACTTCATCGGCGTCGGCGCGGCATCGAAAGACATGGCGCAGCCGCTCACGGAAGTCCTCGATGAAAGTCGAGAAATTCGTCGATACGTCGGTGGGGGCGGGTAGCGAAGAAACGGCACTCATAGAGCCGGGAGGGAAAGGCGTGTGCAGTAAAGCATGCCCCCAACGCCTGAACCGGCCGTTTCGTTCACGAACGGTTCAGGAGGGGTCCCCTTTCCGCTGAGGGCTCTTGCGCCGGGGAAACCGCGGCCGGAGGCGTGCCTCACCCAAAAGGCCCGCGCCCCCTTCCGAAAAAAGGCGCGATTTTTTGTTAGAACGGCAGCTCGTCATCCGGCTCGAACGAGTCGTCCTGGCCGTCGCCGCTGGAAGACGCGCCGCCGCCCGCGCCTTGGCGCTGCGGCTGCTGCTGGCGCTGGTCGTAGTCGTCGGTGCGCTCGGGACGTTGCTGGTCCATGCCGTCGCGGCTTCCGCGTCCCCCGCCGCGCCCGCCTTCTTCGCCCCCGAGCATCATCATGTTGCGCATCT
>PXTS01000052.1 GCA_003022485.1 Bacteroidetes bacterium QS_8_68_28
CCCGGGCGGCGCGTGGAGCGGGCCGAGGCGGCGCTGCGGCAGGGGCGGCACCTCTTTCTGGAATGGCCGCCGGCAGCCTCGGCCGCGAAGGCCGAGCGCTTGGCCGCTCGCGCCGAGGAGGCCGGCGCAGAGGTGGGCGTGAGCCGCCCGCTGCGCTTCCATCCGCTCTTCGACACGCTGCCGGCGGGGGCGCACGTTGGTGCGGTGTCTGTCCAGCAGGAACTCGCACGCGAAAACGCGAACGACGAGGCAGCTGCTGGCTTCCCCGCGCGCCTCGCTGACGCGCTGGACCTGTGCGGCGCGCTGGCGAGCGGTGCGGAGGGCGGCGGCAGCGCGGGCGGAAGCGTCACGCACCTCGGCGCGCAGGCCATGCGCTCTGAAAAGAGGGGCGCGCGTTTTGAGGTGGTCCTTGTGGGACTGCAGTTTGCCAGCGGCACCTACGCGCAGGTGGGAAAGCGGCAGAGCCTGGCGGGGCGGAGGCAGCGCCGCCTTTACGCCGCCGGCCCCAGCGGCTTTCAGCTCGAGGCCGATCTCGACGCGCCGGACGTGCGCGTCCACGGTAGCGACGCCCGCACGGGGCCACGCGACGAGCCCCCAGCAGGGGGCGGCGCGTTTCTCGACGTGCTCCTGCGCCGCGAGACGCGCGCCTTTCTCGAAGCGCTCCGGGCGGGCCGCCCTGCGCCGGTCTCGCTCCTCGACGCCGTCGCGGTGATGCGCCTCACCGAACGCCTGATGCGACAGGTGCGTTGACGGGGGCGTAGTTCGTGATGCGTGAAGGGGCCCTTATGCGTGAAGCGGCCCTTTGCGGTCGCTCTCGCCGCTCCCCCACGTCCCCGCTCTCTCAAGCCCCAGCCGCCATGCCATTCTTTTTCATGATCGCACTGGCGATTGCCTTCCTGGGCGTCTCGACGGTCGCCTCCGCGATCAAGGTCGTCAACGAGTACGAGCGCGGCGTCAAGTTCACCTTCGGGAAGTTTACCGAGGTGATGCCGCCGGGGCTGGGCGTGGTCGTGCCCTTCGTGCAGACGTGGGAGCGGGTGGACATGCGCGTCAAGGCGGTGGACGTGCCGCAGCAGGAGTCCATCACGCGCGACAACGTGACCGTCAGCATCAACGCGGTCATCTACTACAAGGTGCGAAGCGCCGAGCGGGCCGTCATCGAGGTGGAGCGCTACCAGTACGCCGTACAGCAGCTCGCGCAGACGACCATGCGCAACGTCGTCGGCGAGGTGGACCTCGACGCCCTGCTGGGGGAGCGCGAGAAGATCTCCCAGCAGATCCGCCAGATCATCGACGAGGCGACCGACCCGTGGGGCATTGAGGTGCAGAGCGTGGAGCTGAAGGACATCATCCTGGCCGACGACATGCAGCGCGTGATCGCCCGCCAGGCGGAGGCCGAGCGCGAGCGCCGCGCCGTGACGATCCAGGCGCAGGGCGAGCTGGAAGCCGCCGAGAACATGGCCGAGGCGGCCCGCCGCATGAGCGGCGTCGACGGCGCGCTGCACCTGCGCACGCTCCAGACGCTGCGCGGCATCAGCAGCGACGATACGAACCTCGTGGCCTTGCCCATCCCAATGGAGGCGCTGCGCACGCTCGAAGGGGTCGGCGACAACCTCGGCGAGCGCCTCGAATCCTCCGACGGAAGGGGCCGCGCGACCGGCGACGACGAAGGGACGGCCGGCGGCGCGGATGCCCTCGAAGAGAACGACGTGGACGACGCATTGCCGGACCATTCGCCCGGTGACGCGCCGGAGTTCGCCCCATCCCGGCGCGAGGAACCGTCGGAGCGTGACCCGAGCGCCACGTGAGCTCACGCGTCACCGGAAGCACCACCGGCTTTCGAGCCGGCTTCCGCGTCGAGATGGCTCATCAGCGCCTCGGCAGCGCGCTTGAGCTTAGGGAGCCGGTTTTCCACCACGTTCCACGCCTTCTCGTAATCGAAGCTGAGGTAGCCATGCACGGCGATGTTTCTGAATCCGGCAATGTCGTCCCAGTCGATCTCAGAACGCCGCGCTTTCAATGAATCAGACAACCGTTGCGTGGACTCGGCCATTGTCTGCAGATTGCGCACCGTGGCATCTTGCGTCTTCTCGTCTTCGAGAAAGACACGCTTGCCCTCGACGGTATACCGCTCCACACGCTCGATGCTGTCCAGGATGTGCGTCAGGTAAAGCCGGTCGTCTTTCACAGCGGCTGCGCTTCTTCGAGGACTCGTTGGCGAATATATTCGTGAATGCCCTGCGCGGTGGCCACGTCCACTTGGCGGTCGAGTAGGTCTTGGAGATCCATCAGCAGCCCTCCCAAGTCGAAAAGGTCTCGGTCGGCGTCCAGGTCTACCAGAAAATCCACGTCGCTCCCCGGCCCCAGCTCTCCGCGCGCGGCGGAGCCGAAGACGCGCACGTTGCGCGCCCCGTGCTTCTCGGCGAGGCGCAGGATCTCCTCGCGGCGCTCGGCGACGACCGGGTCGAGGGGCATGGGCACTCGGGGGACGATGTAGGAGAAAAGACAAGCAGGCGCGTTGCCTCATTTTTTCACCCAACGCCTTCCTGCGCCGGACGTTCATCTTTCCGGAAACGTCTTTTTCAGCCCCGCCACTCCCGAACGCCGCCCCTCCGTTCGATGCCCGCCGCCTCCGACGTACGCACCGACCCGCAAGGCCACGTGGCCGACGCGCTGGCGCGCCAGCCGTTCGAGGAAGTGCTGCGCCGAATCGGCCGCGTGGCCGCGCAGGAAGGCATCGAGACGTACCTCGTCGGCGGGGCCGTGCGCGACGCGCTCCTCGGCCGCACCACGACCGACCTCGACTTCGTCACCGTCGGCGAGGGGACTGGCATCGCGCTGGCGGAGGCGCTGGCCGACCGGCTCGGCGGCACCACCGCGCACGTCTACTCAACCTTCGGCACCGCCGCCGTGCGCGTCCCCTCGCCCGTGGAGGGCGATGACGACCCGATGGTGCTCGAATTCGTCGCCGCGCGCAAAGAGAGCTACCGCGCCGCCAGCCGCAAGCCCGCCGTCGAAGCAGCCACGCTGGCCGAGGACCTGCGCCGCCGCGACTTTACCGTCAACGCCCTCGCGGCGGACCTGCACCCGGACCGCTTCGGCGCGCTCATCGATCCTTTCGACGGAAGGCGCGACCTGGGGCGCCAGCTCCTGCGCACGCCGCTCGATCCCGCCGCAACCTTCGAGGACGACCCATTGCGCATGATCCGCGCCGCGCGTTTCGCCGCGCAACTGGGCTTCGACGTGGAGGCGGAACCCCGCCAAGCCATGCGCGAGAAAGCCGGGCGCGTGGAGATTCTGGCCGAGGAACGCATCGCCGAGGAGCTGCAAAAAATCGTCGCGGCGAACGTGCCGTCCATCGGGTTCAAAGTCCTCGAAGGCGCGGGGCTTCTGGAGCACGTCTTGCCGGAGCTTTCGGCGCTGACCGGCACCGAACGCCGCCGGGGCGAGAGCCACAAGGACAACTTCCTGCACACCCTCCAGGTGCTCGACCAGCTCGTGGAGCGCGTCTCGGACCGCCCCGTCGATGACGCCGAAGACGCCACGCGCTGGCTGCGCTGGGCGGCGCTCTTGCACGACATCGGCAAGGCAAAGACGAAGCGCTTCCAAAACGGCAACTGGACCTTTCACGGCCACGAGCACGTCGGTGCGCGCATGGTCGAGGACGTCTTTCGCCGCCTGCGCCTGCCGCTGGGGGCGCGCATGGACTACGTCGAGAAGCTCGTCCTGATGCACCACCGCCCCGCCGACCTCGCCTCCGACGACGTGACCGACTCGGCGGTGCGCCGCCTCCTCTTCGACGCCGGTGAAGACCTGGGCGATCTGATGACCCTGGTGCGCGCCGACGTCACCAGCGCGAACCCGCGCCGCCGCGCCCGCCACCAGAACGCCTACGACCGCGTGGAGGAAAAAATGCGCGCGGTGGAGGAAAAGGACCGCCTGCGCAACTTCCAGCCTCCCCTCAGCGGCGAGGAGATTATGGAGGCACTGGGCATCGAGGAGGGCGTGGCCGTTGGCATCGTCAAGGAGAATGTCCGCGAGGCTATCCTCGACGGCGAGATCGAAAACGACCACGCCGCCGCGCGCCAGTACATGATGGAGGTGGCCGACGAGGCGAAGCGGCGCGGCGCGCTCTTCGCGAAAATGCAGCGGCGCCTCGAAGGCCCCGAACAAAAGGCGCTGGGGGCGATCAAGGAGGTGCTTTTCTTCGGTGAGGTGCCGGAGGGGCGCGATGCGGCCGTCCAGCAGCTGCTGGCGGTGAAGGACGAGGCGCTGGAAGGGGAACGCGAGTGAAGGCGCGACCCATGCGCGTGCTGCTCGATGAAGAAAAAACGGCTACGCCACCGCCTTGAAGCGCGACCTGCGCCGCCACGACCTCGGCGTGGTTAGCGTGCGCCCGCGCGACCAGTCCGTGCGAGCGCTTGCGGAGACTTGACGCCGCGAATCGAGCAGGCGTTGCGCGAGATAAGACGCGGAGCCGCCGTCGCCGATCCGGTGCTCGAGGAGTAGACGACCGGCCGAGTCGTTACGCGCGCTTCGCCATT
This sequence comes from Bacteroidetes bacterium QS_8_68_28, assembly GCA_003022485.1. Taxonomy (GTDB): domain Bacteria; phylum Bacteroidota; class Rhodothermia; order Rhodothermales; family Salinibacteraceae; genus QS-8-64-10. The sequence goes on from PXTS01000052.1 coordinate 4,545, forward strand.
GGCGTTGCGCGCCACGCTATCTTGCGCAAACCCCGCTCTTTTTCCACAACCCGTTTTCGCGCCGCAATGGGCCAGCTCATCCAGATCCTCATCGCCATCTTCCTGCCGCCGCTCTCGGTCTTTTTGCAGAAAGGGCTCGGCACGGCCTTTCTGCTCAACGTCGTGCTGACGCTGATCGCGCTGTTGCCCGGCAGCATCCACGCGCTGTGGCTGCTGCTCGGCAGCAGCTCCCGGCGGTAACGAACACCGGCGGTAACGAATGGGGACGCGGCGTGCTACGCGGTTTCTTCTTCCAGGGAGGTCGCCTCAGGCGTCTTTTCTTCGGGTTCTTCCGGCTCGGCTTCTTTCGGCTCAGATTCCGGCTCTTCCGTGTCGGCTTCGTCGGAGGCCACCTCGGCGGCAGCAGCCGGGCGCACGTCCCACAGCAGCATCGTCTCGATGTCGACGTAGTCCTCTTCGCCGTAGGCGTCTTCGAAGATGTAGTCCCCCAACTCGCCCCGGCGTTGCGGGCTGGTGCGCTTCCACTCCATCCCCTCGCCGTCGGTAAATTCCTCGGGGAAGGGGTTGTTGACGCTGTGCGACGGGTGGTAGTTGCGGTACGTCTTCTCCGCCTCGTAGAGCGCGGCCCGGCGCGCGCCGGGCTTCGAGGCGCTCTCTCCCTTCACCCGAAACGGGCTCACGTTGATCGTCGCCTGCCAGAAGCCGTCGTCCTGCTGGTGGTACTCCGGCCGCATGACAGCAAAGTCGCCAGGGTGCGGGTAGGCGCTGCGGGCGTTCTGGTCGGGCATGGACCTTCGGCGGGTTCGGGGTTGGAGTTTCGAGTTCGGGGGGTTGGGCCGACAGACGTGAACCCAGGCTCGCGGCGGAATGTTCGCGCGCGGCATGGATCTCCACGCGCGCTTCGTCAGTGCCGCGCCGTCGCCTGCGCGACCGGGGCCGATGCCGAATCGGCCGTCGTCGAGTCCGCGCGCGAGCCGCCGTCCGGCACCCACTCGGCCACGAGCTTCCGGTGGTTTTTGATCCACGTGCGCGCGGCGCCCATCTGGTCGGTC
>PXTS01000059.1 GCA_003022485.1 Bacteroidetes bacterium QS_8_68_28
GGTGTGGATGCCCATCGGGTCGACGTTCTCGACCGAGCAGATGATGATGACGTTGTCGTTGGGGTCTCTGAGCAGCTCCAGCTCGTACTCCTTCCAGCCAAAGAGGCACTCGTCCAGGAGCACTTGGTGGACGGGACTCATCTCCAGGCCGCGCGTGATTTTTTCCTCGAACCCGTCCTCGTGCCACACGATGCCGCCCCCGCTGCCGCCGAGCGTGTAGCTGGGCCGGATCACGACCGGCAGCCCGCCGAGCTCCTGCGTGACTTCTTTCGCCTCGAGGAGCGACTTGGCCGTGTCGCTGCGCGCCTGGTCGATGCCAACGTCCTGCATCAAGCGGCGGAACCGGTCGCGGTCCTCAGTGCGCTGCACCGCATCGATGTTGACGCCGATGATCTCGATGCCGCGCCCCTCCCAGAAGCCCTCGTCCTGCAAATCCTGTGTGAGGTTGAGGCCGGTTTGCCCGCCCATCGTGGGCAAAACGGCGTCGGGCTGCTCCTCCTCGACGACCTGCTTGAGCGCCCCCGGCGTGAGCTCGCGCAGGTAGACCCGGTCGGCCGTCATCGGGTCGGTCATAATGGTGGCGGGATTGGAGTTCATCAACGCCACGCGGTAGCCCTCGTCGCGGAGGGCGCGCGCGGCCTGCGTGCCGCTGTAATCGAACTCACACGCCTGCCCGATGATGATGGGGCCGGAGCCGATGAGGAGGATGCTCTCGAGGTCGGTGCGCTTGGGCATTTTCGATTTTCGGTTGGCGAATGGTGATTGGGAGGAGGTCCACGTCTTCGGTCGCCCGGGGGTAGCCGGCGAAGGCCATGCACGCGGCGCCCGCCGACGACGACAAGTCAACGCGCGCCGCGCTCAGGTCGGCCAACAATCAGGTCGGGCAACAACTTTTCGAATCCGTTCATCTTTGTTCGCCTTTCAGGATCCACCCCCCCGCAGCCGCTCGCGCAGGTTCCATACGCGCTGAAGCGGGCGTCTTTGTCTGGAGGCGCGTTGCTGTGAAGCGCGTGCTCACGCCGTCACTTTGCCGGTGGCGGGCGCGCCGCGCTGGGCCTTCGACTTCCCGCCCTCCTCGATCATCGTCAGAAACTCGTCGAAGAGGTAGCGGCTGTCGTGCGGCCCCGGCGAGGCCTCGGGGTGGTACTGGAGGCTGAGGCCGTCGAACTGCTTGAAGCGCAGGCCCTCGACGGTGTCGTCGTTGAGGTTGCGGTGCGTGACCTCGGCGGTGGCCTCGTCCACGGAGTCTTCGTCCACCGCGAAGCCGTGGTTTTGCGTCGTGACTTCCACCTTCCCGGTGCGCCGGTTCTTGACCGGGTGGTTGGCGCCGCGGTGGCCGACGTGCATCTTGTAGACGTCCAGCTCCTGCGCGAGGGCCATGAGCTGATGCCCCAGGCAGATGCCAAACACCGGAAGCCCGCTCTCGATGAGGCGGCGCGTGCGCTCGACGGCGTCGCTCATGGCGCGCGGGTCGCCGGGGCCGTTGGACAGGAAGATCCCGTCCGGCTCCCGCGCCAGCACGCGCTCCGGCGGCGCGCCGGCCGGGACGACGCGCACCGCGCAGCCGCGCTCGGCGAAGGCGTGCAAGATGCTGCGCTTGACGCCGAAGTCGTAGACGACCACGCCTTCGCCCTCGTTTTCGGCGAAGTCGTAGGGCCCCTCGCATGTCACGCGCGAGGCCAGCTCCAGCCCATTCATCGGCGGCCAGTCGCGCGCCTCTTCGATCAGTTCTTCCTCTGAACGCCCGTCCTGCGCAGAGATCACGGCATTCATGACGCCTTTCTCGCGGATGTGGCGCACCAGAAAGCGCGTGTCCACCCCCGTGATGCCGACGAGGCCGTGGCGCCGCATCCAGTCTTCGAGCGACTCGTCGGCCAGCGAGCTGGGGTAGCTTTCCGAAAAGGAGCGTACGACCAGCCCGGCCACCATTGGCGCGTCGGCTTCCATCGCCTCCTCACTGGCGCCGTAATTGCCGATGTGCGGGTAGGTCATCGTCATGAGCTGGCCGTGGTAGGAGGGATCCGTCAGGATCTCCTGGTAGCCGGTCATCGAGGTGTTGAAGCACAACTCGCCGCCGGCCTTCCCTTGCGCTCCGACGGCGCGGCCTTTCAGCACGGTGCCGTCGGCGAGGGCAAGGCGGGCGGGCGGGCGCTCCGAAAGAGCTTCTTCTCCCGAAAAGCGAATGCTCGTCTGCATGGGCGGCGTCCGTTGGGTGGGGTGGGGAACGTGAAAAGCGAACGGAAGCGCGCGCAGCCTCCTTTACGCGCAGCCTCCTTTACGGAAAAAGCCTTCCCGCTCGAAGCGAGAAGGCGAACAGCGCTGGAAAAGAAAGAACGGCGTAAAAGCACATAACCAGGGAAGCAGGACTGCGCGGTCAGTTCAGCAGAAAGATACGAGGCGGCTCTTTCATTCGCAAGAGCCTTTTCGCGCTTCTGCGTACCGCTGGGCTAGCGGAAGCCTTCCAAAAGGCCAATGACTCTGGAGGACACGTAAGACTTCGGTCCGCCTCTACCCTTCCAGGTAAGCGAATGATCGAAGCAGGTCCTACGAATGAGTAATTCTGAGTACAGGCAGGTATGCCTGTCGCGTGAGCAAGAATCCCCCGGATTTATCCGGGGGAGAAGTCAAAGATCTTCCCATGTCGCGTCTTCAATGTCCGTCTGCTCGCGCAGGCGCGTGGCGCGCTCTTCGTCCTCTGGGGGCGCCCGGCCCGTACGACCGTCTCGGCCTGCTCCCACGCCCTGCTGCTGGAGCATGGCTCGCAGCAGGTTGGCGACGGCCCTCAACAGCAGGTAGGCCAGTAGTGCGTAGAAGAGAACCTTCAGCAACGGCAGGGTCGGGAGCAGGGGAGAAGCGCGTGTGTGATGGCAGCCGCTACGCGGCGGGGCGCTGCTCCTCGCGCGAGAGCAGCGGAGTGAAGTACGTCGTGCCCGGGTGGCGCGTGCTGGTGATCTGGTGCACCAGCTCGCCGAGTTCGTCTTCGTTCTCGACGAAGTCGATCTCCGCCGCGTTAACGATGAGAAGCGGGCTTTTGGTGTAGCGAAAAAAGAAATAGTTGTATGCTTCGTGGAGCGCCTTGATGTAATCAGGGTCCATGTCTTCCTCGTAGGAGCGCCCGCGCTGGGCGATGTTTTGCATGAGCCGCTCGGGGCTGGACTGAAGGTAGACCACCAGGTCGGGGGTGGGGGCGAAGGGCTCCATCAGCGAAAAGAGCGTTTCGTAGAGCGAGAGCTCGTCGCCGTCCAGGTTGTGATGGGCAAAGATGCGGTCTTTCTCGAAGGCGTAGTCGCTGACGATCACGTCGTGAAAGAGGTCGCGCGCCTGAAGCTCTTTCTGCTGGCGAAAACGGCTGGCCAGAAACGCGAGCTGCGTCTGGAAGGCCCAGCGCGCGCGATCTTCGTAGAAGCGCTCCAGAAACGGATTTTCCTCGAACTGCTCCAGCACCAGCCGCGCGTCGAGGCGCTCGGCGAGAAGCTCGGCGAGAGAGGTCTTGCCCGCTCCGATAACACCCTCGATGGCAACGTAGCTGAGGTCCTCGCCGTCAGGGGCGCGGTTTTCGCGCGCAGCGTCTTCGTCGTCGGGGACGGCCATGCGGGAACAGCGGCAGAGGCATGTCAGAGGGGAGGAGGGACGGGCGCGCCTCACGGTGCCGAGGGCGGCGGGGCCGCGCGGCGGAGGGCGGCGCAGTCGCGGCAGCGCGCGAGCAGTGTCTCCACTGTCGTTTCGAACGGAGCGGGCACGCGCAGGTTCGGCGCCAGGTCGGCCCAAGGGCGCAACACGAAGCGCCGCTCGGCCAGTCGCGGGTGCGGCAACGTCAGGCGGGCGGTCCGGCGCCGCACGCGGCCCACCACGAGCAGGTCCACGTCCAGCGGACGCGGCTGCCAGCGCCCCTCTTCGGCCTCGCGGTCGCGCCCAGCCTCCGCCTCCCACTGCCAGGCCCGCTTCAGCAACGCCTCCGGCGAGCATTCCATGCGAAGCTGGACGACGGCATTGAGATAGGCCGGCTGTGCCTCATCGGGGCGGCGTGTGTGCGCCTCCGTTTCGTAAACGGGCGAGACGCCGACCCCCTTGATAGGCGCAGCGCCGGCCATCGCGCGCACGGCGCCGCGCAGGGCCGCCCGGCGGTCTCCCTGGTTGCTCCCCAGCGCCAGGAACGCTTCATCGGAATCGGGCAGGCGCTCGGCCGGAGTTCCCCGGCTGCGCTCACGTTCGCCGCTCACCAATCGAAAATCGCCCATCGAAAATCACCATCGAGCAGCGTCCCCGGCAGGAGTCGAACCTGCGGCGCGCGGCTTAGGAGGCCACTGCTCTGTCCACTGAGCTACGGGGACGGGACTCTCGCCGAGGCCCTTGCGCTCGATGTCGGGGCCCCTCGGCACCGGAGGCCGGGTAGCCGCCGGGTAGCCGCCGGGTAGCCGATGGGGAAGAGAATGTACGGGCGTTCGTTCCGGGGCCGCTTCAGCATCTCCCCCAAGAACTCCACCGGCGCAGGCGTATGGGTGAGAAAAGGCGCGCACCGAGCGGCGCTGCTGCATGAGGCGCAGGAAGCGTTCCGAGCACTCGCGCATCTCGTCGAGCGGGACGGACGGGTATTCCATGTCGGTGTGCTGGTGTTGTAGTGCGGACGCCTCGGCAGTGCGGACGCTTCGGCGGGCACGCCCTTCAACACGATAACACTTCAACACGCCAGTACCGAACCGGTGTCATTTCACTGCGGCCTTGTCTATCTTCTTCCCGCTCGTCTTCTCCCGCCCCCCTTCCCGAAAAGCGTGGCTGCTTCACGACGCGCCGTCGCCAGTTGGGCGCTCTACGACTTCGCCAACTCGGCGTTCAACACGCTGGTCGTCACGTTCGTCTACGCGACGTACTTCACGCAGGAGATCGCCGCCGGCGAGGAAGCAGGCACGGCGCTCTGGGGCAACGCCGTCACCGCCTCAGCGCTTCTGATTGCGGTGCTTTCGCCCTTTCTGGGTACGCTGGCCGACCGCAGCGGGCGGCGCAAGCGGTTTCTCCTGGCGGCTACGGCGGTCACGGTCCTCGCCACGGCGGCGCTCTTTTTTCCAACGACGGGCGACGTGTGGGCCGCGCTCGGGCTCTTCATCGTGGCGAACACGGCCTTCGAGCTGGCCTTCGTCTTCTACAACGCCTTCCTGCCGGAGCTGGCGTCCGAGGAGCGCATCGGACGCATCAGCGGGTACGGGTGGGCGCTGGGATACGCCGGCGGGCTGGGGGCGCTGGCGCTCGGCTACACGACCCTGGTCGCGCCGACGGAGCCGTTTCTTTTTTCCACCGACGGCGGGGCGAACGTGCGGGCCACGTGCCTGCTGGTGGCTGCGTGGTTTGCGTGCTTTAGCGTGCCGCTTTTCCTGTTCGTGCCCGAATCGCGCGCGACTGGCGAGAACGCCGCGCCGAACCTCGGGACCGTGTTCCGAAAGAGTTTCGGAGAACTGCGAAAAACCTTCGGCGAGGTGCGGCGCTTCCGCCAGGTGGTGCGGCTGCTGCTGGCACGGCTCTTCTACAACGACGGGCTGCTGACGATTTTCAGCTTCGGGGCGATCTACGCCGGCGGCACGTTCGACTTTTCCTTCAATGAAATCTTCCTCTTCGGCATCGCGCTGAACGTGGCGGCGGGCCTGGGCGCCTTCGGCTTCGGCTTCGTAGACGACCGGCTCGGCGGCAAGATGACCGTGCTCATCAGCGTGGCGGGGCTGGCGGGGGCGACGCTGTTGGCGCTCCTGGCCCCCTCGAAGGCGTGGCTGTGGGCGGCGGGGGCCCTCGTCGGCCTCTTCGCGGGCCCGAACCAGTCGGCCAGCCGCTCGCTGCTGGGGCGCTTTACGCCGCCGGGGAAGAAAGGCGAGTTCTTCGGGTTCTTTGCCTTCAGCGGCAAGGCGACGGCCTTCGCAGGGCCGGCGCTCTTCGGGGGGATGACGGCGGCCTTCGGCACGCAGCGCGCGGGCGTGGCTTCGGTGCTGGCGTTCTTCGCGGTGGGAGCGGCGCTGCTGGGCTGGGTGGACGAGCGCGAGGGCATCCAGGCGGCTTCCGGGGCGGCGGACCGCAGACCGCGGACGGGGGGAACGGCGTCGTGAGGCGCGTTGCTCTTTGGCAGATGCGTTGTCGGTTTCGGGCATGATGCGCCGCGCCCTTACATTTTGTCGACGGACGTTTGGTTTCTGCGGCAACGCGCCTTTTTTCCACTTTCCCCCTTTCCCTCAGACAATGCCTACGATCTCCGACGTCGCAGACGCACTCGAAATGTGGGCGCCGCCCGGCAGCGCGCAGGACTACGACAACGTCGGTCTCCAGGTCGGCGATGCGGCGCGCGCGGTGGAGCGCGGTCTCGTGGCGCTGGACATGACGCCCGGGGTGCTGGGGGAAGCAAAAGAGACAGGCGCGCAGCTCGTGGTGACGCATCACCCGCTGCTCTTTCGCCCGCTCGACCAGCTCACCGCCGGTGGGGGCTTCCCGAATGCGCTGGCGCTGCGGCTGGCGGAGGCCGGCATTGCCCTGTATGCCGCGCATACGAACCTCGATGCGGCTCCCGGAGGCGTCTCCTTCGCGCTGGCCGAGCAGCTTGGGCTCGAAGACGTCGGCTTCCTCGACGGCATGGGCGGCGCGCTGCGCAAGCTGGTCGTCTTCGTCCCCCGGGAGCACGCCCGCCCCGTCCACCGCGCGATGGCAGACGCGGGGGCCGGCCGGATCGGCGACTACGAGGCGTGTGCCTTCGCGGGGCGCGGCACCGGCTTCTTTCGCCCCGGCGCGGAGGCCGACCCGTTTACCGACACCCCCGAAGGCGCGCTCGAGGAGGCCGACGAGGTGCGCCTCGAAGTGCAGACGGAGCGCTGGCACCTGCCGGCGGTGCGCGCGGCGATGACGGAGGCGCATCCCTACGAAGAGGTCGCCCACGACGTGTACCCAGTCGAGGGAACGACCACGCAGGCAGGCCTCGGCGCGGTCGGCACGCTGCCGGAGGCGGAGCCGCTGTCGCAGTTTTTGGAGCGTGCCGCCGGCGCGCTGGACGCCGAGAGCCTGCGCTACGCCGGCGCCCCGGAAGCGCGCGTGGAGCGCGTGGCCGTCTGCGGCGGAGCTGGGAGCGACTTCGTGGGAAAAGCCCGCGCCGCCGGAGCCGACGCCTACGTCACTGCCGACGTGACGTATCACGAGTTTTTCGAGGTGCTCTCTGCTGAAGACGGCACCGCGCAGATGGCCTTCATCGACGCGGGTCACTACGAAACGGAGGCCGTCACCGAACACCTGCTGCGCGACGTTCTCGCCGAGCGCTTTCCCGAAGTCGGCTGGCACGTCTCCCAGGAGCGCACCAGTCCTGTGCGTACGTTCGTGCCGGGCGCGTAGTCGCGCTTGGCGCGAGGCGCAGAGCGTGTGGCTTTCAAGTCGGACATCTGCGCCTCGAAAGACGCCGCACGCCAACGCCGCACACCAATGCCACCCACCGAGCGCAAGGGCGCGTTTTCGCACGGAACGGAAAGACCGGGGCCCTCAGCCGCGAACCTCCCCCTCGCCCAGCCGTTCTCTTTAAGAAAATAGGCAATTCGTTCACGCTACCGTTTTTTGAGGCCCCGAAACCTCGAACTCGAAACCTCGAACTCGAAACCTCGAACTCGAAACCGCGCACGTCCCATGCCCGCCACCAAAGAGAGCACGTCCATCCCCGAACAGCTCCGCGCGCTAATCCGGCTTCAGCACATCGACAACCGGATCGACCAGATCCACAAGCTGCGCGGCGACCTGCCGGAGGAGATCCAAGACCTCGAAGACGAAGAGGCCGGCCTCCAGACGCGCCTCCAGAAGTACAAGGACGAGCTTCAGGAAAAGAAGGTGGCCGCCAGCCAGGCGGAGACCGACATCAAGGAGGCCGAGACGATGATCGATAAGTACGAAGACCAGCAACTCCAAGTGCGCAACAACCGCGAGTACGACGCGCTTACCAAGGAGATCGAGACGCAAAAGGAGCGCATTGCCGACGCGCGCACCAAGATCGAGGAAGCCGAGGAGTCGGAGGACGAATACGACGAGGCCATCGGCGAGACCGAGGAGCGCCTCGAGGAACTCGAAGACTTGCTCGACGAGAAGCGTGAGGAGTTGAACTCCGTTCTCGAAGACACCGAGGAGCAGCAGGAGCGCCTTGAAGAGATCCGCGAGGAGGCGGAGGAGAAAGTCGGCGACCGTTACTTGCGCGCCTACGAGCGCCTGCGCGAGCGCCTGCGCGACGGGCGGGCCGTGGTGCCCCTGGAGCGCGGGGCCGCCGCCGGCTTCGCCGTCCCGCCGCAACGCCAGGTCGAGATTCGCCAGCGCAACCGCATCATCGTCAGCGAGCACGACGGCCGCATCATCACGGACCAAGAGCTCTACGAGGAAACCGTCGACGAAATGGACGTTTAACTGTAAGCCGAGAATTGCAAATTGGTGATTGCCTCCCCATCCGCGACCAATTGCCAATTCAAAATCACCAATTTGCAAGACTTTGGCGTGCCGGTCGGCGCATCGCTCCGCCCGCCCGCTGGGGGCTGTCCCTCAGCGCAGCAGCGGCGGTGAGGAAAGTCCGAACGCCGCTGGGCACCGTGCTTCCTAACGGGAAGGCGCTCTTCCGAGCAACGGCTCGGACGGGCGACGGCTCGTGCCACAGAAAACAGACCGCCAATGGCCCGCCCCCCGGCAACGGGTTTGCGGGCACAGGTAAGGGTGCAACGGTGCGGTAAGAGCGCACCGGCGTTTGCGGCGACGCAAGCGGCCCGGCAAACCCCACGGGGCGCAAGGCCCAGCAGCGCTGCACCGGCCCCCTGGGCCGGACACGGCGGCCCGTCGAAACGTTGCGGTCAGTATTGCTGGCCGCCGGCGTTGCAGCGCGGGTAGGTCGCTCGAGGCGACCGGCGACGGTCGTCCATAGATAGATGATCGCGCTCCCCGGCGCTCGGTGCCCCTTCAGCGACGCCGGCGCGGGTAGACCGAATTCGGCTTACAGACCGGTACGCCTCGCTTTTTTCAGCAAGCACGCGAAGGGCCGCCCCTCCTTGAGGAGCGGCCTTCTCGCTTGCTGCTTCTCTGCAGATCAAGAATAGACGGAACGGGTCATAGCTTGCGTCTAATGACGCGCCGATCCGCCAAGCGCTCTGCTCCGACACGTGCCGCTTGGCTGAGATGGTGCTCCCTTGAAAAGAGCAGAGCTGCGTGTAAAAGGCTGGCTCGATCTGGAACTGAAGCACTCAGGCGCCCGCTTCGAGGCGCGGCTCGGCCGTGGCCCGCGCCCGCGCGCCCGGTCGCGCCTCTCCAGTATCAGGCCGAACAGAAAAGCAAAAAGCAGAAGGTTGATAAGCGAAAAACATTGGGCAGGCCGGCAAAAAAGGAGTGAGAATGCTCCCGTGATATACAAAACGATTTACTCAAAACAAAAGGGCGCCGGATGGCACCCTTTTGCTCAAAAAAACAACCAGAAAAACCGACTTCCCCTATTGCCCGCCGCCTCCCTGCTGCGGCGACGGAGACTGCTGGCCGCCGCCCGCCGGAGGCGGGGTCTGCTGCTGCCCCCCCGGCGCTTGCTGGCTGCCCGGCGTCGGGCGCTGCTGCGGAGCCGGCCCCTGCTGCTGCGGCTGGGCGCTGTCCTGGAGCGTGGAAGGCGCTGTTTCCTCACCGTCTCGGTCGATGGCGAAGTTTGTGAGGATGCACAGCGCGATAAAGAGCGCCGCGAGCGTCCACGTGGCGCGCTGAAGCAGGTTGGG
>PXTS01000053.1 GCA_003022485.1 Bacteroidetes bacterium QS_8_68_28
GAGCGCCTGAAAGAGCGCGTAGCTGACGGCGGCGCCCAGCACGATCCCCACGGTGCCGACGACCAGCATCCCCAGCGCCATCGGCCCGAGGCGCAGGATCGCCGGCAGGTCCACCGTCAGCATCAGCAGGAAGAGCGCGAAGGGGAGCAGGTAGGTCGTCATTCCGTCGTAGAGGGCGTGCTCGGCGGGGGTGAGGCCGGCGGTCGTAGCGAACATAGGCAGGAAGTACGCCCAGATCACCGGGGGGAGCACCTCGAAGACCCCTTCCAATGCGTCGAGAGTGCTCAGCCAGAAGACTCCCGCGAGGAGGGCGGCCAGGAAAGCGAGCAGCGAGAACGGATCCGTGAGCACGCGGGCAGGAGACGGGAGAAAAGGAAGCACGAAGAGGCAGACAGGGAAGATGCTGCTGCGGCGACGCAAGCGCAACCGAGAAGGCTGATCGGTCTATTGTGAAGCCAAACTGGAAAGGCCAGTCCGACGCCGTTGCGCGTGCAACAATGCGCGTGCGTGCTGCATTCACGCGCCGAATCCTGCGCGTCTCCGCGCACGCGCCCTCTCTACTCGTTGGAAAACACCCGTCATCGAAGACGCCGAGGCCACGCACGTCCCCATCCAGCAGCAGCGCACGCCTGTCCAGATTGGGGAGACGCGCGTGAAGATCATCGCCCATGAGACCGGGGTGCCGGGGCTGACCTACGCGCACATGCACGATGACGAGAACACCGCCGTGGCCGCCACGCTCGGCACGCTGCGGCGACGGGGCGGGCGGCTCGTGGAGGTGCGCCACACCGGCAAGCGCAACCTCCGCTTCCGGCTGGGGACCACCGAGCACGTTTTCGACCCCAACCGCGCCTTCACCGACGCCGGCGCCGAGGCTACCCTGCGGGAGCTCGGCCCGTACTCGAAGAAAGCGCATGCGGCCGTGCGCGCCTTTGCCGAGGCGTTCCTTGCGGCCGTTGGCCTCGAAGCGTTGCGCGAGGGGCCGGGGCTACTCGTGACCGTCCACAACAACAAGCCGGGCCTCTACTCGGCCCGGAGCTACGACCACGGCGGGGAGCACGAACGTGATGCCGAGCGCGTGCGCCCGAAGCGCGAGACCGCGCCCGACGATTTTTTCTTCGTCACCGAGGCGCGCCACTACGACCTCCTCCAGGGCGGGCCCTACCACGTCGTGCTTCAAGACAATGCCGCCGCCACCGACGACGGCTCGCTCAGCGTCTGGGCCGCACGCGAGGGCCTGCCCTACGTCAACGTCGAGGCGCAGCACGGCCACCTGCGCGAGCAGATCGACATGCTCGATTACCTCAACGAGCGCCTGGAGGCCGCTGGCCAACGAGCCGGCGCGTGAGTTTGGGCCGGCCCCGAGCGCTACGCCCCGGCCGCCGTTTCGCTGCCCCACCCAGCAGCGCGGCTGTACATTTACAGAAAAGCTTCCATAAATTGGTGTAGCGCCCTCCGCCGCAACCCGCTTCGCCCCCATGCCCGATGCCGAAATTCGAAAGCTGTACCGCTCCATCGGCGAGGTCGGCGACGACCTCGACCTCGAGCCGCACGTGCTGCGCTACTGGGAGTCGGAGTTCGAGACGCTGAGCCCGCGCAAAAACCGGGCGGGCCGCCGCGTCTACAAAGAAGAAGACGTGGCCGCCGCGCGTCGCATCCGGCACCTGTTGCGCGAGGAGAAGTACACCATCGAGGGGGCCCGCCAAGTGCTGGCCCGCGAGGAGGAGGCCCCCGGCGAAGTCGAAGATCGCCGCGAGGACCTGCAACGCCTGCGCGCCTTTCTCGTCGAGCTGCGCGACCAGCTTTGAAAAACGGCGGACCGCCACAGACGCCCCCCGAAACTTCAACGCGGTTTCGCAGGGCGGGCGGCGCGCTTGCAAAACCCTGCGCCCCTTCGGCTGTTAGTCTATCCGACACATCACAACGTGTAATATATTGCGGGACGTGGCGCAGTCAGGCAGCGCGCATCGCTGGGGGCGATGAGGTCCCCGGTTCAAATCCGGGCGTCCCGACCTTGCCGACCGACCCGCCAGCAGGTCCGCCCCGAGCGGCACGCTGGCGGGTTTTCGTGTGTGCCGCGCTGTTTCGCTGCAACGCTTTGCTACAAAACCGGAACGCTTTGTTACAGAACCGGGAAGACGGGGCTGGACTTCGCGCCCGGCGATTTGCATGTTGGAAAAAAGACGGCCCGGTCTTTCGCTGACTTCGCCCCACGTCTGCCTCTGCGATGCCCGACGACGACGCCCGCAAACGATCCGGCCAGCGCTTTGCGGCCGACCTGCGCGCGATGCGTGAGGAGCGCGGCCTCTCAGTCGAGGAGCTGCGCAAGAGGTTGCACGTGCCCAGTGGGCTCTTCGAGGCATTCGAGTCGGGGCAGCTGGTGGGGGGGCATCCTATGTTCAACCGCGTCTATCTGCGCTCGCTGGCCCGCAGCTACGCCGACGCGACCGGGGCGCCGTCGGCTCCGGTGCTCGCAGCGCTGCGAGCCACGCTGGAAGGGGAATACGAAGAAGGCCGGCTCCAGCGCGAGATTGAGTCGTACGACGAGCCGGAACCGCGCGCCGAGGAAGGCGAAGACCGATCCGCCGAGTCGGAGGAGGCGGCGGGAGCCGCGACGGCAACCGGCACGGCCGTTGCCGCCGATCAGCAGGACGAACCGGATTGGACAACCTCGTCCCCGCCCGGGGCCTCCACCGAACAGGCCGCGCAGCGTGAGCGCGAAAAGGAAGAACGCGCCCGGGAGCGCGAACGCAAGCGCGAGGAGCGTGCGCGCCGGCAGCAGGAGCAACGCGAAGAGCGGGCTCGCCGGCAAGAGGAAAGCCGCCGAGAGCGTGCCGCCGGCCAACAGGAGGGCCGTTCCCGCCCACAGGAGGGCCGTTCCCGCGAGGAGCGCCCGGCCCGTCATCGCCGCCGCCGGCAGCGCAGCGGCAACGCGGGCCGCTGGATCGCCGGGGCACTGGTCGCGGTGGCCCTGGCCGTGGGGGGGTACTTCCTCATCCCGGCCCTCGGCGGAGGCGGCGGGGCCGAGACCGCGCAGACGACCGCCGCGACGGCCGACACTGCCGGCGGCCCGCAGGGCGCGCAGCAGCAGAACCAGCCCCCGGCGGCCGACCTCCAGATCGGCGAGACGATGAACTTCACCGTCATCGCCGACCAGGGGCCGGTGCGCGACCTCAAGGTGACGCGCGACCAAGACGTGCGCCGGCCTTACTGGGTCGAGGAAGGGCAGGCAAAAGTCTTCCCGGCACGCAATCGAATCGTCATCGAAAATCCGTCGGCGGGCGACCCGACCCTCCAGAACGTGCGCCTGTTGGCCGAAGGGTATCCCTACCCCACCGACCGGCGCGACGCGCAGGGCCGCATCGTCATTACGCGGGAGAACCTGCAAGCCTTCGCCGACACGCTGCGCGGGGAGCCGGCGCAGATCCCGGCCCAGCGCGACACCGCCGCTCTCTTCGACGCGGGCGGCCAGCAACCGCAGGAAGAAGAGGGAGCCGCCCCGCAAATCTGATCGCTCTTTGCCAAAAGGAGGAAGTCTGTCCCGTGAGCGGCAACGGACGAAATGGATCTGGTCGAACAATCGCTTGAGCTTAAAAAAGAAGCGGACGCCACCTCGGTCGAGGCGCTCTCGGAAGAGCAGGCCGCGCGCCAGATCGAGCGCCTGCGCCGGGTCGTTGCCGCGCACGCGCGCCGCTACTACGTCCACGACGCGCCCGTCATTTCCGACGCGCAGTACGACGCGCTCTTTCGTCGGCTGGAGCGACTGGAAGAGGCTTTTCCCCAGCACGGCGATCCCAACTCGCCGACACAACGCGTGGGCGGGACTCCGCTCGACGAGTTCGAAAAAGTGCGCCACCCCGAGCGGCTACTCTCGCTCTCGAACGCCTTCGACGCCGGCGAGGTGCGCGACTGGTACGACCGCTGCCTGCGCGGCCTTCAGGACACGCCCTTTGAGGATCCGCCCGCCCTCGCTGCCGAGCTCAAGCTCGACGGGCTGGCCGTGGCGCTGGCCTACGAAGACGGCCGCCTCACCCGCGCCGCCACGCGCGGCAACGGGCGTGTGGGCGAGGACATCACCGCCGGGGCGCGCACCATTCGCAGCATTCCACTTCGCCTCCCGGCCCCTGGCGTAGGGCGAGGAAGTGGAACAGAGGCTCCAGAGGTGCCGGCCCGCATCGAGGTGCGCGGGGAAGTCTTCATGCGCAAAAGCCGCTTCGAGCGTCTCAACGAGCGCCTCGCCGAAGCCGGCGAAAAAACATTCGCCAATCCGCGCAACGCGGCTGCCGGCAGCCTTCGCCAGCTCGACCCGAAGGTCACGGCCCGTCGCCCCTTGAGCTTCTTTGCTTACGGCACCGGTCCGGTCGAGGGCGGCGCTCCCCCCGACGCGCAACACGCGCTCATGCAGTGGCTGGGGCGCCTGGGGCTGCCGCTGGAGGAGCACCTCACGCGCTTCGAGAGCCTCGGCGAGGCGATTTCTTTCTGCGAAAAATGGGCCGACGCCTGCGACGACCTCGACTACGAAACCGACGGCGTGGTCCTAAAAATCGACGACTTCCGCCGCCAGGAGATCCTGGGTTTCATTTCGACAGCTCCGCGCTGGGCAGTGGCCTACAAGTTTCCCGCCCGCGAAGCCACGACGCGCCTGGAGGGCATCGAGGTCAACGTCGGGCGCACGGGCGCGATCAAGCCTGAGGCGGTGCTCCGGCCCGTCGAGATCGGCGGCGTGACCGTCTCGCAGGCCACGCTTCACAACGAGGATTACATCGCTGAGCGTGACATCCGCGTCGGCGACCGCGTGGTCGTGAAGCGCGCCGGTGACGTGATCCCGCAGGTCGTACGCCCGCTTCCCGAGGAGCGCGCCGGTGACGAGGAGCCGTGGCAGATGCCAAGGAGGTGCCCCGAGTGCGACAGCCAACTGAGGCGCCTCGACGACGAAGCGGACTGGTTCTGCTTCAACGGCGAGTGCCCGGCGCAATTCATTCGCCTCGTCGAGCACTTCGTCAGCCGTGAGGGGATGGACATCGAAGGGCTGGGGGAGAAGCTGGCGGTAGTATTGGTGGAAGAAGGGCTCGTGGAGCACCTCTCGGACCTGTACCGCCTGACCGAAGAGGACCTGCTTCCACTGGAACGCTTTGCCGAGAAGCGCGCGGCCAATCTCATCGCGGCCATCGAGGCGTCGAAGGAGCGCCCGCTCGCGCGGCTCCTCTTCGCGCTGGGTATTCGCCACGTGGGCCGGACGGTGGCCGAAGACCTTGTGGCCCATTACGTCTCGCTCAACGACCTGGCCGAGGCGAACGAGGAAGAGCTCGAATCCATCGAGGGCATTGGGCCCGTTATTGCAGAGAGCGTGGCCGACTGGTTCGCCGTCGGAGAAAACCGCC
>PXTS01000054.1 GCA_003022485.1 Bacteroidetes bacterium QS_8_68_28
CGCTTCGGTGTAGAGGTGGAAGGAAAGCGAAAGGCCGTAGCGTTCGAGGAGATCCCCCCATGCGGTCCCGGTGCGCTTGCGTTCCCGGTAGCGATTTTCCTCGAAGCCGTCGAGGACCACCAGCACATCCACGTCGCTTTCCGGCGTGGCCTCGCCCCGCGCGAAGGAGCCGTAGAGCACCACGCGGCGCAGGCGCTCCCCGTAGGCTTCGCGCAGACGCCCCGCTGCGTCCGCAAGCGCGGTGCGGACGCTGGGCGGAACGTGCGCCGGCAACGCGCCGGGCGGGCGTGCCGGGGCGGGGTGCTCTGCGGCTTGCGAGCGGGGCATGGGATCGAGGCAGGTGCAGAGCGGGGCACGCTTCAGCTTTCCTCCTGGCGGTGCTTCCCGTAGGGCTTCGGTTGCCACGCCTCGAAGGCGTCGTCCGTGCGAACGAGGCGCAGGCCGCCGGTGCGAACATCGTTGAGCTTGCCGGCGTCGAGGGCCTTGTACACGGCCTGGTGGGAGCAGTCCTTGCGCTCGGCGGTCTCGCGTACGCTCACGACCCCGAGGGCTTCGGCGGCGTCTTCTTCTTCGGCGGGCATCGGCTTTCGGTTTGGTGGGGTTGAATCGGCGTCACGCTTGGCAGTATACGAACATTCTTGCACCTTTGCAACATGGGCAGTATGTTGGCGGCGTGTGCAACTGCTATTCGTCACAGAAAACGAGGGTGCCCGAACGTCTACTTCTCAAAACGGAGAACCGCGCCACAACAAGGACGGCAGGCAACAAGATGCCACTGAAACACCACAGGGCGGTGGTGGAAGCATTCCTCCAACAGTCGAAGAGCTATGGGGATTGGCGAAGTGCCCGAGGGCCGAGGCTAGACCCCGAGGCCTTGCAGGACGACGTTGCTGGTCCGAGCCACGGTACCGGTCCGCTGAGGCGAGTACCGTTGACTGAGGAGAACGACGCCCCTCGCCGTGACCATGCACCGCGCCAAGCGTTACCTGAATAACATCTTTTCGTTTCTGCCCCGGTGGAGCGCACTGCCCACCTGACAAGAAAGCTTTTGGAGTCACTGGCACCCCGTGCTGTTGCCGAGTCCCCGAATCTGTGCCCTATACAGATATACAGAAAGGTGCTTCAACTTTCGTAGAAATTAACCTGCGTCGCGAAAACCGTCACCCGAGGCGTCACCATCAGAAATACGAAACCCCTAATGCACTGCGAGGCAACGCATTAGGGGCAAAGGTTGTGGAGCTACGGGGACTCGAACCCCGGACCTCCTGTATGCCATACAGGTGCTCTACCAGCTGAGCTATAGCCCCTGTTGGTAAATCGGCAGTATGCTTCCTCAGGCCGCCCTGTACCCAGTGGAGTAGAGGGCGTTCCGCCGATCTACGGAGCGTCCCTGCAAAAAGTCGTGAAGCCATTGCTCTTCTTTTCCAGCTTCTCACTTTCGTCTGGACGCCCGCGCCGGGAACCGCTTTCGCTTTTGCCGGCCCGGCGGCTACTTTTCGCTCGCCGGTGCCAACGGATTTCCACACAACGCCTCTGAGACGCTATGACGCTCGCGCTGGTCGGCACCGGGCAGATGGGCCAGGCCGTGAAAAGGCGCGCCGAGGGCGAGTTGCACGCCGTCGCTGCCGAGTTCGACTCCGAGCACCCGCTCGCCGACGCCGACGGACCTGCTGCCTTCAACGGGGCCGACGTGGCCATCGATTTTACGCTGCCGAGGGTGGCGCTCGACCACATCGAGCGGTACTGCCGGTGGGGACAGCCCGCCGTCGTCGGCACCACCGGCTGGTACGATGAACGCGACCAGGTGCGCGCCTGGACCCGCGAGCATGACGCGCGGCTGCTCTATGCGCCGAACTTCTCGATTGGCGTGGCGCTTCTGCGCACGGCTCTCGAAGCAGTCGCCCCGCTGCTGGACGACTTGGACGAGTACGACCCGTTCGTGCACGAGATGCACCACACCAAGAAGGCCGACAGCCCCAGCGGCACGGCGCGCATGCTCGGCGAGATCCTCCGGGATCACCTTGCGCGCAAGAAGCGCCTGGAGCCGGAAGCCCAGCACGCTCCCATTGAGGACGAGGCCCTCCACGTAAGCTCCACGCGCGCCGGGACGGTCTACGGGCGCCATACCGTTGGGCTCGACAGCGTATTCGACCAAGTGCGCCTGGAACACGAGGCCAAAAGCCGCGAAGGGTTCGCCGCCGGGGTCCTGCACGCCGCACGCTGGCTCACAGCGCAGGAAGAACCCGGCCTCTACACGCTCGACGACGCGTTGCGTGCACGGGGCGCGTGAGGACGCCCCTGCGCACCCAGACCGCGACCCCTCAGCCCCGAAAACGCCAAACCGCAAGCTCCTATGAGCGATTCGTACGTCTTCACTGGCACGGCCCCGGCTCTGGTGACGCCTTTCACCGAAAACGATGAGATCGACGAAAACGCCTTTCGCCACCTCATCGAGCGCCAGATCGAAGGCGGCGTGAACGGGCTCGTCGTCCTGGGCACCACCGGCGAGAACCCGACGATCTCGGCCGAGGAGCGCCGCCGGATCACCGATCTGGCCGTCGAGGCTGCCGACGGGCGCGTGCCGGTCATCCTCGGCACCGGAACCAACGCCACGCAAGAGAGCGTGCGCTTCTCAAAACAGGCGGCCCGCGCCGGGGCTGACGGCCTGCTGGTGGTGGGGCCGTACTACAACAAGCCCACCCAGGAGGGCTTCTACCAGCACGTGGCCACCATCGCCGAGGCGGTGCCTGACTGCCCAATCATCGTCTACAATGTGCCGGGACGCACCAGCTTCAACGTCGAGCCCGAGACGATGCTGCGTCTCGCCGAGGAGGTCCCCAGCATGGCCGGCGTCAAGGAGGCCAGCGGCGATCTCGAACAGATCACCGATCTGCTGGCGCACCGGCCCGAGGGGCTGGCTGTCTACAGCGGTGATGATGAGATCACGCTCCCGCTCGTGGCCCTCGGCGGTGACGGCGTCGTGTCGGTGATTGCCAACGCGCTGCCGGAGCGGTTCTCCGAGATGGTGCGCGCGGCGCTCGCCGACGAGATCGGGGAGGCGCGCCGCCGCCACCTGGCGCTCTTGCCAGCGATGCGCGCGTGCTTTTTCCAAACTAATCCGCTTCCGGTGAAGGCCGCTCTCGCGGCCACCGGCCAGATAAACGGCCGCGTGCGCCTGCCCCTGGCCCCGATGGACGAAGCGGAGCGCCGGCGCGTTCTGGACGCCTTTTCGGCGTTTTTAGAGGTGTGAGGAGGCGAGCCTTCTTCCTTTTCGGCTTCCTCAGCACCTACCGGTTGTAAAAGAGCGCGGCCAGGAGCGCTAGGAGCGCGGTGTAGAGCGCACCGCCCACCCACTCGATGGTGATGAGCGTGAGGCTGCGACTGCCGGTTTCCAGCGCGACGAGCAACACCTGGAGGCCGTTGTGCAGGAGCGCCACCACCAGCGCCCCGACGAACGCCTGCCCGGGCCGAATGATGAGCAGTTCGCGCTGGGTGGCGGGAACGTAGCTCCCGAAAAAACCCACCAGCGTCTTGAGAAACATGTTCACGCCCGTCCACGGCCCGTAGGTCAGGTCCGCCAGAAGGCCCGCGCCGAAGCCGGTGAGCGAGCCGGTCTGCCGGCCGTAGTTCAGACTCATCCACAGCACCCACAGAAGCACCGCATCGGGGGTGGCGCCATAGATGTCCAGGCGGCCCAGCACGAGCCACTGCACGAGGACGACGGCGACGCCGATGAGCGCGTGGCGGGCGAGTGAGAGCACGGGGGCGGGAGAGCCTAAAAGGAGCGGGCGCGTGGGCGGACGCTTCTAACTTATGGAATCGCTTGCCCGAAGCGAAAGGCGTTTTCGATGCTCTACAAGACGTGTCGGAGTTTTTCCGCCCCCGGGCACGTCGCCCCCGCAGCGCCCCAACACGCTACGACGTGATCGCGCGCACGATGCGGTCGAAGGTCTGCGTCACTTCGTAAGACGGTCCCGCGTAGTTGTTGGCCAGAAGTGCAAAAGCCACCTCGCGCCCGCCGGGCAACGTAGCGTAGCCGCTGAGGGCGCGCGCGAACTCCAGTGAGCCGGTCTTGGCGCGCACGGATTGCCCGCGCAGGCGGTACTGGAGGGTCGTCTCGGGCTCGCCGCCGCGCGCCAGCGACGCGCGAAACGCTTTACTGGCGGAGTGGCTCGCCATGTAGTCCAGAAGCTTTGCCGTGGCGGCGGGCGTCACCAGATCTTTGCGCGAAAGCCCCGACCCGTCGCGGATCGAGATGGCGTCGGTCGAGGCGCCGGCGCGTTCGAGAAGCGTCTTGACACGGTTTTCGCTGGCGTTGGCCGTGCCGCTGGCGCTGAAGGAGCGGAAGACCTGGTCGGCGTAGAAGTTGTTGCTCTCCTTGTTGACAGTGCGCAGGATTTTCGCCAGCGTCGGCGAGTAGTGCACGAAGAGCGGGCGCGCCCCCTCGGCGGGATTCACCTCGGCGCGCGCCTCCTCGCTCAAGTTGTCAATGTCCGCGAGTTTCAGTTCCTCGGTGCCGATGCCAGCCTGGCGCAGATCCGCGCGGAGGCTACGCAGGACGTAGCGCGTGGGGTCGCTCACGGGCATGAAAAAGGTGCCCGAGTAGGTGGCGGGCACCGAGCCGGTGAGCGTGATCTGCTCGTCGCCGAAGCTACGCTCGATGTCGAGGGCCCGCCCGCGCTGCCGCGCGCTGGTGGTCGCGCGGTTGACCACGTCGAGGTAGCCGCGGGGCCGGGTCGTTACCTGGGGCGCAGCCCCCGCCTCGCCGGAGCGAATCTCGACGCGAATGAGGTTGTCGCGGTACGTGAGCCCGCCGACGGAGACGCCGATCAGGCGGCTCGACTGGGTGGTGATGTAGTCCACGTCCCAGCCTTCGGCGTAGAAGCGGTCCCCGAGGGCGTCGTCGTCGCCGATGAGGCGGCCCTCGACGCGGGTCACGCCCATCTGCGCGAGCGCCTGGGCCCAGCGCTTCAGCGGGTCGCCCGCGCCGGGCACCTCGCTGCTGCCGAAGGTCGGGTCGCCGGTGCCTTTCACGATCAGATCCCCGCGCATGACCGAGCCGTCGATCTCGCCGTCGAAGTAGAGGGTCGTCTTGTAGCGGTGCTCCGGCCCCAGCGCGGCCAGGGCCGTCGCAGAGGTGAAGAGCTTCATGTTGGAGGCCGGCAGGAACGACTGCTGCGGGTTGTGCTCGTAAAGCACCTCCCCGGTGCCAAGGGCGCGGATCTGGATGCCCCAAAAGGCATTCTCGGCGTCGCCGTCCTGGATGATGGAGTTGATCTCGCCGGCGAGCGCGGGGTCGCGCGGGGCGTCGAGGGCAGAGCGTGGAGCGCGGGGCTCGGCGAGAGCGCCGGTCGGCGCGACGATCCCGGTCGTAAAGAGTAGCGCTGGCAGCAGCAGGGGAAAGAGTCGGCGAGCGGAAGCAGGCAGCATGGTGCAGGAAGAGAAGCGACGCAGACACCGAAAAGGAGCAACCGTCTGGCGTGAAACACGCCCGCAAACGTCGATAGGTCCGTCCGCACGGGGAGCCGAATTGCGGAGGCTCGCTCTGCTGTCGGAACTGCCTGCGAAGGCGCACGGTTGATCTCACCCAAAAAAACATTCCCGGAAAAAAACATTCCCGGAGTACCGGTGATTCGCGTGCTACCGCGCTACCGGCATGCGACCCCAGTTCGCTGCGTGACTTTTTCCGCTTTCCGTTCCCTTTGCGCATGGCTCGCTCCTCGCGCCGCTCTTCCAAAGGCCGCTCGCGCACCGTCTTCGCGCGGCGCAACTACGTGCTGCTGCTGATCGGGATCGCGTTGGTGGCAGTCGGCTTCGCGCTTATGCGCATCGACGGCCAGTTCGAGAGTGTCGTCTCGCTCTACATCGCGCCGCTCTTGATTTTGGGCGGTTACCTGGAAGTCATCTACGCCATTCTGTGGCAGCCCTCCAGCCCGTCGTGAACGCAGCGCCGAGGACCGGGAGCCCTCCGAGCCGGCAGGGGATTACGTTTCCTTCGAAGAGCCGCGTCGCGGCGCACGTGAGGCGCTCCGAGGCGTGCCTCTCTCATTCGTAGAGCAGATACGGCTGCCGCCGCTCGCGGAAGGCTCGCAGGTCTTCCCGCCACGCCGCGATGATCGCGGGCGGGCGGGCGCCGCGCTGCAGCATTCGGCCCAGTGCAGCGGTGCCGGCCAGCTTCGCCAGCCACCCGGGGCGGTCGATGAAGCCGTCCTGCGTGCCGTTGCGCCCGGCCTGCTGATGGAAGGCGTGTAGCACGTGAATGCCCGTCTCTACGGGGCGAAACGCCGCGGCGTCCGTCACCTCCTGACGGATGCCCTGAAGCTGCTGCCCGGCCAGCTTGGGGTCGCGTGCGCCCTCGCGGGATGTAGGCGTGAACTGCGCTGCCTCGAAGCGCACGCCCGGCAGGTCGCGTGCGCGAAGCGTGTCGGCGAGAGCCGCACCGTCGGCCCAGGGGGTGCCGATGAGCCTGAAGGGAACGTCGGTGCCGCGCCCTTCGCTGGCACGGGTGGCCTCGAAGAGCACGG
This sequence comes from Bacteroidetes bacterium QS_8_68_28, assembly GCA_003022485.1. Classification (GTDB taxonomy): domain Bacteria; phylum Bacteroidota; class Rhodothermia; order Rhodothermales; family Salinibacteraceae; genus QS-8-64-10. The sequence continues at coordinate 6,525 of PXTS01000054.1, forward strand.
CGCCCGCGTAGACCTGCGCGGTAGCCGGGCTGGGAATGTTGGGGCTCGGGGCTGTCCAGTCGAGGCCTGTTTCCTGCCACGTCATGCCGCGCGTCCAGCCCCCCAGCTCGGCCACGCGCAGCCGCAGGCCGTCTAAGCCGCTCAGCCACGCCTCGCCTTCGATCATGCGGGCCAGCTCGCCGGGAGTCATTCCGTAGGCCATCGGGACGGGGTATTTGCCGACGAACGACCGTTGCTCGTCGTTCAAGACGAAGCCGCCGAGATACTCCCCGCCGAGCGGGTCGGGCCGGTCCATCACGTAAAACGGAATCCCTGCCTCGGCAGCGGCCTGCATCGAGAGGCCCATCGTGGTGACGTAGGTGTAAAAGCGCGCCCCCACGTCCTGGATGTCATAGACGAGCGCGTCGAGGCCGTCGAGTTCTTCCTGCGAGGGTTTCCGGCTGTCGCCGTAGAGGCTGAAAACCGGCGCGCCGGTCGCCTCGTCAGTCCCGTCGGCGACCTCTTGGCCGGCGGAGGCGGTGCCGCGCAGGCCGTGCTCGGGCCCGAAGAGTGCGCCGACCTCGATGCCGTCCGCCGCGTCGAGCGCGTCGATCAGATGGGTGGCGCTGTCGGCGGCGGCGCTGTCCGTTGGTGGGATCAGCGCAGTGTGATTGGTGATGATCCCGACGCGCGTCGGGCGGTCGCCGCCGCGCGCGCGCCGCAGGCGCTGGAAGCCGTCCGCCGCCCACCGCTCGGCGCCCGTCTGGACGGGGACGTCGTCGCCCGTTGCGGTAGCCGTCGTGTCTCGCGCGCCGGTGCTTCCGGGAGGGGAGGGAGCGTTGCCACACCCGGCGGCGACCAGCCCCGCCGGCAGCAGCAAGAGGAGGCTCGGGAGAAGGCGCATGGGGCCGGGCCCTTCCGTTGCGAGAGAACGGACGATCTGCAAAACCCACCGCCGCGCCCACGGTCCGCCGCCCGCGGCCTGCCCTCACGACACCAGCTCGCGCTCCGAGAAGAAGAAGGCCGCTTCGCGCTCAGCGTTTTCCGGCGAGTCGGCGCCGTGAACAATGTTTTCCTGCACCGAGCTCGCAAAGTCGGCGCGGACGGTGCCGTCCTCCGCCTCGTTAGGGTCGGTAGCCCCGATGAGGCTGCGAAAGTCCACGATGGCGTTTTCCTTCTCCAGCACCGCCGGCACGCACGGCCCACTGGACATGAAGTCCGTCAGCTCGTCGAAGAAGGGGCGCTCGCGGTGCACGGCGTAGAAGGTTTCTGCCTCGGCCTTCGAGAGGCGCACCATGCGTAGCGCGCGGATCGTGAAGTCTGCTTCCTGGATGCGGCGCAGCACCTCACCGATGAGGTGCTGATGAACGCAGTCGGGCTTGAGAATGGCGAGGGTGCGCTGGGGGGGCATCGACGGGGCGAGGTGCGGGAATGTGGGAGTGCGGGAGCATAAAGAAACGCCGGGCCGTGCTGCGACGCAAGGCCCGGCGTTTCGGGACGGGTTCTTTTTTTACGGATGCTCATCTGCGAGCGGGGACTCACTGGCCGCCGCCGCCCCGCTGCTGCCGCTGCTGGCGCATCTGCTGCATCCGCTGCTGGCGCATGCGGCGCTGGGCCTGCTGGAGAGCACGCTGGGCCTGCTGGATGGACTGGAGCTTCTGCATCTGCTCCTCAGAAAGCACCTCGCCGATCTGCTGCTGCGTCTGCTGCTGCATCTGGCGGGCGCGCTGCTGGATTTTTTGCATCTCCTGTTGGTTGCCCTGGGCCGAACGCGCGTCCTTGCGCAGCTGCTGCATGTTCTCCATCTGCTGCTGGTAGATCGGGCGCAGCTCCGAGCGCTGCTGGTCCGTCAGGCCGAGCTCGGCGGTGCGCCGGTCCAGGATGCGATTGACCGGATCAGCATTCTGCTGCTGCCCCGCCTGCTGCTGCTGCTGATCAACGTAGACGGTGCGGTAGGTGGCCATCTGGCTTTCGTTGAGCACCTCCGCGAGGCGCGTCTGGGTCTGCTCCTGTACCGACTGCATCTCACCCTGCATTTCCTTCTGGATAGCCGGGCGCTCAGTGCTGTCAGCCTGCTGCATACGCGGGCGATACTTCTTCATGACCGACTGCTGGCGGCTGCGCTGGTCGGCCAGGATGGTCTGCACCTCCGAGCGCTGCTGGTCGTCCAGCTCCAGCTGGGCGGCCATTAGGTCCAGGCGCAACTTCTGCATGTCGGGCTGCTGCGAGCTGCCCATCGAGGGCGTGCCGCCGCCGGTGCCCTGCGCCTGCGCGGCGAGCGTGGGCAGGAGCACGGCGGCCAAAAGCGCGACGCACGCACCGGCCCACAAGGTGCGAAGACGAGTGAAACGGAACGGGGAAGACATAGCGGGGGGGAAACCTGTGAGAAAAGAAGAGCACAAAACCGGGCCGGTGGTCAACGCGGTGTGGAGTGGCGGTGTTTTGAGCATTCGGGGAAGAACGGCCCGGTGCTCACCGCACGCTCACGAGAAGGAGCAAACTCTACGCCGCGTGGCAGAAATGGAGAGGCAGAGCGCCTTTTCATCGAAAGACCACATTGAGGAGAATATCTCGGACGTTCTTCTTTCGGCTGGAGAGGTAGCGGTTCCTCACCGAAAGACGATTTCATCGACGAGCGCGCGCCCGAGTTCGTTATTGAGGCGTTCCTTCCAGCGCCCGCGTTGCATCTGAAGTTCTTGCCGCCAGGCCGCCGACCGGATCTTGACGTACAGGCGCCCGCCCTTCACCCAGGCGCGCTCGGTCACGTCGCGCACCTGCGGTCCGGCCGTTGCCTCCCACGCCTCCACCACGCGCGCTTCGTCCAGCTTTTTGCGCAGGCCCATCTCGTCGATCACGCCGGCGAGCACGTCGCCGAGGCGCTGGGGACGGTTGTTGCTCATGCGGGACGCTTGCGTTGTGGAACTTGAAAGGAAGAGCGACACGCGGAAACGGCCGGCCGGTCGCGCAGGAAGGCACGCCCGCTCGGCCCACGATGAATCTGCCGCCGGAACGGCTCGTTTAGCGGATCGCCCGACCCAGGCGAGGGAGGCGGGGCAGGGAGCGTCTGGTCTTTCCCGTCCGGCGCTTCTTTTCTTTTACGGCGGCTCCGTGTGCACGCCCGGCGGGTCCGGTCGTTCGGTGGCCGCCAGGCTTTTCACTTTTCTCGCCTACGCTCCCCGCTGTGTCGCCTTTTTTCCACGCGTCGCTGGTCGCCTTCGCCGTCGCTCTCGCCTTTTTTGCCCCGCTCCGCGCCCACGGCCAGGACGCCCCCGCCGATGCCGCCGCGCGGGCCGACTCGCTGGCCCCGCCGGGGCCCCGCCCGAGTGACACGATGCGCGTGGGGCTTCGGGAGGCCATCGCGCGTTCGCTGGCGGAGAGCCCCGAGGTGGACCGCCGCGAGGCGGAGCTCGACTACGCGCAGGCGCGCCACCGGCAGGCCCGCGCCAGCCGCTACCTGCCCGAGCTCTCGCTGAACACGGTGCACTCGCTGGCTCCGGGCCTCGACCGCTCGAACGTGCCCGACACCCTCGGCAACGACGAGCTCTACCTGGCGCCCGAAGTCGAGAACGACTGGACGCCCGGGGCGCTGCGGCCCTTCAACGGCTTCACCATCGAGTTCGGCCAGCCGATCTACACGTGGGGCGAGCTGGAGGGCAGCATCGAGGCAGCCCGCGCGAACAAAGACGTCGAGAGCGCTCGCGTCGAGGAGAAGGCCCTGGAGGTGGCCTTTCGCACCGCCGAGCTGTACTACGACCTGCTGCTGGCGCGCCGGCTCTCGCGCCTGACCGGCGAGGCGGGATCCAGGTTGGCGCGGGCGAGAAACGAGGTGCAGGCGCGCATCCAAGAGGGCGACTCAGCGGTTAGCCGGGGCGACCTGTTCCAGCTTCGACGGCAGCAGCAGGAGTTTCGCCGTCGCGTGGTCAACCTTAAGCAGCGCCGTCTCACCGCCGCCGGCGGGCTGCAACGCCAGCTCTTCGCGCCGCCGGGTGTGGCCGTGCTCCCGGCCACGCCGCTTCTCGAGCCGGTCGGTTTCGAGATCCGGCCGCGTTCGTACTACGTGGACGTGGCAATGGAGAACCGTCCGCAGCTCCAGCAGGCCGAGGCGGGCGTAAAGGCGCGCACTGCGCTCCTGGAGGTGGAGCGCTCAAGCTACTATCCGAAGCTTTTCATTGGGGGGCGTTTCGGGCAGCGCTACGCCTACGGGCGCCCCAACCAGGAAAGCGCCTACATCGGCGAGAACTTCATCGGCTCGACGACCGAGGCGGCCTTCAGCATCCGGCAGGACTTGAGTTTTCACACCATCCGTGCGCAGGTCGAGCAGGCCGAGGCGGAGCTCGCGGAGGTGCGCGCGCAGGCACGGGGCGCCCGCCAACTCATTCCGTTCGAGGTGGAAGAGGCGTGGCGAAGCCTCGTTAGCGCCAAAGGGGCGCTCCAGGCGCAGGACAAGGCGTTCGACATTTCCAAAGAGTGGGAACGCTTCGAGCAGACGCAGTACGACCTCGGCTTCGGCTCAGTGGACAACCTCACGAGTGCCCTCCAGGCGCGCCTGCAAAGCCAGATCGCCTATTACGAAGCCGTGCGCGACTACAACGTGGCCGTCATGGAGCTCCTGCGTGTCACCGGGCTTTTAAACGAGCCTGAGCAAGTCGGCACACTTGTTGATCTGACCTCCCCCAGCACATCCTCCGGCCAGTAGCGCGTGCCTCGCGGTTCCGCCCCAGCGGGCGCTTCCGGTCTTCTCCCCTCCCGAGCGGCCTCGCGCCGTCCACTATGGTATACACTCGAAAAATCGCCGCTGTTCTGCTCTTTTGGATCGTCGCCGTGCTGGCGGGGGGCGTCCCGCCGTCCGCGCAAGCGCAGACCGCCTCCAGCGCCGAGCGCGAGAGGCAGATTCGACAGCTCCTCAAGGAGCGCGACCGCCAGATCAAGGACATCCTCGGCACGCAGAACGCGTTCACGCAGGCGCAGCGCGAGGAGTTAATGACGCTCATCAACGGGCTGATCGACTTTCGCACGATGGGGCGCACCGCACTGGGACCGCACTGGGACGACCTCAGCTACAGCCAGCAGGAAGAATTCATCAAGGTCTTCAGCCAGGTCGTCAAGGAGCAGTCCCTCTCGGACCTCGCGCCCTACCGCGCGCCGGTAAGCTACGAGGAGATCCGCGTCAGCGGCGACTCGGCCTACGTGCAGACCATCGCCACGCAACAGGGCGAGCGCATTCCCGTGGAGTACGACCTGGTCTACCGCTCCGGCGAGGAGGGAAACTCCGGCGAGTGGCGCGCGAAAGACATCATCGTGGACGAGGTAAGCACGGTCGGCGGCTACAAGCGCTCCTTTCGCTCCATCATTCGGCGCCACGGCTACCAGGCGCTCATGAAGAGCCTGCGCAACCGCCTGAAAAAGACGCAGGCTGGCGGATGAGCGGGGGGATGGTTTTTCGGACCGCGAGCGTACTGGTTTGTTCGCTTCCTCCCGCACTCGCCATTCACCACTCACACCGTTTTGAGAAGCTGGTGTCGCGGTAGAAACTTGTCAGGTTTCCGAAACCTGACGGGTTTGCGTTCGCAGCAACGACACTGCTCCGAAAGCCATTGCGACACTACCCCAGCAGGACGGTCCCAGCAGGACGGTCCCAGCAGGACGGTATCACGCTCAGTCGTACCCCAGTCGTTTGAGTAGGTCGCCCGCGCGCCAGCGCAACAGGCTCTTGAGGAAGGGCCCCAGTTCCTCGCGGCCGGTGCCTACACGCGAGCTGTAGATCGTCGAGGTGTCGCCGCCCTCGCGCCGCCGCTGCTCCATGAAGTCGCGCGAGAACTGCGGGCGGTCATGGTCGAACTCGTCGTAGCGCAGCACGACCGGGTCCCAAGGCTCATCGAGAAAGTCGAAGACTGCGCGCAGGGTGGCCTCCGGCGCGGTCACGAGGCGTTCGTAGCGCAGCTCGTGGTAGCGCCCGGGGGCGGCGCGCGCGCCGAAGCGCTGGGCGGCGGTGACGACGCGCTTCCACTCCCACCCGGCGTTTTTGATCGCCCGCGGGTAGCCCCAGCGGTCCAGGCAGGAGGCCACCACGTCGTAGCCGTTGCGTACGATGTGGAGCACCTGGCAGTCGGGAAAGAGCGCGTCGATAAAATCGAGGTGCAGGGCGTAGGCGGGCGTCTTCTCGGCCCATCGCTCCTTACCGCAACGCCGCGCGTAGTCTTCCTGAAAGGAGCCAAAGAAATCCGCGATGTGCTCGTGCCAGTAGTCTTTCTCGAAGCCGAAGCGGCGGAGGCGCTCCCAGTCGTCGCCGACGATCTTCTCGAGGTCGGCCAGGAACTTCGTCTCCGGGCCGCTGGCGATGTGCGGATGCGTGTCCAAGAGCAGGCGCAGCAGCGTGGTGCCGGAGCGTGCGTTGCCGACGATGAAGATGGGCGAGCGCATCGCGGAAGCGGAGGAGTGGAAAGGAGCGCCGGCGGCGAGAAAGTCGGCACGCGGCGTGGCCCCAGCCCGTACCGGGCGGGCCGAACAAGCGGTCCCCGGCGGGCGTGAAAGCACATCGAACGTTCTCCATTTTTGCCGCCCTGTGCGCCGTGGCTTCGTCGTCGAGTTCCTCCTCGTCTTCTGACGCGCAGGGGCCGGTGTTTTGGGAGCGTCTGCGCGACCTTCTCGCGCGCGGGGAGCGCCCCCCCGACGAGACGCGCCGCCGTGCCGTCGCCCTTGCGATGTGTTTTCTGGCCTCGTGCGTGTTGTGGTTCATCTTCACCCTGCAAGACACGCATACCGTGCCGATGAGCATTCCCGTCACCGTGCAGAACGGGCAGGGCGACCAGGCGCTCACCGCACTCCCCCCTGAGACGGTGCAGGCCGAGATCGAAGGCCAGGGCACGGTGCTTTTGCGCTACTTCTTTGAGGATCGCAGTATTGCCATCGGGGCCGGGGACAGCCAGGTCGACGTGAGCCAGCTCGTCGAGGCGCAACTTCCTGATGACGCGAGCCTCAAGCGTGTGGACCCGTCGGTGTTGCGCCTGGAGCGCGAGCCGCGCCTGGAGCGGACGGTGCCGGTGCGCCTGCGCGGCCAGGTCGGCACGCCGCCCACGCACGACTTCGTATCCGAGCCGCGTCTCCAACCCGACTCGATCCGCATCTCGGGGGCGCGCTCGCTGGTGGCCTCGCTCGACGCCTGGCCCACTGCGCCGGTTGACCTCCCGAACCTCACCGACTCGTTGTACCGGCGCCGCGTGCCACTCTCCGATACGCTGAACGGCCTGGTGGAGCGCTCGGCCCGCAATGTCGTCCTGCGCGCGCAGTCGCGGCAGTTTACCGAGGGCATGCGCTCGATTGACGTGCGCGTGACCGGCGCTCCCGAGCGTTCCGTCAACCTCGACCCCTCCTCGATTCGCGTCACCTACCGGACGCCGCTGGACGACTACGATACCGCTCAGCAAACCGACCGCTTTTACGCCACTGTCTCCTACGAGCAGATTCGCACCGACACGACCGGGGAGGTCGAGCCGCGCATTCATCCCCCCGACGACCTGACGATCCGCAACGTCGAGCCGGTCACGCCGAGCCTCGGTTACTTCTTCGTGGCCGAAGCGAAGCAGTAAGCCAAGCGCCGGAGGCCCGGACGCTACCGCCCGCCATCGCTGCCGCGACTCATTTTCCGCGCGACCGATGACGCATCTGCTTCTGGCGGTGACGTGCAGCCTCGCCACCGCCACGATCTTTGATCTTCAAGCACGCCGGGTATGAGGGACTGGACCGCATGAGCCTCTTGACGGCCAACTACGCCGCTGCGGCCCTGACGGGCGGGCTGCTCATCGCGGCTGGCGCTCTTTTTGCTTCGGCCATGATGGTACGGCGGACCGCAGGCGGCGGACGGCGGTTCTTTCACCCCGAAACCTGAAGCGACGGTCGCTTCAGGCGCTGTTCCGTTTCCTCTCTCTGCGACAGGCTCGCTGCCATCATGTCCGACGCCGCCGATGTGTCCGCTTCAGAAGCAGGTGCTTCAGAAGCACCTGACCGTGCGCAGAGCAGCGAAAACGCCGGTAGCAGCGCGAGCGGCAACGCAGGCGGCGGCCTCCGCCAGTCGTGCCTGGTGCGCGGGGCGGTGGCGCTTTCGCTCCTGATGCTGGTAGCCGCCGGGATTGCCGCCTTCTGGTGGATGCAGCGTCCGTCCCTTTCGGAGAAAAAAGTACGTCGGGACGTGATCGCCACCCTTCAGCGCGAGGCCCCGTCTTCGTTTTTGGTTACGGGCAAGCTGAAGACGACCGTCACCAGCACCATTACCAACGACAAGATCCTGCTCCCCGACGTGCTGGACCTGAACGTGGGCACCACCGAGACGACCGCGCGCGTGCCCGGCACGGTGCACTACGGCTTCGACGTGAGCACGTTGCGGCCCGAGGACATCCGCGTGGGACCAGGCGACACGGTGACGGTGACGCTGCCGGAACTCTCGCTGCAAAGCGTGGAGCCGAGCTTGCGCCACATGGAGGTGCGCACCGAGGCGGGCTGGACGCGCCTGGGCGACGGCAGTGGGGCGCGCACCCGCGAGGCCGCCCTCGACGTGGCCGAGAAAGCGCTTCGCAAGCAGGGCAAGGCCCACCTCAAAGACAGCGGGCAGCCGCGCCGCAACACCGCGCGCGCGCTTCGGACAATGCTCACTCCCGTTCTCAAGGCCGCCGGGGCGCAAGACCCGGTCTTGCAGTTCCGCCGCCCCGGCGCCGGTACTGCCCCGCGCGTCCAGCCGCCGACGGGGTGACGACAGGGGAGGAAGCGAATAAACAAAAGAGAAGGGTACGAACAAATTGTAGGGGCGCTGCGTGCCGTGCCCGTCACAAGACCACGCCCCAGCAGGCAACGCCCGAGGGCGAATGCGCCGAAAACGAGAAACTACGCGCGCCCGGCTTCGGTAGAGCAACGCGAGCCGCTCTCGAGCCCCGACGCGCCCGCCCATGCCTTCCCCGAACGGCCGAGCCTCTACCGGTGCGGAGGACGTTTTTTCCGGTGACAAGAAGGAGGAGGAGGTCTACGTGAACACGCCCCAGGGGATCTTCACGGCTTCGGGCGTGTGGTTTCAGGCTCCCGAAGAGGCGCTGCGCGACTACGCCGGGCCCGTGCTGGAGCACGTCTCGCTGGCCGAGTTGATCCGGCGCGCCGAGCGGTGGCTGCGCTCCCCGACGACGCTGGCGGCCTGCGCATTTCCGCCGCTGCTGGCCGTGCTCGCGCCGCTCTGGGCCGCCGTCGCTGCGCTCGCGCTCTTCGCCGGGTGGACGCTTCTGGCGCCGTCGCTGGCCAGCCGCCGCGCCGCGCGCGTGGCCGGGTGGCTGGAACGACCCGTCGTGCAGGGACTCTTCTACGTGCTCGTTTTGAGCGCGCTCGCCACGCAAGGCCGCATCGCCGCTGTGGTGGCGGGACTGGCGGGCTTCCTGCTTTTTCGCTGGGGCCTTGTGCGGCGCCTCCTGCGCGGACCCCTGCGCGCCGCGCTGCACCGCCTCTACCCGCTCCCGCCCGAGGACCAGGTGCTGCGCGCGTTCATTCTGCGGGCTGGTCTGCGCCACGACGTGGACCTCCCGCAGCTCCAGCGCATCCGCGAGCAGGTGACTCGCCGCTGGCAACGGTGAGCGCGCATGTTCGAGCGGTTTGCCGTGTGAGGGATCGTTGCCCCGAGGCCGGCGCAGTTCGTTTTTGGGTCGGTGACTGGTAGACAGTCTGCTCGCCCCTCGGAGCGTACTCGCTCGCTTCGCTCATAGCGCTTTCGCTCGCTGGATGGTAGGGGGTTCTCAGAAGCGAGCGAGATTCACCATCCGATCCACTACCTACGATCCATCATCCACTCCCCACTGACCATGCCCGCCCTCACCGTTGCCGATTCGTTCCCCGAGCGTGCCGGGATGACGCTCTACCTGGTGCGCCACGGCCAGACCGAGTACAACCGCAAAGGCATCGTGCAGGGCCGCCGGGTCGACAGTGCGCTCAATGGCACGGGCCGCCGCCAGGCCGAGGCTCTCGCCGCACGCTTTGCCGACGCATCCCTCGACGCGCTCTACACCAGCGCGATGCGCCGCGCTCGCCAAACGGCCCGTCCCGTCGCTGCGCGCCACCCCGGCCTCTCCGTGCATCCCGACGAAGACCTCGAAGAAATGTCCTGGGGCCGCTTCGAGGGCGAACCCCCGACGAACGATGTGCGCGACGCCCTCGACGACATCAAGACCGACTGGCGCAATGGGCGCCTGGGCCGGGCCGCCCGGGGCGGGGGGGAATCGGCGCTTGACGTGCAGGAGCGCGCGCTTCGGGCCATGCGGCGCATCTTCGCCGAGCAGCATGCCGGCGGCACCGTGTTGGTCGTAGCTCACGGGCGCTTCCTGCGCGTCCTCATCGCCTCGCTGCTCCCGGCGCGGTTCGGGCTTCGGGCGATGCACCGTGTCGAGCATGCCAACACGGGGGTCAACCACCTCGCCTACGACGCCCGGGGCGCCTGCTCCGCCCGCCTGCTCAACTGCACTGCCCATCTCGATGCCGCCCCCCAATGGCGTGTTTCGTAGCGTTTTCTGGGAAAGGGGCCGCCGCCGAACGCTCCACGCCATGCCTGCCGCCTCGAAGACCATCCCTGCCGACTGGGACGCCACGCGCCACGCGCTGGCGGAGGCGGTGCGCCGTGCCGCCGCTTCTGGCGAGCAGCGTTCCCGGCGCGTCGAAGTCCCCGTCCCCGACGGGACCGACCTGCTGGCGTGGCTGGGGCGCCAGCCAGCCCCGCGCGGCTTCTGGCAGGGGCGTGGCGAAAAGGGGGCGCGCGCCTTCGCCGGGGTGGCCGACCGCTTCGAAGACCCGGACCGCCTCTGCGCGCGCCTCGCCAAGCAGCCCGCCGCCGGCGCGCCGCTCCGCTACTACGGCGGCACGCGCTTCGATCCCGAACACCCAGCGAGCAACGGGTGGTCGCGCTTCGGCCCCGGCGCGTTCGTGCTCCCACGCTTCGAACTGGTCCAGCACGAAGATGGCAAGACATGGCTGGCCGCTCACCTTACGTCCCGTGACGAGGCGGAGACCGTTGCCGCGCAGGCCGAGCAGATGGCCGTTCCCGCTGCCCCGGTGCATCCGCGAGCAGCGCTGCCCCCCGTCGCGCACCGCACGGACGGTCCCGGCCCCGAGGACTGGGCGCACGGCGTGCAGGACGCCCTCGACGCCCTGCGCGGCAGCGGGCTGCAAAAAGTCGTCCTCGCCCGGCGAACGACCCTCGAACTCGCGTCTGCGCTCGACCCGGCTGCACTGCTGGGGCGCCTGCATGCCGCCGCGCCGGCGGGGTTCGCGTTCCTGTTCCAGCCCGCGCACGCCGGGGTCTTCTTGGGCGTCTCGCCGGAGCGGCTTTTCCGCCAGCGTGGGGGGCGCGTCGAGAGCGAGGCCGTGGCAGGAACACGCCCCCGCGCCCCTGCCGCCGCCGAGGACGCCGCCCTCCGCAACGAGCTGCTCGACAGCGAAAAAGACCGCCGCGAGCACGCCTTCGTGCAACGCTACGTGGCCGGCGCGCTCCGCCCGCTGTGCACGTCACTGCGCCAGGAAGAGGCGGCGCCCCTCACGCTGCGCCGTGGGCGTCACCTGCGCGCCCGCCTGCGGGGCCGCCTCCACGACGGCACGTCGCCCGCCGAGGTGCTGCGCGCCCTTCATCCCACCCCGGCTGTTGCCGGCATGCCGCCCGAGGCCGCACGGGCCTTCATCCGCGAGCGCGAGCCCTTCGACCGGGGGTGGTACGCCGCTCCCGTCGGCTGGGTGGGGCGCAGAGACGGGTTGCCGGCTGCCGAGCTGGCCGTGGGGCTTCGCTCCGGGTTGGTGCGAAAAGGCGGCAAGCGGCTGGATCTCTTCGCCGGGGCGGGCCTCGTGGAAGGGTCCGTCCCTCAGCAGGAATGGGACGAAGTCGAGCAGAAGCTGAGCAACTTCGCGGCCCTCTTCGGCAGGATTTGAAAACGGGCTTCGGCTTGCGGTCTGCTCCAGCAAAGGCTCCTCCCCACGCAACGCACTGTTGTTTCGTGCCGCTCCCTACCTCGAACCTGAACCACCTCTGGGCAGGATTACTGGTCGAGGAGCTGGCGCGCCACGGCGTGGAATGCTTCTTCGTGGCCCCCGGCTCGCGCTCCACGCCGCTGGTCGCCGCCGTCGCCCGCCACGAACGCGCCCGCGCCATTCTGCACCACGACGAACGGGGGGCGGCCTTCGCCGCGCTGGGGCACGGGCGGAGCGCCGGATACCCGGCCGGCTGGATCACCACCAGCGGCACGGCGGTGGCCAACGGCCTGCCCGCCGCCGTCGAGGCGAGCACCGACGGCGTGCCGATGCTCCTGCTTACCGCCGATCGCCCGCCCGAAAAGCGCGACACCGGCGCCAACCAGACCATCGAGCAGCCGGAAATCTTCGGCGAATACGTGCGCTGGCAGTTCGACCTGCCCACCCCGACAACCGAAATTGCCCCGGAGATGCTGCTGACCACCGCCGCGCGGGCCGTCCACGCCGCGCGCCGCTCCCCCCCCGGCCCGTCGCACCTCAACTGCATGTTTCGCAAACCGTTGGCGCCGAAAGAGGATGGGCACAGCTACGACGCCTACCTGTCGGGGCTGGGCGACTGGCGCGCCTCCGGCGAGCCGTACACGCGGCGCCCTCTCCCCGTGCCGACGCCCGGTCCCGCCGAACGGGACGACGTAGCCAGGACGCTGGCAGGCCCCGAGCGCGGCCTCGTCGTGTGCGGGCGCCTCGACCGCGCTGTCGAGGCCCGCGCCGCCCGCCGCGCGGCCCGGGCGCTGGGCTGGCCCCTCGCGCCGGACGTGACCTCGCGCCTGCGCTTCGCCCCCGCAGATGAGGTCATCCCATACGTCGACCAGATCCTCGCCAGTGGTGCCCTTCGGGAAAAGAACCCGCCCGAGGCCGTGTTGCACCTGGGCGGGCGCACCGTCTCGAAGCGCCTGCGCCTCTTTTTGAAAGAATGCGGCCCCGCGCCCTACGTCGTCGCGCGCCCCGACCCCCGCCGCCTCGACCCCGACCACCGCGTGACCGCCCACGTCGAGACGGGCGTGGCCTCGTTTTGCGACGCGCTGGCCGAGCGCCTCTCGCCCGCGTCCGCTCCCTCCAGTTGGCTCCGCCGCTGGCAGCGCGCCGATGCCACCGTCGCCCGCGCGCTGGGCGATTTTTTCGACGAGACCGACACGCTGGGCGAGCCGGGGGTGGCGCGTCTCGTGAGTCGGCACCGGCCGCCCGGCGGCGCGCTCGTCCTGGGCAGTTCCATGCCCGTACGCGACATGAACCGCTACGCTACCGCTCGCAAAGCGGACGCGCTCGCTCCGGCCTTTGCCAATCGGGGGGCCAGCGGCATCGACGGGACTATCGCCACCGCCGCGGGCGTCTGCGAGGGCTTTTCCGAAAACGCAGAGCGGCCCGTGACGCTGCTGCTGGGCGACCTCGCGCTCCTGCACGACCTGAACGCCCTGGCGCTTCTGAAAGAACGACCCGTGACGGTCGTGGCCCTCAACAACGGCGGCGGGGGCATCTTTCACTTCCTGCCGATTGCCGAACACCCCGACGTGTTCGAGCCGCACTTCACGACGCCGCACGAATTTTCGTTCGAAAAGGCCGCCGCGATGTTCGGCCTCGCCTACGACCAGCCGCGCACGCCGAGGGCCTTCGCCGAGGCATACCGCGCGCGCAGCCGCAGCGACGAACCGGCGCTCATTGAGGTGCGCACCGACCGCGAGGAAAACCGCATGCTCCACGACGCCCTGGAGGAGCGCGCCGCCCGGGCGGTGCAGGACGGCATGATCTCGTAGCGGTCGTCCGGGAAAACGGAGCCGGTTTGCGGAAGAGGCGCTCTTCAGATCTGCTGGGGGACGTGCCTGGCGCGTTTGAGAGGGGAAGACGAGAAACGCCGGAACCGGGCGTCTCGGCGGCCGCGCGTTTTCGGGAAGGGAAGCGGCCAACCCCTCCAGTTCCCAGGAACCGACCTACACTACGGCCAGTTGAGTCTCTTGAAATTCAGACAGAACCCAGGAAGAACCGATTTACCAACAGGGGCTATAGCTCAGCTGGTAGAGCGCGTGAATCGCACTCACGAGGTCCGGGGTTCGAGTCCCCGTAGCTCCACTCCCTCAAAATCAGCCCGCAAGCGTCTGAAACGGCGTTTGCGGGCTTCTCTATGGGGCAGAAGCCCGCCCGCCGATCTGGAAGCCAAGCGAACGAAAACGAACGAAAAAGAAACTCTGTGGGGAAAATATGGGGAAACGGTCGCTTTTCCCCACGGCGCCTCCCCGCGCGGTGACGCAGGGACGGCCCCAAACCTTAGAAAACCCCATGTGCGCGAAGCCAGGTGCTTTCCTACGCGCCCGCGCAGTCCGCTCCAGAAACTCCAACGTAGGAGCCGCCCTTCGGGCTGACTTTCCCCAAGCGACGTTCAGAAAGTGCCTCCCTGCCCTGCGCGCGTGCATGCGGCGGCTCCAAAAACTCCAGCTCCCCCGCGTGCGTGCGTGTAGGGGTGTAGTAAGCTAAGTGCCTCCCTGCGCGCATGGGTGTAGGTCAGTCGGCGCCAGGGTCGTGAGTGGTCCCCGCCGGAGGGCAAGCGAAAGGGCCGCCGCCAGCCCAAAGCCAGCAGCGGCCCCCGCGTGCCGTTCGCGTTGCCGTCACTCCGCGACGCCGACCAACTCCCCGTCGAACTCCTTCCAGTAGGACGGCCACGCAACCGCCCATTCCTGCGCAAGCACGCTTTCGTACTGCCTCGCGGTCTCGAGTCGGCGCGCGGCCTCCTCGCGCAG
>PXTS01000055.1 GCA_003022485.1 Bacteroidetes bacterium QS_8_68_28
GCGCACGTAATCGACGAACGGGATTTGCTCGCGGAGGTAGTCCTGGTCGCACAGGTAGCCGGGGCAGTCCAGAAACACGCGCACCGCGCTCGTGGGCGGTTCTTCGTTTTCGACGTCCTGCGCGCCAGCAGGCGGCGGGAGGGCCAGCCCGAGAAAGAAAGAGACGAGGAGGAGGAAAACGTGGAGGCGCCGATTCATTCAGCAGAGGGGCAACGGGAGACGCAGCGGCGAGGGCTCGTGAAAACGCAACGCACGCGCCGGCCCGCCGGTGGCAGCGCACGGACGAATTTTTCGGAAGCATCGCGCACCCCGCTGGCGAGGGGCTGCTGCGGCTTCTGGGGAAGAGAGGCGTTTACCTGCGCCGCCGCAGGAGGGCCACGCCCAGCGCGATGCCGCTCAGCGCGACGGCCCCGGCGACCAGACGGCGCGGGAGCGGGTCGTCCACCGGCGGAGGAATGTACGTAATGCCGGTGTCGGCGTCGGCCTCGATGGGAGCGGCGGCGTAACGGCCTCGGCGCGGCGGGGTGAAGCGATGCTCCACGAAGTGGCGCAGGCGCGCGGCCGTCCCGGATGCGGTGAGCGGCGGGCCGTGTCCCGCCCCGATGACCGTGGGCTCCAGGGCCGCCAGCTGTTCGAGGCTGCGGCGCGCGGCTTGCCAGTCGGGCGTGAAGGGCGTGGGCGGGCGGCTCAGGCGCTGGGTGTGCGTGACTTGCGTGGCCCAGGAGTCCAGATCCATCGTCGCCAGCGCGTCGCCGGCGAGGAGAACGCGCTTGCCGTCTCCCCGCTCGCGGAAGAGGGAGACGTGGCCGGGCGTGTGGCCGGGCGTGTGTATCCAGCGCCAGTCGCCGGAGGCCTCGGGGACGGGGCCTTGCTCGCGGCTTCCGGCGCCCTCGCCCTGTGGGAGCGCCTGGGCGCGCTCGCCCAGGTCCCACCCCTCGCGCGAGAAAAAAGCGCGCGAGGAAGCAGATCGCGCCGCCGGGCGTAGGGTCAGGCGGCGGGTAGTCCGAGCGGCCTGTGAGGAACGGCAGCTCGGCAGAGTGGGCATAGACGGGCGCGTCCCACTCGTCGGAGAGGGCCCGCGCGTTGCCAGCGTGGTCGAAGTGGCCGTGCGTGAGCACGATGGCGCTCGCGCCGGTCCCGAAGCGTTCCTGCGCGGCGCGCTTGATGGACGCCTTTCCGCGAGGGAGCCCCGTGTCCACCAGCACCCAGGGGCCGTCCGGTGCGCCGAGGGCGTAGACGTTCACGAAGCCGATCTCCAGCCGCGCCACGCCGGGGGCGATTTCCTCGAACGTGCCGGGCCGCGCCCACGCGGAGGGGGCCGCTTCAGCGTCGCGGGGAGAAGAAGAAGAGGCGGGCGGTTCCATGGCGGGACGCGGAGCGAGGTTGGAAAGGAAGCAACGCGACTCGCACGCATCGAGCTGCGCGCGCGTTTCTCGTTCGTGTCGACGTTACGTCCTGCGCGTCGTTGCTCGCGCTTTGCTCCCTGATTTGCCGAGGAGGCGAAAGAGGCAGGCGGGAAGGCGGCGTAGCTCTCGTGCTGGACGTCCCTTTCCTTTCGGCGAGGCGTAGTTTTCGGCGAGGCGTAGCTTTTCAGGGCGATGCCGCGAGCGGCGGTTTGCCCGGCGTCCTACGCCGCGTGCTGCTGCGCGGTTGCCGCGCGGAGGGCGTCCACATTCGCAGCCACGCCTTCTTCGCCGCCGAAGACCGCGCTGCCCGCTACGAGCACCTCGGCCCCGGCGCGCGTGACCTCCGCCGCGTTGTCCGGGCCGATGCCGCCGTCCACCTCCACGCGCGCAGAGGCTCCTTGCTCCTCGATTCGCCGGCATAGGCGGCGCAGCTTATCCGGCGTTTCAAGGATAAAATCCTGCCCGCCGAAACCGGGATTCACCGACATGACCAGCACCAGGTCCAGCAGCGGAAGTACCTCGTCGAGCGCGCCGAGCGGCGTGGCGGGGTTGAGCGCCACGCCCGCCGCCACGCCAGCGTTGCGGACCGACTGGACGACGCGGTGCAGGTGCGGGGCGGCCTCGGCGTGGACGGTCAGCACGTCGGCGCCCGCTTCGATGAAGGGCTCCATGAAGCGCCCCGGCTCTTCGGTCATCAGGTGCACGTCCAGGAGGGTGTCGCGGGAGGCGCAGAGAGGGGCGAGCGCCTCGGCGGTGCCCGGCCCCAGCGTGAGGTTCGGCACGAACTGGCCGTCCATCACATCGAGATGAATCCAGTCCGCCCCGGCATCAAGGGCCGCCTCGGCATCGGCACGCAGGCGTCCGTGGTCGGCGGCGAGGACGGAGGCGGCGAGGACGGGCACGGTCGGCGTGGGGAGGAGGCGGGGGGAAGGGAGTGCGGGAGTGTTTGCGACGCGAACGTTCCGGCATGAAGGACCGCCGTCCACCATCCTCACCCATCCGAAAAGCAGCGGCGTCCCGGCCTGCTTAAAACACCTGCTGGAAAAGAACGACCCCGAGGGCCACCAGTAGCGCGTTGACCAGCGCGATGGGGAGGAGGTACTTCCAGCCGAGGGTCATCAGCTGGTTGTACTTGAAGCGGGGGAACGTCCAGCGCACCCAGATGAACAGGAAGCCGAAGAACGCGACTTTCAGCATCAGCGAGCCGAACTGGAGGAGCGCAAGCAGCCACGAGCCGTCCAGCGCGGGGAAAAGCGCCAGCAGCTGCGGCTGGAAAGGCACGAGGTAGCCCCCGCAGAAGAGCGTGGCGATTACGAAGGAAGCGACGAACCAGTTCAAGTACTCCGCCAGGAAGAACATGCCGAACTTCATGCCGGAATATTCGGTGTGGTAGCCGCCCACGAGCTCCTGCTCGGCCTCCGGCAGGTCGAAGGGCGCGCGATTGGTCTCGGCGAACGCCGTCACCACGAAGACGACGAAGCCGACAGGGTTGCGTACCATGTTCCACCCCAGCAGCGCCCCGCCGCTGGCCTGGTTTTCGACGATGCCGGTGAGGTTGAGCGTGCCGGCGACCAGCACGACCGAGATCACCGCCAGGCCCATCGAGAGCTCGTAGGAAATCATCTGCGCCGCCGAGCGGAGGCCCCCCAGCAGCGCGTACTTCGAGTTCGAGGACCAGCCCGCCAGCGTCACGCCGTAGACGGTCACGCTCGTGAGCGCGAGGATGACCAGGACGCCCACGCTCACGTCCGCCAGCACGTAGCCTTCGGCGAAAGGGATCACCGACATCACCGTCATGGCGATCACGACCATGATCACCGGCGCGAGGGAGTGGATGAAGCCGTTGGCCGCCGCCGGCTCGATGTCTTCTTTGAGGACGAACTTCAACACGTCGGCGAACGGGGTGAACAGACCCAGTGGGCCGACGCGGTTGGGGCCGGGGCGGTTCTGGATGTTGGCCGAGACGACCCGCTCGGCATACACCAGGAGCGCCGCCGAGGTGAGGAGCGCGTTGATGAGGCTGAAGGCGATCAGCGCCGTGAGCCCAATCGAAAGCAGGTCCATGTTATTGATCCGTGAGGAAGTACGTAGACTGTTCCGCCCGTCTCCCTGATCCGCCCGTCTTCTTGAGCTGCGCTCCTGTAAAGGGGAGGGCAAAAGGTAGCGCTCGCCCCATCTTCTTTCAACCGGCCGTTCGTTTGCCGCCGAGGGGAAGCCGCCGCCGCTCGGGTCTTCGGCGAGAGTTCGTGCGCGGCGGCGAGGTCGCTGCGCAGGAGCGCCCCCGCGTCGAAGCGCAGGTCCGGGAAGACGCGCTCTCGATCGGGCCGTCTTCCGAAGAGGCCAGCTCGCGGGCGGCGTAGGGCAGTGTCAACCCCCGCGTGCCGGTGCGGATGGGGGGAGCGGTCGTCGGCGGGTCGTGGTCGGCCAGCAGCCTGACGATACCGAGGTCCAGAAGCTGCCGAAGTCCAGAAGCTTGGGGACGCCGTCCGGCGTGATGAGCACGCCGGTAGCGCACATCAAGGTGCAGATCGCCGATCCCATGCCGGGGCCCGGGCTGTCGTTTGCCTCCTCGCGGATGCAGGCAGACAACCTCGACGACGCGTTCGCGGCGTGCCCCTCGGTGTCGGTGAAGGCGGTTACGCCCAGCCGCTGCCGGTGGAGTTGGCGCGCTTCGAGGCGCGCGCCACCGGCGACGGCCCCGCTCGTCTTTTCTGGAAGACCCTCCCAGAAGAGGGCAACGCCCGCTTCGCCGTGCAACGCTGCGCGGCGGCGGACCGCCGAAGAAGAAGAGAGCTTCTGGGAAAGGAGGGCGGAATGCTGACCTCGCTTCCCCCTCTGGCTACGCCACCGCTCCGCCGAGGCGTTCGTTGCGGCGGGCGACCTTCTGCGCGTAGGTGCCCCACGCCTCGTCCACGTCGTCGAGCTCGCGCAGCAGGATTTCCACTTGCGCGCTCTTGAAACTGAATTCGCGAACGAGCGTGTCGATGATGCGCTTGCCGGCCTGGTCGAGCGTCTGCGCTTTCCTCGCGTGCTCCGGGTCAGCCTCCAGCGCCACCACGACGCCGGCGATGTCGTCGAGCGCTTCGAAGAGTTCGCGCATCAGGCCGCTTCGCGCACGCGCGGTCTCGGACCGGCCGTCCGTCGTCGTGGCGGCAATCGCGTCGACTGCTGCCTCGGCTCGTTTATCGGCGGTGCCGTTTTCGTGCATGCCGTTTTCGTGCAGGGAGCGTTCGGCGGTGTCGGAGGAGGTGTCGTTCATGATGTCGGGGGGGTGTCTGTCGGGCGGAGAGGAAATGAAGCGACGGTCAGTATGACGCCCGCAGAGGCGGCACCGTGCGCTTCCTCGTGGTGTGAGACAGTGTACTACGCAGGCTTGCACGCGAGCACTGCGGCAGCGTTTCGCTGTCGCTGGCAAGTCGGGGAATGTCCTGACTGCCGCTTCCCGACGTTCCCGCAGCCCCTCTGCGGTGCGGACGCGAGGCGGTCTTCGGTTTCCTGCTCGACGAGCGCCATCGGGAAGAGCGGCGCCAGGCACTTCGGGCGCAACGGGCTCGTACGTCTGCGGATTGAGAGGCGGGGGCACGACAGGGCCGAGGGTCATTCCCTTGCGGAGCATCGTGCCCCTACCGTCGGTTAGGGCCGACATTCATTGATGGGGCGCAATCGGTACTACACGGCGGTCCAGCCCACATCTTCCAGTTGCACACCGTTCAGGCCCATCGCCTCGTAGGTGGCCCCGGTGAAGGCGGGGTTGCTTTCGGCGACGTGGGCCATGATGCGGGTAGGGCTTTTGAAGTCGAGCGCCTCCGCGTGGCCCAGGCGCTCGGCCAGCGCGGGGAGGCTCGTCCACCCCGGTTTGCAGTCGACGCGGTTCTCGTCGTTGTGCCAGCGGTCGAAGGGGGTGCCGTGCTGGTCTTCCCGGCTTTTGCCCATCTCCATCATGAGCGTGCGGTTGACGCCTTGGATGGC
>PXTS01000056.1 GCA_003022485.1 Bacteroidetes bacterium QS_8_68_28
GGGGGTGTGCGAGTATTCGAGCCGCAAGCAGTCGCATCGGAAGCAACGCGCGCAGCGCGACGCAGATGCAGCAAGCGCTCTTTGTCAGCAAAGCGTTACCAAGCAACACTTCCAAACCCCCACACCCCCGCACCCCTCACACCTTGTAAAACTGCTTCCCGGCCATCTGGCGCGCCAGGCCCTTGAACTCCAGCGCCAGCAGGTGCACCAGCGCATTCGAGGCGTCCAGCCCCGCCGCTTCGCAGAGCACGTCGATGTGCTGGGGATCAGCCTCAAGAGCGTCGTAGAGCTTCTTTTCGGCCCCGTCGAGGTCGGCGGCGGGGCCGGGCGCGTCGCTGGTCTCCGCTTCGGTCGCTACTTCTTCGTCGTCGGGCAGGACGGGCAAGTTGAGTTCGCTCAGCAGGTCCTCGGGGGTCATCACGAGCTTGGCGTGGCCGCGCTGGATGAGGCGGTTGGTGCCCTCGGAGGCGCTGCTGGTGAGCGCGCCGGGGACGGCAAAGACCTCGCGGTTCTGCGCCACGGCTTAGCGGGCGGTAATGAGCGCCCCGCCCGTCTCGTGCGACTCTACGATGAGCGTGCCCGCGCAGAGGCCGCTTATCACGCGGTTGCGGGCGGGGAAGTGGCCGCGGTCTGGCCCGGCCCCCAGCGGGAACTCCGACAAAAGCGCGCCACGCCCCCCGGTGGCGATGCGGCGCGCGAGGGCTTTGTGCTTGGACGGATAGACGCGGTCGATGCCGGTGCCAAAGACCGCGATCGTGCGCCCGCCGCCGGCCTGGAGAGCGCCTTCGTGGGCGGCTCGGTCGATGCCGTAGGCCAGCCCGCTGACGACGGTGCAGCCACGCCGCGCGAGCGCCTCGCCGAAGCGTTGCGCCAGCCGTCGCCCGTAGTCGGAGCAGCGCCGCGTACCGACGATAGCAACGGCACGCTCGTCGCGCGGGGCCAGCTCCCCACGCGTCCACAGGAGCGCCGGCGGGTCGTAGATGCGGCGCAGGCGGCGCGGGAAGCGCCCGTCCCAGGCGGGCACGAGGCGCGCCCCGGCCCGCTCGGCGCGGCGGAGCTGCTCGTCCACTTCGTCGGCCCCGTCGAAGCTGCGGATGGCCTGCGCGGTCTTCGGCCCCACGCCAGGCGTTTCGGTGAGGCGGCGCTTCGGGGCATTTTTCGCCTCCACGGCCGAGCCGAAGCGTGCCAGCAGCGCCCGCAGGAGGCCCGGCCCTACCCCCGGCACGAGCGACAGCCCGACCAGCGCGCGCTTCTCGGCGCGGTCGTCAGGCGGGCGGCTCACCTCGCCGGGGGTTTCCTCGTTCGGGTATAACGGGGCGGGCGGCTCGGCCACCTCGCGCTGCTGATCGTCATCCATCGCGGAGCAGAGGGAGTCGTGAGTGGGGAGTCGTGAGTGGAGCACGCAACGCTTCCGTTCTTCGCTAAAAGAACGGCCGCTGTTCACCATCCGCCACTCCTCCGTTCATCATTGTCCAGGAAACTTACCCGACCGTCGCCTGCCCGGCCCCGCGCGCATCGGCGACGTGCTCCCAGAGCGTACGCTTCAGCTGCTCGATCCCGATCTGGGCGACGCTGCTGACAGGCAACACGAGCTCTTCCTCTCCGAATGCCTCCCCCAGAATCTCCGGCAGAAGCGCGCGCTCGTCCTCGGAGAGCACGTCGATTTTTGAGACGGCGACGACGCGCGGCTTTTCCAGAAGCGCCGGGTCATGCGCGCGCAACTCTGACAAGAGCGTCTCCAGCTCGCCGGCCAGGTCCTTCGTGGTGACGGGGATGAGGAAGAGCAAGACCGCGTTGCGCTCGATGTGGCGCAGGAAACGCGTGCCCAGCCCCTTCCCTTCGCTGGCCCCCTCGATGATGCCGGGCAGATCGGCCATAACGAAGGACGCCTCCTCGCCGACGTAGACCATCCCCAGCGACGGGGTGAGCGTGGTGAACGGGTACTCCGCCTGCTCCGGCTCCGCCGCCGAGACGGCGCTGATGAGGGTGGACTTGCCCGCGTTGGGCAGCCCCACGAGGCCCACGTCGGCCAGGAGCTTGAGTTCGAGCGTCACCTGCTTTTCCTCACCGGGCGTGCCGTCCTGCGCGTGGCGCGGGGCCTGGTTGGTGGCGGTCTTGAACGCAGCGTTGCCCTGCCCGCCTTGCCCGCCCTCCGCCAGCGTGAGCCGCTCGCCGTGCGCGGTCACTTCGCCGATAGGGGTTCCTGCGCCTTCGTCGTGGGCGACCGTGCCGGGCGGGACGCGCATCACGATGTCGTCGCCCGTCTTGCCGGTGGCCGTCTGCGGGCCGCCGGGGGCCCCGTCTTCGGCAAACTGGTGCTGTGCATGACGAAGGTCCATCAGCGTGTAAAGGTTTTCGTCCGCCTCGATGAAGACGGAGCCGCCGTCGCCGCCGTCGCCGCCGTCGGGCCCGCCGCGCGGGACGTACTTCTCGCGCCGGAAGTGCACGGCGCCCGCCCCGCCGTCGCCACTGCGCACCTTGATCTGGACGTGGTCTACGAATTTCAAAGGTCGGTTGTCAGTTTTCGTCGGTTGTCAGTTTTCGGGTTCTTCCTCGCGGAAGGAAACGATGGCCGCGCGCTCGCGCTTAGGGAAAAAAGGGGCTGAAAATTTGAAAGCCCTCGCCCGCGTATTTTTCGTACCGTTCGGCGGGGGACGGACCCTGCACGGCCAGCGGTAGTTCCCCGAACGCCTCGTGGTGGACGCCCAGCGGGTACATCACGTACCCGCCGGGCCGGGGGGAGCCGAAGCGAAAGGCGACCCTCCTTGCCCGCCGCAGCGACGAGGATGGGGGCTGCCGGGCCGTCTTTGACGACGACGCGGGGCGCCGGCATCGGCTCCCCGCCGAGGAGCGTGCCGCGCGCCGTGACAAGGCGCTGCCCCCAAGGGGGCTTTGCGCAAGGGCGCAAGGGGGACTTGCGGTCGGGGCGTTGCGCGTGGGCGGTGGGCGCGAGGAGGAGCCCCAGCAGGGCCCCCCGGGCAGGCGGAAACGGTTCACGGCAGTCCTCCGGTCGGGGCGCAGGGCGGCGGCAGGCGGGTTCGCGGGGGCGTGGTTGAAAACATACGAACCCGCTCGGTGGTTTTCACGCTTCCCTTTTCACGGGCGTTTCCCGCCGCGCGCTTTCGTCGCGCCCGCGCCTGCCGGTAGCTTCGTTTCTCCCGCTCCCCGCCCCTCTTCGCGCTTCACGCCCATGAACGACGTCACCATCTACACCGACGGCGGGTGCAGCCCCAACCCCGGTCCCGGCGGGTGGGCGGCCGTCCTTCTTTTCGAGGAAAAAGACGTGGCCGGGCGTCGCAAAACGAAAGAACTCAAGGACGGCACTCCCGACTCCACGAACAACCGCATGGAACTGACCGCCGCGCTGCGGGCCCTCGAGGCCCTCGACGAGCCTGCCCGGGTCGAGCTCCACACTGACAGTAAATACATCGCCAACGCCTTCAACCAGGGCTGGCTGGACGACTGGCAGGACAACGACTGGAAAACCGCTTCCAAAAAGCCGGTGGCCAACAAGGACCTCTGGCAAGCGCTCCTTGCCGCTGCGGAGGCGCACGAGGTCGAGTGGATCTGGGTCAAGGCCCACGCAGGCAACCCGCTCAACGAACGGGTCGATGACATGGTCGGCGCAGCGCGGGAGCGGTTTGAGTGAGTGGGAGATGATGCCCCCCTTCGGCTTGCTCGACAGTAAATGGTCGATGGTTTTCAGGATGCCATCGCCGCCAGCGCCGCAAAAACCATCGACCATCTTCCGTCCACCCAAACATGACCCTCTCGTTCTGGCAGCGGCGGGACCGCGCCCCAGCGTTCGAGTGTGACGTGGCCGTGGTAGGCAGCGGCCTCGTGGGCGCCTCGACGGCTTTCTGGCTGCGGCGCCGACGGCCCGCGTGGGACGTGGCGTTGCTCGATGCCGGCCTGCTGGCGGCGGGCGCCAGCGGGCGCAACGCGGGCTTCCTCCTTCAGGGCGCCTCCGGCTGTTACCAGGCCGACCGCGCGACGCACGGCGCAGAGCGAGCGCGTCGCCTCTTGCACTTTACCTGCAAAAACCGCGACCTGATCGCCGCCGAACTGGACGGCGCGGCCTTCGACCTGCGCCCCACCGGCAGCCTCACCGTGGCCGGCGGCATGGAAGAAGACCGGCGGCTGCGCCAGTCCGCCGAACAGTTGCGCGCGGACGGTGTGACCGCCGGCTACCTCGCGCCGACAGCGCTGAACGAGCGCATCGGCGGGCGCGGCTTCCGGGGCGGGCTGCGCGTCAAGAGCGGGGCCGTGCTGGACCCGTGCAGGCTCGTGCGCCACGTGGCCGCCCGCAGCAAGGCGACCGTCCTGGAGCACCACGCCGTGGAACGCATCGTACCGCCGGGAGACGACCGCCACACCGCGCTGCTGGAAACGCCGGTCCGCCCGGTGCGCGCCAGGCGCGTAGCCCTTGCCGTCAACGCCCATTTGCCGAAACTCTACCCTGCCCTCTCGCGCTTCGTGCGGCCGGTGCGCGCGCAGATGCTGGCGACCGCTCCGCTGCCGCGCTGGCTGACGGCCCCCGTCTACTCGCACGAGGGCTTCTTCTACCTCCGCCAGAGCGCCGGTGGGCGCGTGCTCCTGGGCGGGGCGCGCCACCTGCACCGCGCGAAGGAGGTCGGCTACGCGACCGACCCCACCGAGGCCCTCCAGGCCGACCTCGAAGCTTACCTCGCGGAGTACTTTCCACACGCCAGCGGCGCGCCGGTCACGGAGCGCTGGGCCGGCACGATGGGCTTCTCGCCCGACGGCGTGCCCTGCATCGGCGCGGTGCCGAGATTGCCGGGCAGCTACTGGGCCGCCGGCCTCACCGGCCACGGCATGGCCTATGGCTTCCACCTGGGCCGCTGCCTCGCCGCCCGCCTCACCGGCGACGCGCCCCCCGCCGGCGACCTGTTTTCAACGGACCGCTTTGACGACACTTCGTAAATTCGCCGATCGAAAATCGCCGGTCAGAAATCTGCAACCCAAAATCGCCTCATCATCCTTCAATCTCGGTGACGAGCTGGATTTCGCGCAGCACGCCCTGCACCTCGAAGCACTCTTCGAACTCTCCCTCGAAGACGGCGGACTTGCCGGTCGAGTGGACTTCCCAAGCGTAGTCCTCGGCCTCCCCGCGCGTGCAGCCGGTGGCCTTGCGAAGCTGACCGATGACCTCCTCGAACGTGTGAATCTCGTCGTTGTACAGGATGACGCTCCACGGCTCATCGAGGCGATAGTCCGTGTCCTCGGTGGGCACGTCCTCGGTCTCCGGCGGGGCTTCCTCCGGCGGGGCTTCCTCCGGGGGGGCCACCTGTGGGTCGGCACTCTGCGGGCGGGTGTTGCGCGGCGGCCGGTCGAAGAGCACGTCGGACGAGGTGAGCATGGCAGTCGAAGCGAGCGTTTGTGAAAAAGAGGGCGCGAGGAAGAACGACCACAAAAACGGAGGCTCAGGCCGGAGCCGCCTCTCCTACGGAAGCGTCGGCTTCTTCTACGGAAGCGTCAGCGGGCGCCTCGGCGGTTTCTTCCAACTCGACGGTGAAGTCTTCCATCACCGGATTGGCGAGGAGCTCTTCGCAGGCGGCCTGGGCGTGGCGCTCAGCATCCGCGCGGTCGGCCTCGTCGATCCAGAGCTCGACGTACTTGCCGATGCGTACCTCCTCGACGGCCTCGCGGCCCAGATTCTGGAGGGCCTGTTGGACGGCTTTGCCCTGCGGGTCGAGGATGGACGGACGAAGCGTGACGTGGACGCGGGCTTTGTACATGCGCCTTCGGCGGTTTCGGGTTTATTTGCGTGAGGGTGGCTTCGCTCGTTCGGGGTTAGCCCTCGTCGGCGGCGCGTTCTTCGCGCTCGACGGGGGCGTTCATGACGGCCTTTCCCAGGCGGTAGGCGCTCATCACGACACCGGTGAGGATGTAGCCGGCCAGCACCAACAGCAACGCCAGCTCCTGCAAAAACGGCAGCAAGAACACGCCCACGACGTAGGCCCCCACCTTGTACGGATGCGCGCGAATGTAGGAGAGCTTCGGCTTGGGGAAGGCCCCGAAGCGCACGTTCGACACCATCAGGCCCGCCAGGATGAGCACGACCGGAATGAGCACCGGCAGGCTCGCCTCGCCGGAGAGGGTGAACCAGTCGGGGCTTTCGAGGGTGAGGATGAGCGCCACCATCGTCACTGCCTGCGCCGGGACGGGCAACCCCGAAAAGTAGTCGCTCTTCTTCCCGTCGAAGCCCACGTTGTAACGCGCCAAGCGGACGGCCCCGCAGAGCGCCGGAAGGGCCGCCACGATCATGCCCAGCGGGCCGAAGGCGTCCAGCCCATAGTTCCACACCAGGAACGCCGGCGCCACGCCGAAGGAGACCACGTCGCTCAGCGAGTCGAGCTCCACGCCGAAGGGGCTCTGCGCGTCGGCGAGGCGGGCGGTGAGGCCATCGAGCGCGTCGAAGAAGCCTGCCAGCACGATCAGCCAGCAGGCGCGCGTGAACTCGCCTTCGAAGACCTGCGTGAGCGCAAGGAATCCGCAAAAAAGGTTCAGCAGCGTGAAAAACGACGGCACGGCCACCTCGGGACGGCGCGGTTCGCGCTCCTCCCGGCGCTCGGCGCGGTAGGCGCTGAAACGCTCGTGCAGGGCTGGGCTACCATTCGGGGAGGCCCCGTTCTTTGAGGTTCCTTTCGAGGAAGCGCCGTTCGAGGAAGCACCGTTCGAGGCGCCGCCGGGAGACACGTCCACGTCTGCGTTGCGCGAGGCCCCGTCGCCTTCCTGAGCGGGCGACGCCCCGTCGGCAGCAGATTGTTCAGGCGAACCTGTCGAAGGGTGAGAGTCAGGCATCGGGTGCGTGGTCCGATGAAAGACAACGAACGGGTGATAGCACGCGGCCGGGCGTCAGGAGGCCGCTGCCGGGGAGGCCGGTTGGGACTCAGCAGACGCACGGTCTTCCGGTGACGTACGGTCTTCCAGTGAAGTCTTCTCTCGAGAGGATGCCGGAGCGTCCGGCAACTCCCCGAGGACGCTCTCGCCGCCGCGTACGCGATCCCCCTCCTCCGCCGTGACCTCCACCGACGGGGGCACGATCACGTCCATGCGCGAGCCGAAGCGCACCAGCCCGAAGCGCTCGCCGGCCTTCGCGCGGTCGCCTTCGCGCAGGTGGTAGACGATGCGCCGCGCCACCGCCCCGGCGATTTGCTTGAAGAGCACTTTCGTGCCGCTCGGGTCGTGGTGCATTCCCAGTTCGGAGCGTTCGTTCTTCTTGCTGGCCTTCGGGTGCCAAGCCACCAGGTACTCGCCCGGCACGTAGTTTTCGTACTCGATCTGCCCTTTCACCGGCACGCGATTGACGTGCACGTTCAGCGGCGAGAGGAAGATCGAAACGCGCGTGGCCTCGCCTCCCAGATAGAGCGGCTCGTCTTCATTCTCGACGATCTCGACCACCTTGCCGTCGGCAGGGGCCAGCAGGAGTCCCTCGGCACCGGGCGGGGGCGTGCGGTCGGGATCGCGGAAGAAGTAGAGCGTAAAGGCCACCGCCGCGAAGCCCAGCACAACGGCGAGCGCTCCGGCAGCCCCCCCCCACCACCAGCCGGTGCCGGCCAGGAGCGTGCCGACCCCGACGGAAGCACCGATAATGGGATAACCTTCAGGGGCGAACACGGGAGCGGGGCGTTTGGAAGCAGCGGGGCGGGCCTTCTTTGGCGCCTTAACGACCCCGCCCCCGTTTCGTTCATCCTTTACACGAAACTACAAAAGCGTTGCGTTCCGCCATCCCGACCCCGGCGAGAGCGGCTGCTGGGCCTGTTGGCTCCCCGCAGCAGGCTTCTCAAAGTGACATTTGGAACACTCACGTCCCATTTCTGGCGGGACGCAAACGAAATGCGGCGGCGGTCAAAAAGCGGCGCGAGCGTGTCCACACGTCTCCATGAAAGCCGAAGGGAAAGCCGAAGGCTTCGGCTCCTTCCCGGAGCAAGGCCGGAAGTTTCTCCTGGCGCTCCTGGTCGGATAGCTTGGGCGGGCGACCTGCTGGACGGCGAGGGCGTCCGAAGCGCTTCTTTGCCCCCTTCTCGGGCTTTCCCCGGGCCACTGGCTGACGGCTCCTTCGGTCACGCCGAGCGCCTCGGCAATGTCTTTTTGCCTCCAACCTTCTTCGGCGAGATCGAAAGCACGGAGACGGATTGCTTCGCGCTCGTCACTGGGGTCGAGATTGGACTCTTGGGCTCATGGCGTAGCGGGCGCTTGTTGGCGATCTCACTCGAGTTGCCAACAGCATAAAAAAGTTTACGGACTTATTCACGCATCAGTAAATAGCGACGTAGGCTTTGGACTCTTTGGGCTTCTGGGCTGCCAGTTCAGCCCGCGCCTCGCCGACATCAGGGATGTGCGCTTTGGGCGGATCGAGCGCGAGGCCGACTACGGGCTGCTGGACAGGCTTGCGCTCTTGCCGCGTGCGCCCTTCCGTCATCGAAGAAAGCTGGGAAGACCTCTTGCGCGTGGGCGGATTGCTCGGGGACCCGGGCCGTCGGCGCCGAGGAGGTAATGCGTGTGCCCAAAGCGCGGCGGCAACTCCTCGCCGAGGGACCCTTTGCGACGGACGTGAGCCGGGGCGTCGTCAGGCGCCTCGTGAAAAAGGTGCGGTCTCTCAGCTGAAGCCAAAGCCTGCACTTCCGCGTCGCCCGGAACGGCTCAAAACTCGTACCTCACGAGCAGGCGCCTTTCCTCGCCCAGATAGAAACGAAGGAGCATAACGCTCGAATCGACTCCATACATTTCCTGATGGCGCTCCCGCAGAGGGGTCAGGTCGAACCGTATCGTTTCGGTCGGTAGCGCTTCGCACATGTCTCCGTTGCCGTCGTGGAAGAGCCTGACGCCTGCCTGAACGGGACTGCTCTCCATGAAAGAATCCTCCGCAACGAGTTCGAATTCGTGCTCTTCGCAACCGCCGCTGTACTGGACTCGCAGGGCCAACGTGTCCGTCCGGAGCGTGCCGACTTTCACAGTGGGAAACTCGGGGCGAGCATCTGCGAGCGTGTCAGTGCCGACGACTTCTACGACTCGGTAGCCGTCGTCTGGATACTCACCCGGCTCTATCTCCGAATCAATGGTGACGGGGGAGATCTTCTCGTTTGCCCTTTGCGCGGCTCCTTCGATCTCGATGAGCTCAAGCGGTAAGCAAGCGAGCCGGACGTTCGGCGGAATTTCCTCGCGGTTCCCGGTGAAGCGCACTGCCACGCCAGCGCGCCTGAGCTTTTCGGGAAGCGCTCCGTCTTCGAGGCAGTAGCGGTTCCCGGGCTCGGATTCCGGATAGACGACGAGGCGCGCTTTGCTCTCGGAGACAGAAGCGTCGATACGACCGATCGTGCCGCGCGCGTCTTGGAAGTCGGGCTGCGTCTCCTCGGGCGGGTCAGAGCCAACGAGCTCGCTGCAGCTGGATAGAAGCAAGGCGCCGGCTGAAAGAAGCGCAACGGCAGAAAAGAAGTGCGGGTTTAGCATGGTAGCTTTCGTAGAGGTTCGGGAAAAAGCGAAGCTATACCGGCCGTTTTGAGGCGCTCAATCGCCCTTTAAGCACTCGCGTAGGAAAGCAGCGAATGCTTCTCTGAAGCAAGGCTCGAGTCCTTGGGAGACACGACATAGTAGCAGGTCGTAATCAGGAAATTCCGCAGGTAAGGAATGGCCGAAATGAGCGAGAGCTGCTTTCTCGGCTTCAGGCCGAATTTCGTTTCGTAGTGGGGATTGATGAAATACAATGTCTTTTGCAGCGCTCCGTAGCCCGTCTTCTGCAGGATGTCTTCGAACCGCTCGATCGTGATCCCGGTCGCTTTTATTTCGAGCAGGTTGTTCACCTTGCGTTTCTCCTCACCGGAGGCTTCTAAAATAAACTGGTAGATCGAGGCTGGAAGAATGTGGAGGTACGGCACCTTGGAAATGAACCGGCCCTTGCACATCTGCTGGTGCCCACCGAACGGATTGTGCCACGGAGGAAACCCCAGAAAAACGACGCCGCCGGTCCCCACGAACCGCTTGATAAAGGACATGAAGCGCTCTTGGCCGTGGATGTGTTCGAGGGTATCCCTCACCAGCACGACGTCGAACGTGCCCAGCCCTTTCACGTCGTAGATGTCTTCGCAGAGTAACTCAATGCTCTGCGAGCCGTCCGGCAGGAAGTTTCTTGCCTTCCGTATTTTCGATGCTGTCTTGTCAACACCGACGATTCGCTCGCAGCCGATGTCTAAGAACGGCTTCAGGTTGCCGGCCTCTCCGCATCCAATCTCCAGCACCGACGCGTGCCCGTCGATTTGTGCAAACTTGCGGAGCAAGGGCAGCACAAACTTTCGCGTCGTCCACTCCTGTTCTCGAAAGTACTGTGTTCTATTTTCGTGTCTCGGCTGCATCTTCTGCTTCTCGAGGCTGCCTGTGGAAGCGATTCAGCAAGGAGGCGTGAGGGTTCGTAGAAAGAGCAGGGGGCTCTCACGGCGTCTGCACGTAGTCAGAACATGATCGTGTAGCGGAGGGCCGGAAGGACGGTGGGGAGCGTCACGATCTTCCGAATGGTCCGGTAAGGCCGCCCTTCGGGAGGAGTCTCTTCGAAGAGCTTTTCGCCGAGGCGGACGAAAAACGGATTGGCGTGGTCGTAGGCGTTGTAGACGCCGAGGTAGAGCTGGTGGCCGGCACCCCCGCCCGAGAATGTGAAGCGCGCGCCCGCGTCCAGTCGCTCGTAGGCCGGGAGCCGGTCGCTGTTGCGCACGCCGCCCGGGCGAGTATTCGCAGGGACGGGCGCGCCGCTCTCGGGCAACGTGAGCGCGTTCCCGGTGCGGTACACCCAAGTGCCGGTGAGTTCGAGATAGCTGGTGAGTTGATGGGCGAGCGTCAGCGTGAGGTCGTGGCGGCGGTCGTACCGAAAGGGAAAGGGCTCGCCGCCGTTGAGCCCCTCGAAGGTGCGCGTCGAACGCGAGAGCGTGTAGCTGAGCCAGCCGGTCGTCGCGCCCCCGTGCTTTTCGAGAAGCAGCTCCACGCCGTAGGAGCGGCCCCGACCCGCTTCGACCAATTCCTCCCAGCTTCCGCTCAAAGGAGCGCCGGTCGGATCTTCATATTCGACGAGACCCGTCATCCACTTGTAGTACCCTTCGAGCGTGCCTTCGAAACCGCCGCCGAAATCATGGGCAAGTCCGGTCGTGACCTGATGGCCGCGCGCCGGACCGACCCGAGGCGTGGCCGGGACCCAGAGGTCGATGGGCAGACCCAGCGCGCTGGTCGAGAGCTGATGGACGTACTGCGCCATGCGGCTGTAGGAGGCTTCCACGGCCAGCGCCTCTGCCGGAGCGTAGCGCACCGAGAGGCGCGGTTCGAGCGTGGCGTAAAGCGATTCGCCCGTAAAAAGCCCCGAGCCGCGCACTCCCACGTTTGCGCTTAGGCGCGAGGAGAGCTGCACCTCGTCCTCCGTGTAGAGCGCCCATTCGGTCGTGCGGGGCTCGGCGCCCGGCGTGAGCGCCGTGTCGCGGATGACGCCCTCGCGTGTGCTCGATTGCCGCAAGTCGCGCTCGCCGGGCCGGTATCGGTGGCGTGTGAGCGCGAACCCGAAGCGCGCGTCGTGCCGCGATGCCGGCGCGTAGTCAAAATCCGCCCGTAGCCCCACGTCGCGCACTCCCGAGACGAAATTCAGGCGGGTTGATTTTTGGCCGATGCCTTCCCGGCTCGTCTCCGATCGGTATAAGCTCCGGTAGTCGTAGTCGCTCGCAAAGAGTACGGCGCTGCCGGAGAGGGACCCACTAAAGGCGTGGTCCCAGCGCAGCGTGGCCAACTGCGTGCCCCACTCCAGCCCGATGTCGGCGGACGACGCCCGCCCCGAGCCGCTGTCCTCTTCGAAGCGGTCGCGGTAGTCGTCCCGCCCAGCATACAGGCTCAGGCGCAGGTGATCGCGCGGCGTGAGATCGTAGCCGGCAACGGCGTTGAGGTCCCAGAAGCGAAAGGGGGAGTCGGTGCCCAAGAGGAGCGGCTGCGCCAGCTCGCCGACGAACGAGCGCCGCGCGCCCAGGGCGAACGATCCGCGCTCTGCCCCGAGAGGGCCCTCCGCGAACACGTTCCCGTTGATGAGCCCGAGGGAGGCGCTCCCGTCGTAACTTGCCGGGTCTCCTTCCCGAGTGCGGAAGGAGAGCACCGACGCGAGGTGCCCGCCGTAGCGCGCCGGGAACCGCCCGGTTCTGAACTCCGGCCCGCGCACGACCGAAGGATTGAACACTGACAGAAAGCCGAGCGCATGATAGGCGTTGTAGACCGGAGCGCCGTCGAGAAGCACCAAGTTCTGCTCGGGCCCGCTGCCCCGGACGCTCAGCCCGGCGGCTCCCTCCGACTGCACCCCGGGAAGAAGCCTCAGGATGTCTATTGGATCCGTCTCACCCAAGAAAGGGGGAACGCTCTCGACCTGAGCTGGGCGAAGGCGGGCCGTGCTCAGGCGCTCTTCATCCGCGGACGGCTGCGCTTCGACCGCTACGGGCGGGAGGGCCACAGGCGTGGGATGAAGCCGAATCGTCACGCGCTCCTTCTCCTCGTCTGCAGAGGCGCGTGGCGCAAGGAGGGGGCGAGCCGACGCATACCCTACGTGGGAAACGAAAACGGCGACCGTATCCGCGCTTGCCGCTTCTGCCCTCGCCGAGTCGGCGAGGGCCGCGCCGGTCGGGAGCGCAAGGCGAAAGAAGCCCGCTTTGTCGGTCGTCGTTCCTTTTGCGAAGGCGGGCGCCCAGACGAACGCGCCGGAGACGCCCTCTCCGCCGGGCGCGGCCGTGCGGACGACTCCTGCCAGCACCGTCTGCGAGGCATTCTCCTCGCGTGCCGTTTCTTCTTTCAGCGCGAACGTGCCGGACGAAAGCCGGCGGTAGCGGAGGCCGGTGCCGCGCAGAACGCACCGCATCAGCGCACTGGGGGACTGCGCTTCGATCTTGCACGTGACGCGGTGGCCCCTTACCAGCTGGGAGGTATAGATCAGATCGATCCGGGCTTTCTGCCGCAGCCTTTCGAGCACAGCCTGTAGCGGCGCGTCTTCCACGTGCAGCGTCAGCGTCGAGTCAGGAGCGGGTCGCCCGTCGCCGCTCTGCGCGCGGGCACCGCGGGGCCATGCTGAGGCAAGAAGCAGGAGAGCCAGAGCGAGGCCAAACCGCAGGCCGCGGCGAGCCCTGCCATCTGCCGGCGGCCGCTGGCAGGTAGCGAGCAAAGGTCGAGCGAGGAGGCACACGAATGAAAGAGCGGGATGCCGTGGAAATGGGCTAAGCCGAAAGGCGCAAAAGAAGGAACTCAGCGAGGTCCCCCGCTGATGCGTAAGGTGTCGCCCCGGCGGGTACACTCGGCCCGAAGATAGTCGCAGAGGTCTTCCGTCGCTTCTTGGGCGGACGACACCTTCCGGCGATAGAAGGTGACGCGCCGGCGGCGAAGCGAACCCGGTTCGACGCGAACGGGCACGTCGAACCGGCGCTGGATCTCATCTGCGATGGTGCCGAGCGGCTGGTCAGAGAACGCGACCCCCCCCCTTCGCCACGTGAGGGCCCTGCCGGTGTCTGCCGGCGACGGCGCGGCGGGCGCGCGGTCGCTGGCCCCGACGCGGCTCGCCTCTCCAGGCGAGAGCACGACGGTCCGGTCGCCGCGCGCGGACGGGTCAGCCGAGAAGGCCAAGCGCCCCTGCACCAGCGTCACGCGCGTGTCGGGCGTCATGTCGGTCGGCCAAGCGCGCACGTTGAAGGTCGTGCCCAGCACGCGGACCGTCGCGTTGAAGGTATCCACGAGAAAGGGGGCCTCCCCTTTGGTCACTTCGAAGAAGGCCTCGCCCTGCAGGTGCACGCGCCGCCCCTCTCGCCAGAAGTAGCGGTAGTAGGTAAGCTCCGTACCCCCGCTGAGCTCAGCGGTCGAGCCGTCCGGGAGCACGGCCACGCGGGACTGACCTGCCGGGGCGACCACCTCGGCGGGACGAAGCACCCACCACGCAAGCCCACCGGTAAGGGTGCAGAGCACGAGCGCGGCGGCAGCGAGCCTCCATCGAAACCGGGCCGGCTTCCGGTGGCGCTTATCTTCGGCGCGGCCGGGCTCCGGTCCGCGCTCCCCGGCATTCGTTCGAGCCGGCGGCGCGGGCGTCTCTTCGGCGCGCCGTTTGATCTCCTTGAGTGCCGTTTCAGTCGTTTCTGCGGCCGGCGTCTCGGGGCGCCCTTGCCCAGCGAGCTTCCAAGCGTGCCGCAGCTTGCGGCGCTCCGCCTCCGGATAGTCTTCCAGAAGCTGCCGGACGTGTTCGGGGAGCGTTTCCTCTTCGCCTGGCGCTCCCTCGTCGGGGGGCAACTCGCTTGGCGCGCGGCGCTGGCCTGAACGGTCTTTCATGTCGGACAGGGCGTCAGGAGGGCAAAAGGTCCGGGTCGTAAGCGGTCAGGCGCTCGCGCAGGTCTTCGAGCGCCAAGCGGATGTGCGTTTCGACCGTGCGTGGCGAGATGTCCATGACGCGAGCGATCTCTTCGTGGGTCAGGTCGGCGAATCGGCTGAGGCGAAACGCCTCCTGCCGCCGCTCTGGGAGCGCGGCGATCCACTTTTGCACGCGCTGCCGCAAAGCGCGCCCTGCGGCGTGTTCGCTCGGGGTGCGTGGCCCTTTCTCAGGTCCTGCGTGTGCGCCCCGCAACTCGCGGCGGCGGCTTTCCTTGCGCTTTCGGCTGAGCATGTCGTTGCGAACCATCGTGTAGAGAAGCGCGCGCACCGAGCCGCTCGCATCGAAGGTCTCGCGCTGCGTCCACAGCCGAACGAAGGCGTTTTGGACGGCGTCGGCGGCCTCTCCCTGCTCAGCGCGAAGGCTCCGGGCGTATCCGAGCAGCGGGGCGTGAAGCCGCCGAAAGAGCGCGTCGAAGGCGTCCTCGTCCCCGCCCAGCACCGCCTGAAAGATTTCGTCCAGCGGGTTGGGGGTGGAGGACACGGGAGCCGGTCATCGAGCGACGTAATGGCGGCAGCGCAGGCGCACAGGCGCCTCTGGCGCGGGCGGTCAGGGCGCAAAGGGTTTCAAGATGCACTTCAGTAACGCGCGAGCCGCCCCGAACCCGTAATCGCCGAACCGACGACTCAGCCAATTAACTGTTTGTTCATTCTTTTGAGTATATGGGCCAGCAGGGCTTTGGGTTTTGAGGATCTGTCGGGATACTTCGACGAAGAAGGCTACCAGCGGGCTTTGCGCTTCACCCGTAGCGTCCTCTTGACGCCTCAATACGGGTGACTCGATAGGGAATCCCACGGTTATCGGCGTGAGGGCAGAGCAGGAGATCTCAAACTGCAAGGCGCGCCCGAGACCAAACAAGACGGGCAGCATGCCAGCCACTCAGCAGCGCCGGACGCGGCAGTGCAGGATTCCAAGCAACGGGCCACAGAAACGGACCTCTTGATGACCCGCTAAAGCACGCCCCAGCGAGGAGAACCTCTTTCTTACCGAGGAGCTGTTCGAGGTCGGCGATTTTCTTCTGCTGGCGTTTCAGTTCATCCGAGCCGCCGAAGACCTTCGCTCCCTCGCCTGTGGAACTGCGTTTTCCAGTTCGAGACCGTGACCGGATGTGGCGCCCGTAGGCTCGGGCGATCTCCGCCTGCGAACGCTCCGACTGGAGCACCTCGAGGACGACTTGGAATTTGAATTTGGCACTGTATGTTTTGCTGGCCGTGGCGAGTTCTTCTCTCTGGTTGGTCAGGAGAGAAGATACCGCCTGCGACCCAAGTTTTTCTTAACCTACCCGGTGGTACAACTTTTCGGGCTCACCTCTCTGACATTACCCATACTTCTGACATTACCCATACTAAAAAATAATGCAACACGTCACTGCCTTAGCCGCAACGCAGCTCGCGCCATGCGTCCACCCGTCTGGAGGCCTCCGACCGCGATCAGCACCGCCTCCTCGAAGCGCGGGCCGCCGCAGGCGAAGGTGTGAAACGCCCCGCGCTCTCCGCACGGGTCCACGCCCGCCGGCAGGTCCGCCAAGAAGACCGCGTCGTAGACACGCCCGGCGAAGGACGCGCCCAGTTGCTCGGTGTCCACGCTGCACACGATCGCGCGGTGACCGCCCCCGACGAACCGCCGCGCGAGCGTCTCCGAATCTTTTCCCCAAAGCGGGAAAACCGGCTCGAAGCCCAAGCGCCGAAGCAGGTCGGCACGGTAGGCACGCACGTCCTCCAGAAAGAGATCGCCGGCGGCCACGCGCTCGACGCCCTCCGCCCGCAGCGGCGCGATCGTCTCGGCGAGGAGGCGTTCGTATTTCTCGTTCGAGGCGCCTTCCGGCTGGCGCATCACCACGAGCGGGAGCCTCAGCGCCCGCGCCTGCGCCCGGATGAGCGGCAGCCCCACGCCGTGCATCGTGACTTCCTCGTCGGGGCCGGCGACCGTCGTTACGAGCACGCGGGGCGCGTGGCCGGTCTCTTCCAATGCCAGGAGCGCCAACAGCGCGTCCTTGCCCCCGCTCCATAGCAGGGCGATTTTGGATTTCGGATTCTGGATTTCGGATTGGCCCATGCCTCAATCGGATTGGCCCATGCCTCAAACCGCGTGCTCCTTCACCGGCGCGGGCGACGCGGCCGTCGTCTTCCTCGTCGCGGCGGGCGGTCGTCGTCCGGGCCGATCACGCCGCGCAGCAGCAGCGCCATCGCCAGCCCGGCGAAAAAACCGCCAATGTGCGCCCCGTAGGCCACGCCGCCGGCGGTGCCCTCTGCGGTCATCGTCGCCCCGAAGCCTTCGACGAACTGCAAGACGATGTAGAACCCGATCACCACCACCGCCGGCAGCGACACGACGAAGTAGAAGAGAATCACGCTGACCCGGTTGCGCGGGAAGAGCACGAGGTAGGCCCCCAACACGCCCGAGATGGCCCCCGAGGCGCCCAGGTTTGGGATCACCCCGTCGGGATCGAGCAGGATCTGCGCGAGCGTGGCCGCGAGGCCGCTTACCAGGTAGAACGTCAGGAAAACGCCCGAGCCGAAGCGGTGCTCGACGTTGTCGCCGAAGATCCACAAGTACAACATGTTGCCGCCCAGGTGCAGGTAGCCCCCGTGCATGAACATCGCCGTCAGGATCGTGAGGTAGATGGGCGACGGGCCGGGCGCCTGCGGGATCTGCACCCGCTCGCCCCGTGCCTCGACGGTCTGCGGGGTCGTAAGGTCGGTGCCAGTGGTGATTTCCTGCGGAATGACGCTCCACCCGTAGTCGAAGGCCTCGCCCGTGCCCGCCTGCTGGAGCATGAAGAAGACGCCCACGTTAGCGATTAAAAGCACCCACGTTACGTACGCAGGACCTTCGAAGCGTCGGTCGTCGTCGCCAATGGGCAGGAGCATGGTTCGTGGGTTTTTGTTCGGGGGTCGTTTCTCGTGGCGGCCGTGCCCGGCCGGGAGTCGCCCCAGAAGGTCCCTCCGCAGCAGCCCGCCGCGCGAAGCGGATAGAATGTCGGTTCCAAACATAAGGGACAGGCGCCTCGCGCTCTATTCGCCCGAAGCAAAATTACGATAGATGGACGATCTCTCGAACGCTTCCGAAGACCCCGCTCCCGGCGCAATCCAGCACGTTGCCTTGCTCAGCGCGGGGCGTCCCGCCGCCTCGTCACTGGCGTTGGCGTGGAAGGCCGCCCGGCCCGAGCTGACCGTCACCGGCCTGGGCGCCCCCGATGCGCTCGAAGCCGCCGAGGCCGCCGGCGCCATCGATCGCAAGGCCGCCTCGCTCGACGCGGCGGTGGCGGGGGCGGACCTCGTGGTGCTGACGGGTCGCCTCATCACCGCGCTGCGCCGCTTGGAGGAACTGGCCTCCCAGTTGGAGCCGGGTACGCTCGTCACCGACACCGGCGCGGTGAAGCGGCCCATCACCCGCCACGCCGCCGAGACGTTGCCTGGGGGCGTGCCGTTCGTCGGTGGCCACCCAGTGCCCGCGACCCGCGCAGAGGCGCCACCCCCCAGCGCCGACGCGGCGCGCTTCGATGGAGGCACGTACTTTCTCTGTCCGCCCGAGGCAGACGGCGGCGGAGAAGCGGAACTGCGCGAGCGCCACCCCGACCTGTGCGCGCTCGTCGAGGCCACCGGCGCGGAGAGGCGCGTGCTGCCCGCCGCGCGCCACGACCGCCTCGCCGCCACTGCGCGCGACCTGCCCGCCTTCCTCTCCGCTGCGCTGACGGAGGTTGCCAGCGACGAGGGCGACCACGCGGCACTCCGCGCGCTCATGCCACCGGCCTACCGCTCGCTCGTCTGGGGCCGCGAGGGGCCCTCGCCCGAGACGCGCGAGGAGTTGACCGGCAACGAAGGCCCCCTCCTCGACGCCCTGGGGCGCTACGTGCGCGCCCTCCAGACCGCGCGCCGCCACCTCGCCGCCGGCGACCTCGACGCGGCGCTCGGCTTGGGAGATGGTGGATCGTAGATGGAGGATGGTTTTCACTTGGCAACGCGACAGCGGGACGAAAACCATCCACCATCAAGCGAGCCGCAAGCGAGCGGGCTATCTACCATCGAGCGAGCAACGCGAGCGGGCGAACCGGCGGACGAACACATTCCTCAAACGCGCGGCGTTGACCTTCCGCTCCCGCCGCACTACCCTTTACGGACGCTCTCGCTTCCCCACGCCCCCATGCCCGACGTGCTCAAGCAAACCCCGCTGCACGACCGCCACGAGGCGCTCGGCTCCAAAATGACCGACTTCGGCGGCTTCGATATGCCCGTGCAGTACGACTCGATCATCGAAGAACATCACGCGGTACGCGGGCAGGCCGGCCTCTTCGACATCAGCCACATGGGCGAGATCTTCGCGCGCGGCCCTCAGGCCTTCGACTTCGTGCAGCACCTCGTCACCAATGACGCCTCGACCCTCTACGACGGGCGCGTGATGTACACAGCCATGTGCACCCCCGAGGGCGGCGTCCTCGACGATCTGGTCGTCTACCGACTCGCGGAAGAGGAGTACATGCTGGTCGTCAACGCGGCCAACATCGAAAAAGACTTCGCCTGGATGCAGTCTTGCAACGAGGCGGGCGCCGAGTTGGAGAACGCCTCCGACGAGACGGCCCTGCTGGCGCTTCAAGGACCGCGTTCGTTCGAGATCCTCTCGGGGCTCACCGACGCGCCCGTCGAGAAACTCAGCTTTTACCACTCGCTGGACGTACCCGGCGGTGCGTTCTTCGGGTCGGAGCGCGCGACGCTCTCCTACACCGGCTACACCGGCGAGAAGGGGCTCGAAATCTACTGCGACGCCGAGCGCGCCCCCGCCGTGTGGGACGCCATTCTGGAGGAGGGCGAGGACCGGGGGCTCAAGCCGGTGGGCCTCGGGGCGCGCGACACGCTGCGCCTGGAGGCAGGCCTCTGCCTCTATGGTCAGGACCTGACCGAAGAGACCAATCCCATCGAAGCGGGCCTCGGCTGGGTTGTCAAACCCGAGGCCGGCGATTTCGTGGGCCGCGACACCTTGAAGAAGCTCAAAGAAGAAGGCCCCCGTCGCAAGCTGGTGGGCTTCGTCGCCGTCGAGCGCGGCATCCCACGCCACGGGCAGGCGCTTCTCGACGCGAATGAAGAAGAGATCGGCACCGTCACCAGCGGCACGCAGTCGCCTGTGCTCGAACAAGGCATCGGCCTCGGCTACGTGCCTAACGCGGAGCGTTTTACCAACGAAGGCAGCACGGTCAAGGTGCAGGGCCGCCGCCGCACGCTCATCGCCGAGGTGCGCAACACGCCGTTTTACAAGTGAGTTTGGGGGTGCGGGAGTTTGGGGGTGAGCGTACGGTTTCGTTTTTTGTAGCGCGTCACGTCAGAGCCGAGCCGTGAGGCTTCCTTTCGGGCTCTTCGCCCGCCACGAAGTTCGTGCTGCCGACGCCCTCTTTCGCCGCCATCGTCCTCGCCAAACTTGGCGTAACCCTTGCGCTCCGAGAACTCCCGCACCCCCACACTCCCACACTCCCAAACCCCAAACATGAACGCCGAAGTATTTCTCACCAGCGAGACGGTCGAGGAGGCTGACCTGACGGGCCGCACCGTCGTCGTGATCGACGTGCTGCGCGCCTGCTCGACCATCGTGACGGCGCTGGCGAACGGGGCGCGCGCGGTCCTGCCGGTCACGGACATGGCCGAGGCCGGGCGTATTGCCTCGAACCTGGACCGCGACGTGTACCGCCTGGGCGGGGAGCAGGGCGGCGAGAAGATCGAGGGCTACGACTTGGGCAACTCGCCGCACGACTACACGCGCGAGACCGTCGAGGAGCGCGACGTCATTCTCAACACCAGCAACGGCACGCTCGCCCTCGCCCGCGCTCAAAGCGCCGACGAGCTCCTGGTGGGCTGCTTCCTCAACGCCGAGCGCGTGGTCGAGCGCGTCCGGGCCGCCGGGCGCGACGTGACGCTCGTCTGCGCGGGGCAGTCCGGCCGCATCTCGCTGGAAGACACCCTCTGCGCGGGGCTTCTCTTGCACCGCCTCTGGGGCGGCGACGAGCCGACCGTCACGACCGACACGGCGCACGTGGCCTTTTCGCAGTACGTGCGCGACCGCGACGACGTGGCCGGAGCGCTGCGCCGCTCGGACAACGCCCGCCGCCTCGCCGACCTGGGCGCCGAGGAGGACGTGCGCTACTGCATGGACGTGGACGCCCTCCCGCTCCTGCCGCGCTTTTCGGAAAACCGCCTGCGGCCCGTCGAAGAGCCCGCCGAAAGGCGCCCCGCTGGCCGAACGCGCCTGAACGGGCGCCGAGGTCAGAAGTAGTAGTGCAGGCCCAGCTCGGCCAGGGGAACTACCTCGTTCCGGTCGAGCACGGCCGAGCGCTGCACGAGGTAGCTGAGGCTGGCCCCGCCGCCGAGGCCGAGCCGCCGGGCGAAACGGTACTCCCCGCCCAGCGACGCAAAAATCGTGTACCCGCGGTTGCGCTCGCTCTCCTGGTAAACGGGTTGGTGAAATTGGACCCGCGAAACAGCGACGCGCCCCCGGCGACGTAGAAGTTGTACGACGGCTGCACGTAGAGCTTGTAGAGCAGCCGCCCGCCGCCCGTGATTTCGTCACTGGGGGGAACGGAAACCCCGGCGACCTGCGCCGTGAAGCGCTCCGTCAGCGCGTAGCGCACGCTCAAGCCGTAGAGCTGCGAGAGGCGCACGCCCACGCCCCAGCGGCGCGCCTCTTCTTCGGCGGAAGCCGAGGCTTGCGCCGAGGAGTCCGCCGGTTGCTGGGCGCGTTTTAGTTTAAGCGTCGGGGATCGCCCGCGTCAAGGATGGCGGCGCCCGCCGTGTGGACTTTCCGCATGGTGCGGCGTATGTTTGAAGAAGAACGCGGCAACGCTCCGGCCTCTCTCGCCGGCGCGCCTGCTTCGCTCGCCTCTGCGTTCGTCTCGCCTTTCGCGTCATGGCCAAAAACGACGGCTCTACAACCGCCCCGCTGATCCCGGCGCGCCGCAAAAAGGAGGTGCTGGGCCTCATCCTCATCGCCCTGGCAGTGCTCCTCTCGCTGGCGCTGCTGACCTGGGACCCCGCTGACGCGGCCCTCGCCGAGCGCTTCTCGATGCAGGCAGTCGTGAGTCCCAGCGACGCGAACGCGCAGAACGCCCTCGGCCACCTCGGGGCCGCCCTCGCCCGCGCGCTCGTGCCCGGCTTCCTCGGCTACACGATGCTGGCCGTGACCACGCTGGTCGGCGTCTGGGGCTACGTCGTGCTGCGCCGCCGCCCGCCGGGGGCCCTCCCGCTGCTGACGGTGCTGACGGGCGCGGGCACCTTCCTGGCTGCCTGCCTGCTCGGCTGGTTCAGCCAGACGCTCGGGGCGAATCTGCTGCCCTACGGCGGGCGCGTCGGGATCGGCGTGGCCGGCTGGATGCAGCGCGTGCTCGGGGAGGTCGGCTCGCTGATCGTGCTGGTCGTGCTCCTGAGCGTGACGGGGCTGCTGGCCGTCGACCACGACCTCCAGCGTTCGATGGACCGCCTGGAAGCGGGCCTGCGCGGCCTCCGCGAAAGCGCCGCCGCGTTCTTCGCTGCCATCGGCACGCGCTGGCGGTCCTTCCGCGAGGAACGCCGGAAGCGCCGCACGAAGCGCCGCCGCGAGCGCGAGGCCCGGCGCAAAGAAGAACAGCAGCGGGACTCCCCCCGGCAGCAGCGGGACGAGGAGCCGGCGGCGCCCCGCGAGAAGAACGAAACGACGCCTGCACGCGGCGATGCCCCCGACGAGCACCAGACGTCCGCCCCGACGCGCCCGCTCCCCACACGCCGCGCGCGTGCCGGCGGCTCGATGCGCGTCAACGAAATGTACCGTCCCGGCGCGGCCCCGCCTGAGGAGGCCCCGCCCGAGAAACCCTCGCCGGAAGAGAGTTCGCCGGAGGTCCCTTCGCAACAACCCCGGGCGCGGCAGCGCCCGACCCCCGAGCAACGGTCGCCCGGCTCTGAACCGCAGCCGCCGCAATCGCAGCCGCCGCAAGAGGCGCCGCCGGAACCGCCCCGCGACGACGCGCCCCAGCACGAAACCTCCCCAGACGACGCCCCGCGTGAGGTGGCGATGGAGGTGCAAAAGCAGGTCGAGGAAGAACGCGCCGACGACCTCGACGAGCACCACGACGCCCCCGCGCAGGAAGCCGTGCCGTACACGTTTCCCCCCCTCGACCTTCTCGACGAAAAGACCGAAAGCGACGAGGGCGCCACGCAGGAGGAGCTCGAGGAAAACAAGCGCATCCTCCTTGACAAGCTCGGCACCTACGACGTGGAAATCGAGTCCATCACGGCGGTGGTGGGGCCAACGGTCACGCGCTACGAACTGCTACCCGCGCCGGGCGTCAAGGTCAGCAAAATTAAGAATCTCGAAGACGATCTGGCGATGGCGATGGCTGCCCCGTCGATCCGCGTGATCGCGCCGATTCCCGGCAAGAAGGCCGTCGGCGTGGAGATCCCGAACCGCAACCGCGAGCTGGTGCGGCTGCGAGGCGTCCTCGGCACCAAAAAGTTCCGCGACTCCGGCGCGGACCTGCCCGTGGCGATGGGCAAATCCATCGAGGGCGAAGTCTTCATCGAAGACCTCGCTACGATGCCGCACCTGCTGATCGCCGGGGCGACCGGCGCGGGCAAGTCCGTGGGCCTCAACGCCATGCTGACGGGTCTGATCTACGCGCGCCACCCCGACGACCTGAAGTTCATCCTCATCGACCCGAAAAAAATCGAGCTGCGCCAGTATTCGCTCCTGGCCGACCACTACATCGCCTCGCCGGAGCCCAGGGCGTCTTCGAAAGCTGCGAAAAGGAAATGGAGGAGCGCTACGACCTCCTGGCGAAGGCGGGCGTGCGCTCGATCAGTGGCTACAACGAGAAGTTCGACGCCGGCGAGCTGCCGGACGGCGAAGGCCACCGCCGGATGCCCTTCCTCGTGGTGGTCGTCGACGAACTGGCGGACCTGATGATGACCGCCGGCAGCGAGATCGAGGGCCCCATCGCCCGGCTGGCCCAGATGGCGCGCGCGGTCGGCATCCACCTCGTGCTGGCCACGCAGCGGCCCTCGGTGGACGTGATTACCGGCATCATCAAGGCCAACTTTCCCTCGCGCATGGCCTACCAGGTCGCCTCGCGCGTGGACTCGCGCACCATCCTCGACCAGGGCGGGGCCGAAGGGCTCGTCGGCAACGGCGACCTGCTCTACATGCACGGCTCGGCCCTGAAGCGCCTGCAGGGCCCCTTCGTTTCAGTCGACGAGGTGGACCGCGTGACCGAGGCGGTCGCCGACCAGGCCCCGCGCGAGGCGTACACGCTCCCCTCCCTCGAAGATGAGGGCGAACTCGACACCCTGCTGGGCGTGGACGAGACCGACGAGCTGTTCGAAAAGGCCGCCCATGTCATCGTGCGGGGCCAGCGCGGGAGCGTGTCGCTCTTGCAGCGCAAGCTCTCGGTGGGCTACACGCGCGCAGCCCGCATCGTCGACCAGCTCGAAGAGGCCGGTATCGTCGGCGCCTTCGCCGGGACGAAAGCCCGCGAGGTGATGGTCGACGACGAGGAAGAGCT
The DNA here is from genome assembly GCA_003022485.1 of Bacteroidetes bacterium QS_8_68_28. Classification (GTDB taxonomy): domain Bacteria; phylum Bacteroidota; class Rhodothermia; order Rhodothermales; family Salinibacteraceae; genus QS-8-64-10. The sequence continues at coordinate 23,943 of PXTS01000056.1, forward strand.
CGAGCGCCTCCTGGCAGGGGAAGCCCTTTCGGAGAAGAAAGATGACGCGGACGAAGAGGAGGGCGGCGCGAGCGAGACGTCGTAGACGGGGAAGGGTCCGCTGGCATTCACTCGCTCGATAGTGGATGGATTTTCAGTAGGCCGAATGCGCCAGCAAACTAAAACCCATTTACTATCCACAATCCACCCCTCGCCATGCCGTCCCCCCAGTCGCAAACCGTTCCCGACGCGAACTCCCAACAGGGCGACGAACTGTTTCCCACGCTTGGCATCTTAGGCGGCGGGCAGCTCGGCAAAATGATGGCGCAGGCGGCGCTCCAGATGGGCCTCGGCGCGCGCCTGCTCTCTCCGAAAGACGCCGGCCCCATGCGGGGCTTCGCGGGCGCGCAGGTCGGCGACTGGCGCGACCCCGGCGTGCTGCAAAACTTCGCCGACGGCTGCGACGCCGTCACCGTCGAGAGCGAGTGGGCCCCCGCCGCCGAGGCGCGCGATGCGTTGCCCCAGCAGGTAGACGTGTGGCCGTCGCCGCACACGCTGCGCCTCATCAGCCACAAGGGGCGGCAGAAGGCGCACCTGCGCGAGGCCGGCCTGCCCGTGCCCGACTTCCGCAACTGCGAAACGCTCTCGGGCGCGCTCGACGCTGCCGACGCGCTGGGCTACCCGGTCGTGGCCAAGCAGTACGAGGGCTCCTACGACGGCTACGGCAACGCAACCTGCTCTGGAGCAGGCGACCTGCGCGCCGCCTGGGACGACCTCGCGGCCGAAAGCGACACGGGCGGCCCCGACGGGCTTATGATCGAGCAGTTCGCCGACTTCGAGCGCGAGCTGGCCGTCCTCGTCGCGCGGACCCCCGGCGGCAAAAGCGCGGCCTACCCGGTCGTCCACACCGAGCAGCGCGACCACCGCTGCCACGCCGTTCTCGCCCCCGCGCCTGACTTGGACGACGATACTCAACGGCAGGAAGCGCAGCGCGTGGCCGCCGAGGCCGCTGCGGCCGTTGAAGGGGTCGGCATCACGGCGGTGGAGCTGTTCGAGATGAAATCCTCCGCCGAAGGCGGGGAAACGCCGGATGGCAAGCTGCTCGTCAACGAACTGGCCCCGCGCCCGCACAACACGGGGCACTACACCATCGAGGCGTGCCCCGCCTCGCAGTTCGAGAATCACGTGCGCGCCGTGCTGGGCCTGCCGCTGGGCGACCCGTCGCTGCGCGTGCCTCGCGCGGTGATGGTCAACGTGCTGGGTGAGCGCAAGGGCACCCCGCCGCGCTTCGGCGGCGTGCGCGAGGCCCTCGGCGTCGAGGGCGCGCGCGTCCACGTCTACGGCAAGCCCGCAGTGCGAAAAAACCGCAAGCTGGGCCACGTCACCGCCACCGGCGCGGACCTCGCGGGCACCCGCCAGCGCGCCGAGCAGGCCGCTGAAAAGATCGCCCTCTGACATTCTCGCCCTCCTCCAATGCCCGACAGTCCCATCCAAGACCCAAAACCCAAAACTCAAGATCCGACCGTCGGGGTGGCGATGGGAAGCGAATCGGACCTGCCAACCATGCAGGACGCCGCTGACGTGCTCAACGACTTCGACGTGCCCTACGAGATGCGCGTCCTTTCGGCGCACCGCACGCCCGGCGCGATGCACGAGTACGCCCGGAGCGCCGCCGGGCGCGGGATCGAAGTCATCATTGCCGGGGCGGGCAAGGCGGCGCACCTGCCCGGCATGATCGCCGCCTCGACGACGCTGCCGGTGCTGGGCGTGCCTGTCTCCACCAGCGATCTCGGCGGAATGGACTCGCTGCTCTCGGTCGTGCAGATGCCTGGCGGCGTGCCGGTGGGCACCCTCGCCATCGGCGGGGCGAAAAACGCCGGCCTCCTGGCGGTGCAGATCTTGGCAACGAGGCGGCCGGAACTGCGCGAAGCGCTCGCTGAGTACAAGCAGCGCCTCCGCGAAAAGGCCGAGGCGATGGACCGGCGCGTGACGGAACGGCAGACCGCGGACGGTTGACGGCGGGCGCGCCGCTTTTCGCTGGGCAAAAGCAACGCGCTGCTCCTTGGCGGTCCCAGACCGTTTCTTCGCTCGGGCCCGGCTTTTCCTTTTGCCTCTGCCCTCCTCTGCATGACGTGGAATCGCCACACGACCGCGACCGGCGGCGGCGCGAGCGCATGGAGCGCGTGGCCTTCCTGCTCGACGACGCCTTTCGCTTCCCCGGCACCGAGCGGCGCGTGGGCCTCGACGCGCTCATCGGGTTGGTGCCCGGTATCGGTGACGCGGCCGGGGCGCTGCTGTCAAGCTATTTTCTCTACGAAGGCGCGCGCCTCGGGGTGAGCATCGCCACCCTCCTGCGCATGACACTCAATATTGGCATCGAGACGGGCGTGGGACTCGTGCCCGTCTTGGGCGACCTCTTCGACTTCGCCTTCAAGGCCAACGACCGCAACGCCCGCCTCATCGAACGCTTCCTCGACGATCCTGAGGCCACGCATCGCTCCAGCCGCACGGCCCTCACGACCGTCGCCGTCGTGCTCGTGCTGCTCATGTTGGCACTCGTCGTCGGCATCGCGTGGCTCGTGAGCGCCCTCGTTGGCACGCTGAGCGGAGCGGTGTAAACGTGGAGAGCGTGGGAGTGCGGGGGCGTGAGGCGCGGGAGAATTCCCCCAGCCCGAGGATCACGAAATCCCAACCCCGAAACCGCACCGCGTGCACTACGTCTACATCCTGCGCTGCGCCGACGACACGCTCTACACCGGCTACACGACCGACCCGGAGCGCCGCGTGGCCGAGCACAATGCTGGAGACGGCGCGAAGTACACGCGGGGCCGCACGCCCGTCAAGCAGGTGCACCTGGAGACCTTCGACTCGCAGGGCGCAGCGATGCGGCGCGAGCACGCCATTAAGCAACTCCCGCGTACGGAAAAAAAGCGGCTGGCTGGGCTTTGACCGAGAACGGTAGACATGCAGACCGCGAGCGGTGTCTTTCTTTTCTCGGGGGGAATTGCCCCCCCTCCTGCTTATCGCGCTTGGGCGTCGTGCAGTAAGCGAGCCGGCTGCTGTCGGCGAGACGACTTGCTCTTTTCAGGGCACGGCGCGCCGTGCCCCTACGATTTTTCGGCGGCGGTTTTGACCGGGCCGTTTACGGGATGGCGAACGGTTCGAGGACCGGGAAACCGCCTCCGCCGCGCTGGGAGTAAAGCGCCTCCCTCAACCGGCGGAAGAACGAGCACGGTCTGCGCCAAAGACGTGTTCGAGAATGACGTCCCGCACGTCTGTCGCGTGAAGCCGATCGGCGCGCAGCCGGTCGGTTTGCTGTGTGGCCAGGAGCGGTCCCTTGCGCGCATCGCCGGGCAGCCGCCCGTGGGAGCTCTGCACGAGGTCGCCGTGAATAGGAACCACGTCCATGAGGTAACGAAACCCCAGCTTCTTTTGCAAGAGTCGTCCGGCCGCACGCAGGCGCGGGGATCGCAGATCGGGATCCATAAATAGCTCGGCCGGGTCGTAGCCGGGTTTGCGGTGGATTTCGACCGTCGGCGCGAAGTCGGGGGCCTTCGCATCATCGAGCCAGTAGTAGTAGGTAAACCAGGCATCCGGTTCGGCCACGGCGACGAACGCCCCGGCCCGCGGGTGGTCGAGGCCGTATTCGCGCTTGCCTTCCACACCGAGCACCTCCGCTACGCCGGGTGTGGCTTCGAGCAGGCGGCCCACCTCATCCCGACGCGCCCAATCGTTCACGTAGACGTGAGCGATCTGGTGATCGGCCACGGCGAAGGCGGCACAGTCCCCCGGCTCCAACAGTTCGCGGCCGAGCTCCTCGCGCACGGAGATCAGCCCATTCCGGCGAAAGACGCGGTTCAGCGCGATGGGGCGGGAAACGGCGGTGAGGCCGTATTCGGAAAGGAGCATCACCTGCACGCCCCGTCTTTCGTAGAACGTAATGAGGTCGCGGCAGACGGTATCGACCGCGCGCAGATCGGTCGCGATGGTCGCGCTTTCCGTATCGGGATTGAGGCGCTGGAGGTTGTAGTCCAGATGCGGAAGGTACAGCAGCGTAAGCGTCGGCGCGTGACGCGCCTCCACGAGTTTCGCGGCGTTGGCAATCCACTCACTGCCGGTGATCGACGTATCGGGTCCCCAGAACTTGAAGAGCGGGAACTGCCCCAGTTTTTCTTGCAAGTCGAAACGCAACCCCGCCGGCCGGGTGTAGAGGTCGGGTATTTTGCGTCCGTCGGCGGGGTACATGGGCCGCTCGACGACGATGTAGTCGGCCGAAGAGTGCGTCGCGTATCGCCAAAACAGGTTCGCGCAGGTAAAGCTCGCCTCCTGCTCGCGCGCGACCTCCCAGACTTTGGGCTGCTTCACCAGGCGGTCCGACCGCATCCAGAAGTGGATTTCGCCGGGCGCCCGGAAGTACCAGCCATTGCCTACGATGCCGTGCTCCCGCGGCATGGTCCCGGTCAGGTACGTTGCCTGCATAGACGTAGTCACGGCCGGAAGAACGGGGGTGATCCCCGCCTGCTTTCCATTGCCGATCCAGCGCGACAAAAACGGCGTGTGCTTCCCTACAAGCCGCGGCGTTAACCCGACGACGTTTAAGACAACGGTTCTGTTCATTCGCTAATGGCGCTTTATGCAGACGATTTCACTCGTGAGGCGCTCGTTCCGAAGGTCGTTCGAGGCATGACAGGACCCAGTCGTACTCACGCCGAATCGAGTCCAACAGAGAAGTCTCCTTCATATCGGACGGCAGCACGTCCCAGGTGTACGTTTCGATTTCCAGGTGGGGAGGCGTTTTCTCCCTACGGACCCACGCTAAACTCTCCAGGAGATCGCTCTGCGTGGAGAGAAGGGCTCCGTAGCGTTCCATGAATAGAGGCACGTGATAATGAATGCGCCACTCACAGGCCTCTTCGCGCTGAATATGATCGAGAGCGACGGGCAGATCAGGATAGCGGTGAAAGCGGCCGTCGGTGCGGCGCTCGATCACCTGGTGCAGGTAGGTAGCTTCCGCGAGCGGGCGAAGGCGCTCGCCCACCTCGCGCCGCCCCGTCGTTTGCTCGGGCAACGGCACCTTCAGCGCCGCGCTGAGGTGCATCTTGCCGAGGCGTATTCCGGCGTCCTTTAGGCGCGCGAGGGCCGTTTCGGGGTCTTCGTATTCGACGGCAAAGTGGCAGGTGTCGTAGCACACGCGAATGTGCCGCAACAGGTGGTTCGCGGCTTCCTCCTGCGAGACGCCGAGCTGCTCGGCCAGGTGCGCTCCTCCTACCGGAAGCAGCCAGTCTTCAACGAACGACACCGTCTCCGCTGCATCCTCGATCAGGCAATCGGGTTCGGGTTCCAGGTCGATGTGCAGCAGCGTGTCAGTGCGCTCCCGGAGGCGAACCAGCTCCGCTGCAACGTCGGCCAGGTGAACGCTCCCTTTGCGAAAAGCGTCTTGGCGCGCGGCCTCTTCGTTCAGCCAGGGTTTATATGAAAGCGGCGAGGTGGAAATACTCCCTTCCATGTCGGAGGGCAGCAATGCAGCCAAGATGCGCACCAGGTGAAGCGTGTAGTCCACCCGGTCCCGCGTGCGCCAGTCGGGCGCGTACGCCCGGTCTTTGACGACCTGTCGGTGAAAGTGGCCGTAGGGAAAGCCATTGATGGTGAACACGTAGAGCCGTTGCTCGTCGAGCCAGCGCTTGAAGCGGGAGAGCCGGTTGTTTTGCAGCAATTCGCGCGCGGCCCGGTTCGAGAGGCGGAGGCCGACCCCGAAGGGCGCCTCCGGCGACAGCTGCCTCTTGAGTTCTGGAACGTAGGTCTTCAGGTTCTCGAACGTGGCCTCCCAACGCTCACCGGGATGAACATTGGTGCAGTAGGTCAGATGAAAAGAGGAGGCTCGACCGACTTTCATATCTGGGGGCGGTAGAAAACATCGCTTCCTTCGCGGTGGCGGTTGCTACGCGTACTCCGGCATATCGGAGCGTTCACGCAGCAGGTAAACGGCCTGCCGGTAGCGGGAGCGATCTACGTCATGGACCTCTACGCCGCGGCCAATGGCTTCAAGGAGCATAATGGTAAGCTCTCCTCCCAGGTGCTCGCGGAACGCTTCGAGGCCCTGGAAGAGACAACGCGGATGATCGGGCTGCGAGAGATGCGCGTCCATTTCCGGGACGTACAGCCGAAAGCCCATCGCCTCCATCACCTCCAGGATTTGCCCCCATTCCGCGTGACTGAGCAGGCCGGCCAGGTGGGAATAGGTGCAATCCAGCGCGATGCCGATGGCCACCGCTTCGCCGTGACGCAGGGTGTAGTCCGTAAGCTGTTCGAGCTTGTGGGCCGACCAGTGCCCGAAGTCCAACGGCCGTGACATCCCCATCTCAAAGGGATCGCCGGAGGTGGCGATGTGGTCCAGATGGAGCTGGGCGCAGCGATAAACCAGTTGCTCCATCGCCTCGCGGTCCCGGCGGGGCGGCGCCAGCGCGTCGGCGTGGTCGGTGAGAAATGCAAAGAACGCCTCGTCTTTGATGAGCGCCACCTTGATCGCCTCTGCAATTCCGGACCGCCAGTCTCGGTCACTCAGGGTATCCAGAAACGCGAAGTCACTCAGGACGGCGTAGGGGGGAGCAAAGGTGCCCAGAAAGTTTTTGGTACCGAAGGCATTGACGCCGTTTTTGACGCCTACGCCGGAGTCGTTCTGCGAGAGCGTCGTGGTGGGCGCGCGGATCAGCCGGATTCCGCGATGCGCCGTGGCGGCAGCGTAGCCGGCCAGGTCCAGCACGGCCCCTCCTCCAACAACCAGCACGTACGAATGCCGGTCCAGACCGGTCTCGGAAATCACTTCGTGCAAGTGGTCCACGAATGCGGGATCGTTTTTCGCCGCCTCCCCGCCCGGCACCTCCACCGGATCAGCAACCAGCCAGATCACATCTTCATGCGCTTCCGCGTAGGCAGCGATACGTTCGGGCAGACCGGGGTGGTGGGTCAGCAGGCCCTTATCTACGACAGGGAGCACGTTCGCCGGTTTCCTGCTCGACGACGGCGCAATCGTCTTGCGGAGCAGTTCGTTGCGTTCCGAAAAGAGGTGCTCTGTGAAATGAACGTCGTAGGTAAAGGGAACGGAGATGTGCTGGCGAATGGACGACATGGAATGGACGGCATATGGACGGAAACGACTGCTGACTGATCAACGGAAGGACTGTGGAAGCGGTGTGCCCAGAGGGAAACGTCCTGCTTTGCCCTCATGTTTGTAGTATTGGGAGAGCGCGAGAGGGCAGTACGGGCTCCCGGATTTATCCGAAAGATATACCGACCCTCTCGCGGGGCCTGACGAAACGATATATTAGTCTTGAGGTACAGGTTGATGTCATACCGACAGGCCAAGGGTGGCATAATTTTCGAAGATCTGTACCGTCGGGCTGACGGGAGCGCCGCTTGGCGTTGATGTCTGCGGAGGACATGTAAGACTTCGATCCGCCTCTACTCGGGGCCGGAAGGCCTGAGGGGCACGCGAATGGTCGAAGACAGGTCCAGTGAAACAGAAATTCTTTTCCGTGAGGAAGAATCTCCTTGATCCATCGAGGGGAGAAGTCAAATCAGTCAAGCTACTGCAAAGAGCCGCGCGAGCCCTCTCGAAACCGGCAACAGCAGCAGCACGACGAGGCCGTAGGGCCACCCACCGAAGCCGGCGGCCAGTGCTGCGTCGAGGGGCACCAACGCCAGAACGCCGGCCTTTACGGCATCCTGGATGGGAGCAGGTGCGGGATTTCGGGTGGCTTTGACGAAGGCCGGCAGCGTCTGCCCTGCAAAAAGTAAGGCGAAGGGAAGCGCCGAAAGCGCGGCGTAGGCCGGGCGAAGCCCGAGGAGCAGAAGGCTGCCGACAACCAGCACGATGAGCGTGAGGGCCAGCAGCCCCGTGCGCCGCGTGCCGCCGCGCACTTCCCCTTGCCCCACGGCGGTGATGGCGGCGACATAGGCCACGGGAATCAAGGCCAAAAACCAGAGATCGGGAACCAGCGCCGGCACCGCGCTCACCCCGAGCAGCAGGTTTCCACCGCGACAGAGCCCCATGTTGAGAGGCCCCAGCAGGACGTGGTGTTTCCCGGCCGCATCATAAAGCAGGGCCGCAAGCGCGATGGCCGCGGCCAGCCCTCCACTCAGCGCTGAAACCTGGGCGGCGGCAGCAATACCGACGAGCAGGAGCCCTCCCCCCACGAGAGCCCCTCCCCGGCGCGAAGCCCGCCCGCTGGGAAGCGGGCGCTCCGGTCGCTCGCGCGCATCCACTGCAGCATCGAAGACATCGTTGAAGACCACCCCGCCGCCGTAGAGTCCCGTCGTGGCCAGCAGGAGCCAGGGCAGGGCTTGCAGGGGAGCAGAGCCGGACCATCCGTCCAGCCCGAGGGCCATTCCCGACGCTGCAAAACCGGCCAAGACGTCAGCGAGGGCGGTAACGGTATTTGCAGGTCGCACAAGCTGCAGGTAGGCCCACAGCTGATCGCGGCGCGAGGGGGAAGGAGCCACAGCGTTTACTCGATCACGGGGTCTTCTTCGACGGTTCGCTCCGGAGCTTCGACCACGGGCTCGCGTCCGCCGCGCAATACGGAGTTGCCCTCGTAGTTCTGGCGCTGATCCACGGGCGGCGGGTTCAGCCAGTCCTCCTCGCTCATGGCGTCGCTCTGGCTGTATGCTGCGAGCGCATTTTCGTAGCACACCTTTCGAACGGCTTCTTCGGAAAGGCCGCGATCATGCATCACCTGCGCCGTCTTGGGCACCCCCAGCGGGTCGCTTACGCCCCAGTCGGCCGCGCTGTCCACGATGAGCCGCTCCGGGCCGTACTGCTCCACGATCTCGGCCATGCGCTCGTTGCCCATCTTCGTCTCGGGGTAAATGCTGAAAGCGGCCCAGAAGCCGCGGTCCAGCACCTCTTCGACGGTCTCCTCGTTATTGTGGTCGATGACGACCTTCGCCGGGTCCAGTCCGTGCTCTTCGCAGAGATCCATGCTGCGACTGGTGCCTTCCGTCTTGTTGCGGTGCGGCGTGTGCACCAGGACCAGCTTGTCCAGCTCGTCGGCCAGTTCAAGCTGGCGGTGGAAGTACTTCTCCTCCAAGGCGGTCATGTCGTCGAAGCCGATCTCGCCGATGGCTACCACGCCCTCTTTGTTGAGGTAGAGCGGCAAGAGATCCATCACTTTCTCAGCGAGCGGTTCGTTGTTCGCTTCCTTGGCATTGAGCCCGATAGTGCAATAGTGGCGAATGCCGAACTGCCCGGCTCGGAAGCGTTCCCACCCCACGATCCAGCCAAAATAGTGCTGAAACGCACCTATGTTGGTGCGCGGCTGTCCGACCCAAAAGGCCGGCTCGATGACGGCTACCACCCCTGCGTCGCGCATCGCCTCGTAGTCGTCGGTCGTGCGCGAGATCATGTGTACGTGCGGGTCGATGTACATTTCGGAGTCGGTTCCCATGATGCTCACCTCGTTGAAAATAGAGAATGCGTTGCCCCAAACGATTCGACGGGTCGCCCCGACGCGCAGGGCGGTCAGTGGGGGTCCGCCACCCGCTTCCGGCTAAAGCGCTTCCAGGTCAGGCGTCCGTCAGCAATTGCAGCACGCAGTTCCGGTTCATCGGCCAGCGCAGCATCGGCCTTCTCGGAAGGGCTTTGCGACAGCGCGAGTGCAGCCGCTTCTCGCCGGGCGGCGTCGCTGCTCGAAAGTACATATTTCAAATCATCGACGGCTTCCTTTTCGGCAAAAGGGCCGACGGGGCGCCACAGCTCGGGCGCCACGGGTCGGCCTGCAGCCCAGCGTTCGTGCGCGTAGTCGACGAGCATGCGCGCCAGCGCGGCGTTCGCTCGCCGATCCAGTCCGTAAATCGGATACAGCGGACTACCCACGAAGAGCGCCTTGAGGACCATCTGATTCCAGGCCGTATCGTCAAATTGCTCGGCGGGATACGGGTTGCGCAGCGCCACTGCGTCGAACACGGAGGTCATGTTGGTGCGAACGCCTTCGGCGGCGCGCGCTGTGTGGCGCCCGGGATGCGGCAAGAGCGGCAAGCTCTGATACAGCGCCACGGACTCTCCCACGTCGGCGTGCGCGAAGGTCCGCTCCAGGGTTTGCTGGTAGGCATCGGCCTCCTGACTGGGAAGCGCCAGGGCAAGCAAGGTGCGCCCGGCCTGATCTACGCTCCAGTCGTCCGGCTGCCAGCCTTCGCGAGCCGCATCAGCGTCTTGCAGATCCTCTTCCGTCAGCGCCAGGTCGGCTTTCCCGAGGCGGCGCGGAACCGCGCTGAAAGCAAGGAAGAACGCCTGCCCGGACGCCCCCTCGCCGATCTCCGCTCGCTTGTCGTCCAACCACACGCGTTCTTCTTCGGAAACGCGTTCGCTGACCCACTGGTGCAGCAGCGAAGCGGGAGTCGGAGGGCGCACGTCTCGGCTCATATTGCTGGATCAGGGGGGCGGCGGCGCAAAAAGTGCGGCGCACGGTTTTAACGTTTTTCCCAAGATGTGTTTTCTCGTCTCGATTTCCGCTGGCATTATGCTCTCACTACGCGCACGTAGCGCCGCTTGCCTACCTTTAGGACGAACGGCGCTTCCTCGGCCAGGTCGATGTAGCGGCCCGCGTCCTCGACCGCTTCGCCGTCGATGGAAACGGCGCCCTGCTCGATGAGGCGGCGGCCCTCGCTGTTGGACTCAGTGACGTCGGCGGCTTTCATCAAGTTGAGCAGGCCGATGGGCGACTCCTTCCCCGGAGAAGGGCGAAACTCCGGCATCTCGTCGGGGGTGTCGCCGGCGCGCACGGTGCGCTCGAAGTGCTCGGCGGCCTCCTCGGCGGCGGTCTCGTCGTGGTACAGCGCGGTGATGCGACGAGCGAGGCGCTCTTTGGCCTTCAGCGGGTTTTCCTCGATCTCCGCTTGCACGCGCGAGAGCTGCTTGGTCGGGATGCCGCTGACGAGCTCGGCGTAGCGATAAATTAGTTCGTCGGGGATGGACATGAGCTTTCCAAACATCTCCTCGGGCATCTCGCTGACGCCGATGAAGTTGTCCAGCGACTTGCTCATCTTTTCGCCACCGCCCGTGCCTTCGAGAATCGGCATCGTGATGCAGACCTGCGCTTTCTGGCCGGCCTGCTCCTGGACGCGGCGCCCCACCAGCAGGTTGAACTTCTGGTCGGTGCCCCCCAGCTCCACGTCCGCCTCGATCTCGACGGAGTCCTGCGCCTGCGCGAGGGGGTAGAGAAATTCGTGCACGCCGATGGGCGCGCCTTCCGAGTAGCGCTCCTCGAAGTCGTCGCGCTCAAGCATCCGCGCGACGGTGTACTTCGAAGCGAGGCGGATGACTCCTTCGAAGCCCATCTCGCCGAGCCAGTCGGAGTTGTAGCGGATGTCGGCCGTGTCGGGGGCGAGCACCTTCGCGGCCTGCTCGAAGTAGCTCTGGCCGTTTCGGCGCGTCTCCTCCATCGTGAGCGGCGGGCGCGTCTTCGAGCGGCCCGACGGGTCGCCGATCATGCCGGTGAAGTCCCCGACGATCAGAAGCGCGCGGTGGCCGAGGTCCTGAAACTGCCGCAGCTTGCGCAAAACGACGGTGTGCCCCAAGTGCAGGTCCGGCCGGCTGGGGTCGCAGCCGAGCTTGACGGTCAGCGGCTGGCCGCTCTTGCGCGAGCGCTCCAACTTCTTCCGCAGCGCCTCCTCGGGCAGAATCTCGTCGGTCCCGCGCCGGATGGTCGTGAGCTGCTCCTCGACGGGCGGAAACGCCATTTTGGATTTTGGGTTTTGGATTTTGGATCGCTCGCCTCCCTCCCTTTCTCCCCCGTACTCCGGCACTCAATACTGCCGCATCTCGCGTTCCATGCGGCGCTTCGTTTCGCGTTCCTTAATGGACTGGCGCTTGTCGTGCTGCTTCTTGCCCTTGCCGAGGCCGATTTTGAGCTTCGCGTAGCCGTTGCGGAAGTGAAGTTGGAGCGGCACGATGGTATAGCCGCCGCGTTCGGCCTGCTGGCCCCACTTGGCAATCTCGCGCTTGTGCATCAGGAGCTTGCGGTTGCGGCGCGGCGCGTGGTTGAAGTGCTCCCCGCCCGGCTCGTAGGGAGCGATGTGCGCGCCGTGGAGGATCATCTCCCCGTGGCGGTCCACCGAGCAGTACGCCTGCTGGATGGAGGCGCCTTTCTCGCGGAGGGCCTTCACCTCGCTGCCTTTGAGCTGGAGGCCCGCTTCGAGGGTGTCTTCGATCTCGTACTCGTAGCGCGCCTTGCGATTGCGCGCGATCACCTTGACGCCGTCGGCCATAGCGCTTTGCGTTGCTTGCGCGGTTGAAGGTCGAAGGGGTTTCCTCGCCGGCGCGCTGCTCTTTCGGATGCGTCTCTCTGTTACGTCTCCCCCCTCACCCATTGCTCCTCTCCTCGCTCCTCTTCCTCCGCTTCGGGCAAGGGGGCGAAGGAGAGGTCCGGCACGTGGCCGATCACGTCATCGTAGAAGAGATAGTGCTTCAGCTCGGTGAGGCTGGCGACGGCCAGGTCATCGAAGCGCAGGCGCAAGTCCTCGGCAAAGAACTCTTCGAGAAGCGGGTGCTCGGCCTGCTCGACCCAGTTGGGGCGCCGCTCCTCGGCGGCGTGGAGGCGGTCGCGCAGGGCGGCGGTCGTGTCGGCGCCCAGGGTGTCCTCGCGGGTGACGAAGAGACCCCATACCATCGGGTACTTCGCCAGCTCGAACCACTCCTGGCCGAGGTCCATCACCAACCCCCCCCCACCGAGACGGCCGAGGTCTGGCAGCGCGCCGAGGGCGGTGGAGGTGAGCAGGGCGGCATTTTCGTCGCCGCGAAGCAGGTCCAGCGGGTCGTCGGGGGCGTCGTAGGGCACCGCTTCGGCACCGAGCTGGTAGTGCTCGCGCAACGCCACGGTGGCAACGAACTGCTCCTGCACGGCGCGCCGGTCACAGGCAAGGGTCAGTTCGCGGCTTTCGAGTCCCTCTTTGAGCACGACGCGCGCGAAGGGGTACTTCCACGACGAGACGGCCACGTCGGGGATCACGTCGAAGCCCTCGGCCCCCTGAAGGACCATCGTAGTGGGCACGAGGGCGACGTCCACCTGCTGCTTGAGAAGGGCCGCCGCGCAGGCTTCCGGGCGCAGGCGGCGCACTTGGGCGTTGTGGTCGCCCGCTTGATGGTCGCCCGCCTGCGTGAGCCCGCTGGCGGCGGCCTCGGCCATCGGCGCGTCCCAGATTGCGAGTTTCATAGACGGTTAGCGGTCCGCGTTCAGTAGTCCGCGCAGCCTCTCGGCCAGCACCGAAGCAGGGAGATGACCTCCGGTAGCTGGGGGCTGACCGCTCTCAGGACGCGCTCTCTTTGACGCGGGCACTCTTGCCGCGACGCTCGCGCAGGTAGTTGAGCTTGGAGCGGCGCACCTTGCCCCGGCGCACCACCTCGATCTCGTCGATGCGCGGAGAGTGAAGCGGGAAGATGCGCTCCACCCCGATGCCGCCGACGGACGTTTTGCGCACGGTGAACATGCGGCCGGCCCCGCTCCCGCTGAAGCCCAGCACGGTGCCCTCGAAGCGCTGCGTACGCTCTTTGTCGCCCTCGACCACGCGCACCTCCACGCCGACAGTGTCGCCGGGGGAAAAGTCGGGGTGATCTTCGCGGAATTGCGTGGCTTCGACGAGCGTAAGGGGATCGACGGGCATAGGAGCCGCACCTCAGGGCGGGTATGGGGGTGGGAAAAGGCGGGCGCGCAACCGCGCAAGGGCACAGAATAGCGCAAGACGCAACGGGGAGGTACGGTGCTGCGGCAGGCAGGTTGCCCCCCGAAGGCACCTTCACGCAGTCTTGTCGCCGTCTGGCGCGCTGCTGGGGGCTTCTTCGTCCAGCTTCTCGCTTTCGTCCAGCAAGTCGGGGCGGCGGGCGCGGGTGCGGCGCACGCTCTCATCAAAGCGCCACCGGCGGATGCGCTCATGGTCGCCGGAGCGCAGGACTTCCGGCACGTCCATCCCGCGAAAAGAGGCCGGGCGCGTGTAGACGGGGGCGCCCAGGAGGTCGTCTTGGAACGAATCGGTGAGGGCGGAGCGCGCGTCCCCCAGCGCGCCGGGCTGGAGGCGCACGAGCGCGTCGATCAAGACGAGCGCAGGCAGCTCGCCGCCGCTCAAGACATAATCGCCGATGGAAACCTCGCGCGTGATCCAGCGCCGGCGCACGCGTTCGTCGATGCCTTTGTATCGCCCGGTCACGAGAACGATATACTCCTTGCGTGAGAGTTGGTTGGCGCTTTTTTGCGTGAAGCGCTCACCGTCGGGGGTGAGATAGATCACGTCGTCGGGCACGCCGTGCTTGTCCTCGAGAGCTTCGAGGCAGCGCACCAGCGGGCCGGGCTTGAGCACCATCCCCCCCCCGCCCCCGAAGGGATAGTCGTCGATCTGGTCCTGTGGGTCCTCGGCAGAGGCGCGCAGGTCATGCACGCGCACCGTGGCGGTGTCCTCTTCGAGCGCGCGGCCCAGCACGCCGCTTTCCAGCGGCCCGCGCACGACCTCCGGCAACGCGGTAACGAGATCGACGGTCATTGCAAATGGCGTATTGAAAATTTCAGATTGTTGTCGGCCGGCGGGCCAATTTCCGAAATTCAATCTTCAATTTGCAATATCAAAACATTCCTTCGATGGGCCGGACGACGAGGCGGTCGTTTTCGAGGTCTACCTCGCGCACGAACTTCTCGACGCTGGGAATCATCGCCGGGTCGCCGTCTTCGCCTTCGCGCGCGACGATGAATACATCGTGCGCGGGAGCTTGCTCGACCCCCTCGACGGTGCCGAGCCGCCGGCCCTCCTCGGTCACGACCGCCAGCCCGACGAGGTCGTGGATGAAGGCTTCGTCCTCGCCCAGCGGCGGCAGGTCGTCTTTGGCGGCGTAGACCTGCTGGCGTCGCAGCGCCTCAGCGGCGGCGCGGTCGTCTACGCCGTCGAGCTTGAGCAGGACGAGCGGGCCGCGCTTGGTGGTCTGGTGCCGCACGCCCTTGACGCGGCGCGGCGCGGCTTGGCCGGGCGTACGGCCCAGGTAGACGCGCTCCAGCGGCTCGAAACGGGCCGGGTCGTCGGTTTCGGGGGCGACCTTGGCCTCGCCGTCGTTGGCATGCGCCTTGAGGACGCGGCCGATCAGCAGGAGGTCGTCCGGAGCAGTCGCGGGGCCGGGCGCGTCGTCAGGGGCGTTGGATCCGGGCACGGCGCTGGGGGCTTGGCGGCGGGCACCGACTGGGCGGGGGGCGTGGACGGAGGCGGCAGGGCACGGACGGGATTCGTGCCCTCACGTACGGTCCGCGCGGGGGGCCGGGACGCCGGGGTGTCAGGACGCTTTGTCGTCGTCTTCGTCAGCCGTCTCTTCGGCACCGGCAGCCTTCTCTTCGTCAGCAGCGGCCTGCGCTTCTTTGCCGTCCCCATCGGCGGAGGCTTCCGCCTCCTCGGCGTCGGCTGCTTCGGCGTCAGTTGCTTCGGCATCCTCGGCGCGGGCTTCGGCCTGCTCGTCAGCTTCGTCGCTTTCCTCGGCAGCGGGGTCCTCCGCTTCTTTTGCTTCAGTGGCGGCCTGTTTTTCTTGCTCTTCTTCGGCCTCGCGGCGTTTGCGCTCTTCCTCTTTTTTCTTGCGCTCCTCCTCGGCTTCGAGCTCGGCCACGCGCTCGCGCTCGGCTTCGAGGGCCTGCTTGCGGCGCTCCTCGGCGGTGAGGCTGACCTCCTCGCCCGCGCCCTCGCCATGCTTCTCGCGGTGCTCGCTGACGGCCTCGCGGATCTCTTCGGTCTCCTTGCCCTGGCGGCGCAGGTCAAGCGCCAGCATGAGGCCGCGCTTCGAAAGCATCGAACGCACTGTGTCGCTCGGCTGCGCGCCCTGCTCGAGCCAGTGCATCACACGCTGTTCGTCGAGCTCGGTGCGCGAGGGTTGTTCGAGCGGGTAGTAGCGGCCCAGATCTTCGATGTAGCGCCCGTCGCGGGCGCGGCGGTTGTCGGCGGCGACGACGGCCCAGACGGGGTGCTTGCGGCGGCCGATGCGGCGAAGGCGGAGGGTGACTGGCACGGTGTTTTGGTTTCGGGGGTTGAGGTTTCGAGTTCGGGTTTAGGTTGTTTACGGGAACGGGCGGGGCTCGCCAAGTCCTTGCGGTCGGGGGCGACCACGGAGAGCAACCACGGGGGCGCGTGGCGGGGCGACCAAGGGGGCGCCCTTACGAATTGGCGTCAGCGGCCGAAGGGGTTCTGGCCGGGCGGGCCGCCGCGTCCGCGGCCTCCACCGCCCCCGCCAGTGAGCTGGCCCATCAGGTCCTGCATGTTCACGTCTTGGCCGTCGCCCGTGAGCTTGGACATCTTTTTCATCATGCCCTTCATTTCGTCGAACTGCTTGATGAGCTGGTTCACGTCGCGCACCTCCGTCCCGCTGCCTTTGGCGATGCGGCGGCGGCGCGTGCCGTTGAGGATCTGCGGGTGGGAGCGCTCCTCCGGCGTCATCGACTGGATGATCGCCTCGATGTGCTTGAAGGCGTCGTCGTCCACGTCGAGGTCGCGGATCTGCTTGCCCATGCCGGGAATCATCCCCAGCAGCTCCTTGAGCGACCCCATGTTCTGGATCTTCTGGAGTTGGTCGTAGAAGTCTTGCAGGTCGAACTGATCGCTGCGGATCTTCTGCTGCAGGCGCTCGGCCTGGCGCTCGTCGTACTCCTCCTGCGCGCGCTCCACAAAGCTGACCACGTCGCCCATCCCCAGAATGCGCTGCGCCATGCGCTCGGGGTAAAACTCCGTCATCGCGTCGAGCTGCTCGCCGGTGGAGGCGAACTTGATGGGCTTCTCGACGACGGAGCGAATCGAGAGGGCCGCCCCGCCGCGCGTGTCGCCGTCGAGCTTGGTGAGAACGACGCCCTCGTAGTCGAGACGCTCGTTGAACTCCTTGGCGGTATTGACCGCGTCCTGGCCCGTCATCGAATCGACCACGAAAAGCGTCTCGTCGGGATCCGTCTTCGCCTTGATGTCGGAGACTTCCTGCATCATCTGCTCGTCGATGTGCATCCGACCCGCCGTGTCGATGATCACGATGTCGCGGGCTTTCTTGCGGGCGTAGGTCTTGGCTTCCTTCGCCACGCGCACGGCATCTTTTTCGGGCACGCCCTCGTCATCGCGAATCGAGAAGACGGGAACGTTGATCTCGGAGGCAAGCTTTTCGAGCTGGTCGACGGCCGCCGGGCGGTACACGTCCGCCGCCGCGAGGATCGGGGAGCGTCCCTTGCGGCGAAAGTGGCGGGCGAGCTTGGCACAAAACGTGGTTTTTCCCGACCCTTGCAACCCGGCGATGAGGAGAACCGACGGCGGGATCTGCGAGAGATTGACGCCTTCGTGCTCCCCGCCCAGGAAGTGGGTCAGCTCGTCGTTGACGATCTTGGTAAGCTGCTGGCCGGGCGTGACGCTGGTGAGGACGTCCTCGCCGGTGGCCTTCTCGCGCACGCGGTCGGTGAAGTCGCGCGCCACGTCGTAGTTCACGTCCGCGTCCAGGAGCGCACGGCGGATCTCGCGCATCGTCTCGGCGATGTTGAGGTCGTTGATGCGCCCCTGGCCGGTGGCCGTCTGGAGCGCGCCCTCGAGCTTGTCGGAGAGGCTTTCGAACATTTGGTGGTTAGGGATTGGTTTTTGGTCGCCGCCAAGCACAAAAGCTCGGGACGCGCGCGGCGTGCATCCGGCCGTGCGCGCCAAAAATCACATCTCGATTCAATCGCCGCCGCGCGCGCCGCTTTCGGAAGGTCCCCCGTCTGCCGTCCTCGTAGGCCGCGTCGTCGAGGCGGAAGAACCACTTGATTCCGCGATGGTCCTTTCCCCAACAAGAGACACTTTCCCCAAGAGGCACTGGTTCATCCGGCTCCTGTACGCTTCGAACTCGTCGATTCGATCCGTGGAACCCTTGTTTTTCATAGGCGATTCGCTGGGGGGCGTTCTGGCCTTGTAGCTTTTCAGTGTTCTGGTCTCTCGGATGAGTGCGAAGCCCCTGCAGAAGGAAGCGTTGCGCGAGCGGTTTGCGACGTACCGCGAAGGGCTTTCGGAGCGCGAATACCGCCGGCGGAGCATGCAGGTCATCGAACGGCTCGCGGCGTTGCCAGAGCTCGCGGCGGCGTCGGTCGTGCATTGCTACTGGCCGCTCCCCAAACGCGGCGAGCTCGACCCACGCTCGCTCGTCCGCTCGCTCCACGCCGAGGGATGCACCGTCGCGCTACCCGTGGTCGCGTCTTTCGGCGAAGGCTCCCCGGCAATGACGGCGCGGCGCTACGACGGCCCCGGCTGCCTACGCGAGAACCGCTGGGGGCTTGCCGAACCCGCCGGCACCGAGGCCGTTCCGCCCGAAACGCTCGACGCGGTGGTTGTGCCGGCCTTCGGGGCGGGGCGAAATGGGCACCGCGTCGGCCACGGGCGGGGGTTCTACGACGCCTTTCTGGAAAAAGCGAGCGCACCGGCGTGCTGCCCCGTCTACGACGCCTGCCTGGTCGGGCGCGTCCCCGCCGAGCCGCACGACGTGCCGATGGACGTGCTCGTGACCGAGTCGGAGACGGTGCGCCCCTGACGCAGGAGGCCCCAGCATCGCTTCGCTCGTAACATCGCGCGGCTTCGAGCGTAGCATGACTCACAGCAGCTTTCCTTCTCGGAATAGCCCGCGCCCGTCATGGCTTTTTTCTCTGCCCGCCGCGAGCGCCCCGCCGCCGCTGAGCACCCGCCGCTGCGCGACCGCGACCTCGACGCCCTCTCCGACCGCGAACTGGAGGCGCTGCTCTTCGACGGAGAGCCGCCGGAGCAAGAAGAAAAAGAGGGCTCTTGGCTTTCCTCCGGCAAAGCATGGAAGATCGCCGCGTTCGCAGCGGTGATGATCCTCGCTGTCTCCAAAGGCAAGCTGATCGGACAGGTGGCGCTGTTTTTGGCGTTCTTCTACTTCGTTCAGAAAGGATCCCTGTGCAAGAACGTCTCGCTGCCTTCCTTTTTCACCCCCGGCAGTGACGCCACCCCCGGCAGTGACGCCACGCTGACGCGCTCCGCCACCGACAGAAAACTGCTGGGCGTCTGTGGCGGAGTTGCGGACTACTTCGAGGTAGATGCCACGCTGGTGCGCTTCGGCTTCATTCTGGGGCTGCTGGTCTCGGGCGGCGCGCCGGCGGGGCTGGTCTATCTGGTGCTGGCCTACCTCATGCCCGACGCCCCGGTGGCAGCGCGCCCCTCGACCCGCGAGGAGCGCCTGCGCATCATCCGGGAGAGCTGAGCCGCAACCCCGACCGGCTCGCACAACAAGCGCAAAAGGCCGGCACGTCCCGGTTGGCGGGAGGCCGGCCTTTTGCGTTGTCGTGAGCGCTTTTTTGCCGGGGTCGCCTCACGCCGTGCTGCCGGCGGGCTCGGCGCCGGCCCCGCCCGTGACGCTGGGGGACCAGGCGGCCTGCGTGTTGGCCGTGGCTTGCGCAGCGACGGAGGCGTCGGCGGGAAAGTCGGACTCCTCGGCCGTCTCCTGGGCCGTCACGTCGGGGAGCACCTTGCTGATCTCTACCAGCAGCGGCGTCAGG
>PXTS01000057.1 GCA_003022485.1 Bacteroidetes bacterium QS_8_68_28
CTCGACACCTTCTCGGGCGAGGTCACGCGCGTGGCCCGCGAGGTCGGCACCGAGGGCAAGCTCGGCGGGCAAGCGCGCGTCCCCGGCGTCAGCGGGACGTGGAAGGACCTGACAGACAACGTCAACTCCATGGCCGACAACCTAACCGATCAGGTGCGCGGCATCGCCGCCGTGGCTACCGCCGTTGCTGATGGGGACCTCTCGAAGAAAATTACCGTCGGCACCAAGGGCGAGGTCGCCGAGCTTGCCGACACGATCAACGCCATGGTCGACACGCTCGACACCTTCTCTGGCGAGGTCACGCGCGTGGCCCGCGAGGTCGGCACCGAGGGCAAGCTCGGCGGGCAGGCGCACGTCCCCGGCGCCAGCGGGACGTGGAAGGACCTGACGGACAACGTCAACTCCATGGCCGACAATCTGACCGATCAGGTGCGCGGCATCGCCGAGGTCACCACCGCCGTGGCCGAAGGGGACCTCTCGAAGAAAGTCTCCGTCGACGCGAAAGGCGAGGTCGCCGAGCTCGCCGCTACGATCAACGAGATGGTCGACCGCCTCGACACCTTCTCTGGCGAGGTCACGCGCGTGGCCCGCGAGGTCGGCACCGAGGGCAAGCTCGGTGGGCAGGCGCGCGTCCCCGGCGTCAGCGGGACGTGGGAGGACCTGACGGACAACGTCAACTCCATGGCCGACAACCTGACCGATCAGGTGCGCGGCATCGCCGAAGTCGCCACCGCCGTGGCCGAAGGGGACCTCTCCAAAAAGGTCGCTGTCGACGCGAAAGGCGAGATCGCCGAGCTCGCCGCTACGATCAACGAGATGGTCGACACGCTCGACACCTTCTCTGGCGAGGTCACGCGGGTTTCCCGTGAGGTGGGCGTGGAAGGCGAACTCGGCG
Organism: Bacteroidetes bacterium QS_8_68_28; assembly: GCA_003022485.1. Lineage (GTDB taxonomy): Bacteria > Bacteroidota > Rhodothermia > Rhodothermales > Salinibacteraceae > QS-8-64-10. The sequence goes on from PXTS01000057.1 coordinate 896, forward strand.
GGCAGGCGCGCGTCCCCGGCGCCAGCGGGACGTGGAAGGACCTGACGGACAACGTCAACTCCATGGCCGACAACCTGACCACGCAGGTACGGGAGATGATTGAGGTGGCCGAGTCGGTCGCCGACGGCGACTTCTCAAAGGAAATCACCGTCGGCGCCGCCGGCGAGGTGGCCGCCCTGCGCGACAGCGTGAACGAAATGATTCGCACGCTCAAGGTCACCACGCGCAAAAACGAAAACCAAGACTGGCTCAAGTCCAACCTCACGCGTGTCACGCGCGAGCTGCAGAGCCAGGAGGCGCTACGCCCCCTCGCTTCGATGGTTCTCTCGGAACTGGCTCCGCTGACGGAAGCCCGTCACGGAGTGTTCTACTTGGCCGAGTACGCCGGCGACGAGCCCGTTCCCGCCGATCCCAACGAGGATCCAGAGTACATGCGTCTCGTCAGCGCTTACGCCCACAAAAAACGCAAGCGCCTGGCCAACAGCTTCGAGCCTGGCGAGGGCCTGGTCGGGCAGTGCGTGCTCGAAAAAGAGCGCATCGCCCTTACGGAGGCCCCGGACGACTACGTGCAGATCTCCAGTGGTCTCGGCCAGTCTTCGCCCATGAACATCGTCGTCGTGCCGGTTCTCTTCGAAGGCAAGGTGCGCGCCGTGCTGGAACTGGCCTCCTTCAAACCCTTCGATGATATTCAACTCACCTTCCTCGATCAGCTGGCCGACTCGATCGGCATCGTCGTCAACACGATCCAGACGTCGAAGCGCACCGAGGCGCTGCTGGAGCAGTCGCAGCAGCTCACCGGCCGCCTGCAGTCGCAGCAAGAGGAGTTGACCAATACAAACGAAGAACTCGAAGAGCAGGCGGCCCTCCTGAAGCAACAGCAGGAAGAGGTCAACGAGAAAGAGCGCGAGATCGAACTGGCGCGGGACGCCATCGAAGAGAAAGCCGAGCAACTGGAGCTGACGTCGAAGTACCGCTCGGAGTTTTTGGCGAACATGAGCCACGAGCTGCGCACCCCGCTGAACTCGATGCTCATCCTCGCGCGCATGTTCGCCGAGAACCAACAGGGCAACCTCACCGAGGAGCAGGTGGAGTATGCGCAGGCCATGCACGCCTCCGGAGCCGATCTGCTGAGCCTCATCAACGAAATCCTCGACCTCTCCAAGATTGAGTCCGGCTCGATGACGGTCGAAGCCGAGCCGGTATCAGTCGGTGAGGTGGCGAAAAACCTGGACCATCTCTTCCGCGAGGTGGCGGCGCAGAACGACCTCGACTTTTCGGTGACCGTCGAGGACGATGTGCCGGAGACGATCGAGACCGACGAGAAACGTCTCCAGCAGGTGCTCAAGAATCTCCTCTCCAATGCTCTCAAATTTACCGAAGAGGGCGAGGTGAACCTGCGTGTCGCGCGGACCAGCCGCGAAACGGAGCACTTCGAAAATGAGGCGCTTCAGAGCGCAAACGAGGTGGTCGCCTTCGCCGTCAGCGATACGGGCGTCGGCATCGATGAGCAGCAGCAGACCCTGATTTTCGAAGCCTTTCAGCAGGCCGACGGCTCGGACGCCCGCGCTCACGGCGGTACGGGGCTGGGCCTTTCCATCAGCCGCGAGATCGCCGACCTACTGGGAGGCGAATTGCATCTGGAGAGCATGCCCGGGGAAGGGTCGACGTTCACGTTCTTCCTTCCGACCGTCTACGACGAGGTCGTCGTCGAAAAGAGCCGCCAGCGCGACAGCGACGAGAAAGGTCGCGAGCAGGCGTTTACCGAAGCGGTGCCGGCCCTCGGTTCCGAACCGTACATGAAGCAAATCGAGAGCAGAGCGTATCCCGAAGCCCCCGCGCAGGAGGAAAAAACGAGCAGGCCGCCTGCCACCGACGGAGAAGACGCAGCGGCCAACATCTCTACCCCTGTCGAAGATGACCGCGAGCACCTCACCGAAGAGGACCTCGTGCTTCTCATTGTGGAAGACGACCCGCACTTCGCTCGTATTCTGCTCGAGACTGCCCACGAGCGCGACTTCAAAGCCGTCATTGCGACCCGCGGGGCCGACGTTATGGAGCTGGCGCGCTACTACGCGCCCGATGGGATCACCCTCGACATGAAGCTACCCGACGAGCACGGGGTGAAGGTGCTTCAGCGCCTCACCACCGCCCCCGACACCTGCATGATTCCCGTTGTCATCGTGTCGATAGAAGAGAATCTCTCGCGCCAAGAACGGCGCGGCGCGGTCACAAAGCTTACCAAGCCTACGACGCAAGAAGACGTCCTCGAATCGCTCGGTGAGTTGCGCGACTTGGCCGAGCGGCAGGTGCGAACGCTTCTCATTGTAGAAGACGACGAGATGCAACGCGCCAGCATCGCTGCCCTCGTGCGTGAGGAAAAGGACGACGTGCAGGTCACCAGCGTGGGCACGGGTAGCGAGGCCATCCAGGCGCTGGAGGCGACGCATTTCGACTGCGCTGTCATCGATCTCGGACTGCCGGACGTCGACGGCTTCGAACTGATCGAACGCATACGCCACGACCTCGACCTGGAGGACTTGCCCGTCATCGTCCACACTGCCCAAGATCTCTCGTCGGAGCAGACCGACACGCTCCGCGAAATGGCCGAGGCGGTTTTGCTCAAAGACGTCTCGTCCCTCGACCAGCTTCTGGAAGAAACCACCGTCTTCTTGCGCCGCGCTGACTTCAGCGATGCCGTCCCGCGTCGCGCTCCCGGTCGCCGGCCCTCCGGGGACGGCCAGGAGCCCTCGTCGGCGGCGTCTTTCAAGGAGCTCGGCCCCGACCGCCCCGAGCAGCGCCCCGTCAAGGATGCGGGCACGCGCGTCGCCGAGGCGGCCATGCAGCAGGAGGAGGAAGCCTCCTCCGTCGGCGAAGCGAGCGGGGACCCGCGCGACGGCGGGTCCTCTGCCGGGGACGGCGCCCCGCCCGAAGAACCGGCGTCCGAAGAACCGGCGCCCGAAGAACCAGCATCCGAAGAACCGGCTGCGGCCGAAGCCCCCGCGCAGGAAGAGAACGAAAGCGAAAGCCTGCTGAAAACCCTTACCGGCGGAGATGGCGCGCAGGACGCGGCGTCCCCCAGCGAGCAGGCGGCCCGCGAGCGCGCTGCCGAGCAGGAGCCCCCGCGCCAGGGCCCGCGCCAGCCGGAGAACCCGGTCGAAGACCTGACCGGGCGGGAGGTCTTCATCGTAGACGACGACGTGCAGAACATCTTCGCCCTCACCAGCCTGCTGGAAGGCCACGGCCTGGAGGTGGACTACGCCGAGAGCGGCCGCGAAGGCATCGAGCGCCTCGAACAGCGCGAGGCGGACGGCGATCCCGTCGATGTGGTGCTCATGGACATCATGATGCCTGGCATGGACGGCTACGAAACGATGCGCCGAATGCGCGAAAAGGAAGATTTTCACGACTTGCCCATCGTCGCCGTTACCGCGAAGGCGCTGAAAGGCGACCGCGAGAAGTGCATCGCCGCCGGGGCCTCCGACTATATCACCAAGCCCGTCGATGCGGAGCAGCTCCTGGGCCTGTTGCGCGCCTGGATCCCGGCGTGAATACGCGGGCACGTGGGGGGCCGGCGCAGGGCACGCCTGCTACGCGGGCTCTACTTTTGAAAAGTCGTTTGACTTTCGTCAGGTACTTTGGGACGCGACATTGCGTCCTGCGGACGGAACCGTTGCCGCCCCGTCGCCGCCACCGGGCGCGCTCGTCTCAATCGTACCGGCCTGGGAACGGCTCTCCCCTCCATCGCCAGGGGCCTCGAAGAGATGCGGGTGCGCGCCCTGGAGGTGCTCGCGCAGGGCGTCGTCGAGGGCGGCCTCGTAGAGGGTGGCCGCCTGCCCCAGCGCGTCGGTGTCTTCCTCGGCGAGCCGCACGCCCGAGAGGTCGGCGGCACGCAGGATGGCCCCGTCCAGCGAGGTCCCGCGCAGGTCGGCCTTGCGGAGGGTGGCGCCGGTGAGGTCGGCTTTGTCGAGGCGGGTGCCCGCCAGCCTCGCCCCGGTGAGGTTGGCCTCGCGGAGGGTAGCGCGGCCCAGGTTGGCTTCCTCGAGAGCGGCCGCGCGCAAGTTGGCGCCGCTCAGGTTCGCGCGCTCCAGCTCGATGCCGCGCAGGGTTGCGTACTGAAGGTCCGCCTCTTCGAGGTCGGCCCCGCGCAGGTCGGCCTTCTCGGCGTGGGCGCGTTCCATGTCGGTGGTGCGCAGGTTGGCCCCGCGCAGGTCGGCGGCTTCGAGGCGGGCGCTTTCGAGGTCGGCGGCTTCGAGGGCGGCCCCGGCCAGCAGCGAGCCGGCGAGTTCAGCCCGGCGCAACGTGGCCTCTTCGAGATTTGCGCCCCAGAGGTTCGAGTTGTTGAGCCGCACGTTTTCGAGGCTGGCGCCTTTGAGGTGGGCCTCCGGCAGCTCCAGCCCCTCGGTCACGCCGCTGCGGTTGAGCCGCCGCACGTTGCTGACGATGCGGTGAGAGGCCACCGGCGAGCGCCAGCCGAGGGCGTCTTCGATCTCCTCGCGGTAGCGGTTTTTGCGCTCGCGCCGGTCGGCCACGCTGCTCAGCCAAAGAAGCAGCCAGCCGAGGATGAGCAGGTCCAGCAGGATGCCGTAGGATTCGGCCACGAGGTTGACCTTCAACTCCTTCACCGCCGGGGAGAAGAAAAACGGCAGCGACACCGGCACCACCAGCGCAGCGGTGAATAGAAACACCAGGAACACCATTAGCACGGGGCTTTCAGCCGCGAGCTCTTCGAACTTGTCCTGGAGGCGCTTCTTCATGAGAGCGAACGGGTGAGGGCGAAGGCGGGAAGAAGCAACGCGACGGCCGGGCCGGGGGGAGGCGCGGCTCGTTCTTGCAGCGCCGGCCGCGCGGGAGAGCGCGGGCAAAGAACACAAATCAAAAACCCGGCCACTTTGGGCAGGCACCGCGTGAAAGCGCGCCCCGTTCCGCGTTGCACTTGCGTGCGGACGCCGGCAAACGTGATCTTTACAAAAACGACGCTGGCTGCCCCGTATGCTTACAGGCAGGGCCGCGCCTCTGGCGCTGCGGCCGAACGCTCCTTTTCGCTGAATGCTTCCCTCCTCGACTGTCGTTTTGCCATGAACACCTACTTTCTCGTCTACCTGATCGGATACGGCCTCATGATTGCCGCCGTGTGGCTGGGCCTCGACGCGGCAGGCGTTTCGCAGACTTGGAAGCTCGTGGCGGCCGCCTTTCTGCTGGGGCTGGGCATCATCTACGCCTTCTCGCAGGCGCAGACGGACACGGCACAGCGCGAGCAGGCGCGCAACACCGGCGGCGGCAGCCCGCAGCAGGGGGGGGCGCCCCCGCAAAGCGGCCCACAGCAGGGAGGGACGTCGCAGCAAGGCGGCAGCCCGCAGCAGGGCGGGGCGCAAGGCAACAATCCACAGCAGGGTGGTGGACCCCAGTGAGGCGCACCCCCCAGGGCTGACGGATCGGGGAGGTGTGCCTGGCAAGCGCGTCCCCCCGTGGCCAGGCCCGGGGCGTTCCGTCCTGGCCGTGCGGGGTTTCCAGGAAACTCTCCTCGGTGTGGTCGTTGGCACAGGCGTGCCCGTCGCAGCTGTCCGTCCCGTGCGGAGGAGAGACGCGGCGCTTCGCGTTTTTTCTTCTCACCTCCTGCGGACGCTGTAGGCCACGTGGCATGTGGGATTCGATCCGCGACGGGCTGGTGACGCTGGCGGAGCAGTACGGCGTCAATCCGGTCGTCTTCGTGGCCATCTACCTGAGCACGATCCCGCTCTACATGGCCTCCATCGGCTGGGTGGTGCGGCGGCTGTTGCGGGGGCGCTCCTACCTCCTGCCTGCCACGCTGGCGGCGGGGTTTTACCTGTCCTCCTACATCTACGTGTTCGTCGAAGGGCGCAACCTCCCGCTCTGGGTGTACGGGGCGATGGCCGTCATGATCGGCGGCGGGGCCTACTTTACGATCCAGAACATCCGCAAGCGCACGGGGATGAACCCCAAGGACTGCACGCACGACCTCATCGTGATCGGGGGCGGCGCGGCGGGGCTCACGGCGGCGCGCTTTGGGGCGCGCATCGGGGCCGAGACGCTACTGGTCGAGCAGGGCCACTTCGGCCCGGTCGCCGAGGAGGGCACGCCCCAGCTAGGCGGTGACGCGACGTGGGAAGGGTGCGTGCCCTCCAAGACGCTCCTGCGAAGCGCGCGGGCGGCCCACCAGCAGCGCCACGCCTCACGCTACGGCCTCGAAGACCGCGATCCGGAGGTGGACTTCGCTGCCGTGATGGAGCACGTGCGCTCCGTGCGCCAGCAGGTCTTCGACGAGCGCAGCCACCCCGACCACCTCGAGGCGCTGGGGGCGGAGGTGCGCGCGGGCCGGGCACGCTTCTTGGGACCGCACACCGTCGAGATCGAGCAGAGCGACGGCGTGCACACCGCCAGCGCGCGCTACCTCGTCATCGCCGGCGGGGGCGACCCGAAGTCCCCGCCCATCGAAGGGCTCGACCAGACGCCCCACCTCACCAGCGCGTCGCTCTTCGAGATCAGCCGCCGGCCTGAACGGCTGCTCATCCTGGGGGGCGGCCCCATTGGGACGGAGATGGCGCAGGCGTTCCAGCGGCTGGGCTCGCAGGTGACGGTCGTCGAGGAGCGGGAGCGGATTCTTCCGAAAGACGATCCCGAGATGACCGGGCGCCTGCGCGAGCGGCTCGAAGCGGAGGGCGTGCGCTTCCGGCTCGGCGCCTCCGTGGAGCGCGTCGGCAAGCACGGCGCCGAGGAGGGCCTCGCCAGTGCCGTCTTCGCCGACATCCACAGCAGCGGCGACGGCGAGCCTGAGCGCATCGAGGCCGACGCGCTGCTGGTGGCGACCGGGCGCGGGGCGGCCCTCGAGGCGCTTCACCTGGAGGCCGCCGGCATCGAGCACACCGAGTGCGGCGTGACCGTCAGCAGCCGCTGCCGCACCAGCCAGCGCCACGTCTACGCCGCCGGCGACGTGACCGGGCGCTACCAGTTTACCCACATGAGCGAACACATGGCACGCGTGGCCGCCGTCAACGCGCTCCTCAAAGTGCCCCTCACGCTCGACACCGACCACGTGCCTTGGGGCACCTTTACCGACCCCGAGCTGGCCCACGTCGGTGCCACCCGGCAGCAGCTCGACGACGAGGGGACCGACTACGAGGTGCACCGCTTCGACTACGCCTCGCTTGACCGGGCCGCCGCCGAGGGCGAGTCCGAAGGCCTCATCAAAGTGTACGCCACCGAGTGGCGCGGCAAGATCCTCGGCGCGACGGTGCTGGGCGCGCGCGCCGGCGAGCTGATCTGCGAGTACGCCGTGGCCATGAAGCACGGCGTGAGCCTGCACCGCCTGGCCGACACGGTGCATCCGTACCCCACCTACGGCCTCGCCGTCCGCCGCGCCGCCGACCGCTGGTACGCCAGCAAGCACACCGCCCGCGTCATCGACTGGATCAAGAGCATCTGCGACTACAGAGGCGAAGTGACCGACCCCGAGCACCTGGCGTGAGCCGGTCCGCCTCACGCGCCAAGCGGACATCCAGCGGCTGGCCGGCGAAACGGGGGCGGCAGTGACGCTCGGGCGCTGACGCTTCTACGCGCTGTGCGAACGCCGGCCCCGCCCTGCCGTTAAGGAACCCTACGCTCCAAACCCGAAACCCCCCCATGCCCACGACCGACGGCCACGCTACCAACGGAACTGCCTCCCCGCCGCAAAACGTGCTCGGCGAAGACCTCCAGCCGTGCAGCCGCGACCCCATGACCGGCTTTTATCGAAGCGGTGCCTGCGAAACGGGGCCGCAGGATCTCGGCGCGCACGTCGTCTGCGCGCAGATGACGGAAGACTTCCTGCGCTTTACCAGAGAGCAAGGCAACGACCTCTCCACACCGCGCCCGCAGATGAACTTTCCCGGGCTCGACGCCGGCGACCAGTGGTGCCTGTGCGCCGCGCGTTGGCAGGAGGCGCTGGAGGCGGGCGTCGCGCCGCCGGTGGTATTGGAGGCCACGCACGAACAGGCGCTGGAGGCGCTGGACCTGGAGGACTTGCGCAGCCACGCGGTAGAGGCGGAGTGACCTCCACGCGTGTGAAATCAGACCTCCACGCGTGCGAAATCATCCGAAGCGGTCAGGTCACCGCTAACGCTCTCTTCACTGACTTCCGCAACGGCATGGTGGGGATCGAGGCGAAGGGCGGCGTCGAGGACCCCGAGTTCGAAGTCGTGGAAGACGAAGGGGCCGTCCGATGGATCTCGTCTCCCGGCGAAAGGAACGCCCGGAATCGGCCGTGATGCGTGCAGGCGCGCGGAGCAGCCGTTGCGCGGGACGGGCGACGTTGCCTACGTTGTGACGGCTGCCTCTCCTCCTCGCGACCGTCTTCCAGATGTCGCTCCGCTGTCTCTTTGTGGTGCAGGGAGAAGGGCGCGGCCACCTCACCCAGGCGCTGGCGCTGCGCAAGATTCTCGAGCGCGCCGGCCACCGGGTGCCCGCCGTCCTGCTCGGGCGCAACCCCAACCGCGAGGTGCCGCCCTTCTTTATGGAAAAAATCGGCGCACCCGTCGAGCGGATCGACAGCCCCAGCTTTTTCATGGACGGGCACCGCCGCGCGATGGCCTCGCTGGGCCGGACGATCTGGAAGAACGTCCCGCTGATCGGGCCCTTCCGCGAGGGGCTGCGCCGCGTGGGCCGCACCATCGAGCGCGTACAGCCCGACGTGGTCATCAACTTCCACGAGGTGCTCGCGGGCGTGCACTACGCGCTGCGCGGCGGGCTGCTGGAGCACGCCCCGGCGGAGCTGCCGCCGCTGGTGTGCGTGGCCCACCAGTACCTGTTTCAGCACCCGGCGTACCCGTCTTTCCCTGAAGGAAGGGCGTGGGACCGTTGGTGGTTGCGCTTCTTCGTGGGGGCGACGCAGCTGGGAGCGACGAAGCGGCTGGCGCTCTCGCTCTACCCAGCCGCGCACCGGCGCGAGGAGGGCCTCGTCGTAATGCCGCCGCTCCTGCGCGAGAGGTTGACTGACCCACCGAGCAGCCCGCCGGTCGAGGAGGAACCCTTTTTTCTGATGTACCTCCTCAACAGCGGCTATGCCGAGGAGGTCATCTGCTGGCACCGGTGGAATCCGGGCGTGCGGCTGCACTGCTTCTGGGACCGTCCGGGCGCCTCTGCCCGGGAGCGCTACGACGACACGCTGACCTTTCACGCCCTCGATGACGAGAAATTCCTGTCGATGATGAAACGCTGCCGGGGGCTGGCCACCACGGCGGGTTTCGAGTCGGTCGGCGAGGCGCTCTACCTGGGCACGCCGGTCCTGATGGTGCCGGTGGAGGGTCACTTCGAGCAGCGCTGCAACGCCATCGACGGACAGCGCGCTGGGGCGGGCGTGGCCGCGCGCAGCTTCCGGACGGGAATGAGCCGCCTGCAGGCGCTCGCCCGATGCTACGAGCCGCGCGCGCGGCGCTTCCGCCGCTGGCTCGACGGGGCCGCCGGGCGCTTCGTGCGCGAGATCGAAGGGGCGGCCGCGGGGGAGCGGCCTTTCGTTTCCGCCGGGGCGCCGGGGGGCGACGGCGTTTCCGAGGAGGCCACGTTGCAGGGGGGCGTGACGCATGGTTCGTGAGGCTGCCCTGCGAGCAACACGAACCACGCCCTACGCACCACGTCCCCCTTCCACCTGCGCGACGACGCGGTGCGAGCCGCAGATCAGGAGCGCGTCGCCCGCACCGGCGTCGGCGAGGAAGCGTTGCCGGTGCGCTTCGGCGTCGCCGGTCGGGCCGACGGGGACGCCCCGGGCCTCCAGCACGTCGGCCAGCACGCCGGCAGAAAGGGCGCGTTCGCTTTCGAGAGCGACGGGCCACGCCTCGACGGAGCGTCGCTGGCCGACGTCGGCCAGCACGGCAGCGCAGGCATCGGCGTCCTTGTCGCGCATCAGGCCGAGGGCGACGACGAGGCGGCCCTGCTGTCGGGAGAAGTGGTTGCGCCACGCGCGCAGCGTGGCGGCGAGGCTGTCGGGGTGGTGCGCCACGTCGGCCACCACGAGCGGGCGCTTCGAGAGCACCTCGAAGCGGCCCCGCAGCCCGGCATATCGACGCACTGCGGCAAACCCCTCGCGGACGGGAGCGGCGCTCGCCTCGGCTTCGCCCCAGAATAGCTCGGCGAGGCGCGCGGCGGTGGCGGCGTTGCCGGCCTGGTGGCGGCCGTAGAGTGGGAGGCGCAGGCCCCGGTAGCGGCGCAGCGGGGTCTGGAGGTCCAGTCGCAACCCGTTTTCGTCGAAGGTGATGTTGCGCAGCGTCGCCTCTTCTCGAGCGATGTGGAGCGGCGCCCCAGCGCCGGCAGCCGCGTCGCGGAGCGTCGCCAGCGCCTCGGGCGGCATCGGGCCGGCGACGGCGGGGACGTCTTTTTTGAGGATGCCCGCCTTCTCGCGCGCGACTTTGGCGAGCGTGTCGCCCAGCAGGTTCGTGTGCTCCAGGCTCACAGTGGTGACGGCGCATGCAGCGGGGGTGAGCGCGTTCGTCGCATCGAGCCGCCCGCCGAGGCCCACCTCCACGACGGCGTCGCCGGCCCCCTTTTCGGCGAAAAAGAGAAAAGAGAGCGCCACGGTGGCCTCGAAGAAGCTCACGCCGATGCGCTCGAAGTCGCCGCGGTAACGCTCGGCCGCCCCGGCGAGCCACGTGTCGGGAGCGGGCGTGCCGCCCGTGCGCATCCGCTCGTTCACCGCGAAGAGGTGCGGCGACGTGTGCAGCCCCACGGCGCGCCCGGCGGCCGTGCCGGCGGCGGCCACGAGCGCGGCGGTGGTGCCTTTGCCGTGGCTCCCGGCCACGTGCGCGCTACGGAATTGCTGCTGGGGATTCCCCATCGCACCCAGCAGCGCGCGGATGCGCCCGAGGCCCGGCTTGAAGGCCGCCCCCTCGCGCCCGGCGAAGCGCGGCAGCGCGAGGAGATTGTCGATTGCCGATTGTCGATTGTCGATTGCGTGTTGCTCGCTTCGTTGCATCACGGCTCACGTTTCCTCTCTTCCTCTCTCTCCCGCTCCCACACGCACCGATACGCGCCGCCGCTTTTCGCTCAGGTGCGCCAGGTGCAACCAGAGCATGTCCGTCGGCAGCACCGGTTCCACGTGCTCCGGCCACTCGACCAAGCAGACGCCCTCGCCGAAGAAATACGTTTCGTAATCGACCGACGCCAGCCCCTCCGGCCCGCCCGAGAGGCGGTAGGCGTCGAGGTGAACAAAGGGCACCGCGTTGCCCGCCGCCGGGTGCCCCGCAGGCCAGCGGCCGTCATACTCGCGTGCAATGACGAACGTGGGGCTGCGCACGCTCCGCTCGGCGACGCCCAGTTCGCCAGCCACGCCCTTTGCGAGCTGCGTCTTGCCCGCTCCGAGGTCGCCGGAAAGCGCCACCACGGCGCCGGGGGCGAGCTGCCGGGCGAACCGCCGTCCCAACGCGCGCGTGGCTTCCGGCGAGTCCGTCTCGGCCGGGAAGAGCGCGGTTGGACGTTGGTTTTCGGGCTTTGGACTGTTTTCCATCGGCAACGCTGCCTCGGCACAAAAACCCGCACCCCCGCACTCCCGCGCTCCCGCGCTCACGAGCGCGAGCGAAGTGTCAGCGCCGGCAGAATCATCTCCTCCATCGAGGCGCCGCCGTGCTGCATCGTGTCGCGGTACTTGCGCTGGTAGTGGTGGTAGTTGGTCGGGTAGACGAAATAGTAGTCCTCCTTGGCGATGATGTAGTTGGTGTTCATCCCCTGGCTGGGCAGACCGTAGTCTTCGGGGTCTTTGACAAAAATCGCGTGCTCGTCGTTGCACTTGAGGTTGCGCCCGTACTTGTAGCGCAACGCGGTCGAGGTCTCGCGGTCGCCGATGACTTTCGTGTCGCGCAGGCTGCGGACGGCCCCGTGGTCGGTGGTGACGACGCAGGTGGCGCCAGCGTCCGCGAGCTTCTTGAAGGCATCCAGGAGCCAGGAGTGCTCGAACCACGTGCGCGTCAGGGCGCGGTAGGCGCGCTCGTCGGGGGCGATCTCTTTGAGCACGTCGCTGTCGGAGCGGGAGTGGGCAAGGATGTCCACGAAGTTGACCACCACCGCCGAGAGGGGCTGCTGCGCCAGGTCGCCGGCGCGGGCGGCGAAGTCCTGCCCGTCCTCGCTACTGATGAGCTTTTCGTAGTGCGCCTCGACGCTGCCCCCGCCGGGGCCGCCCGCCTGCCTGCGGTCCAGCAGGTCCTGCAGAAGCTCGGCCTCGTGCTGGTTGCGGCTGTGCTCACGCTCCTCGCCGGTGGTCCAGATTTCGGGATATCGCTCGGCGATCTGCACCGGCAGGAGCCCGCTGAAGATGGCGTTGCGCGCGTAGGGAGTGGCCGTCGGCAACAGGCCGTAGTGAAAGTTCGTCTCGATCTCGAAAAGCGGCTGGAGCAAATCCTCGAACTCCAGCCACTGGTCGTAGCGCATGCAGTCGATCACAAAGAAGACGACCGGGCCGCCCTTTTCTTCCAGCTCCGGCAGCACGAACTGCGGAATGGCCTCGTGGCTGAGCGGCGGGCGCTCCTCGTCGGGCATATACTCGGTGGCCTCGTCGATCCACCGCGAGTAGTGACGCTCCACGAACTGGCCGAAGGCGCGGTTGGCTTCCTGGCGCTGGTCGTCGAAGATCTGGCGCGCGCCCTCGTCGTCGGCGTCCAGTTCCTCGTCGTAGCCGACCAGTTCGCGGTACAGATCCGTCCACTCCGCGTGCTGCATCGGGGCGGAGAGGCGGCGCGAAATATCGTTAAAAGACCGGAGGTACGTCTCGGACGCCTTCTCGCTCTGCAGGCGCTCCTGTTCCAAGAGGCGCTTGACGGTCAGCAGGATCTGGCTGGGGTTGACCGGCTTGGTCAGGTAGTCGCTGATCTGGCCGCCGAGGGCCTTTTCCATCAGGCGTTCCTCCTCGCTCTTCGTCACCATCACCACGCGCGCGCCGGGGCGGGCCTCCTTGATCGCTTCGAGCGTCTGGAGGCCGTCCATGCCGGGCATCTGCTCGTCGAGGAGGACGACCTCGTAAGGATGGTCGCGCACCTCGTCGACCGCGTCGCTGCCGTTGGTCGCGCTCTCGACGGCGTAGCCTTTTTCTTCGAGAAAGAGCATGTGCGGGCGAAGCATCTCGATCTCGTCGTCCACCCACAGGATGCGTGCGGCGCCGTTGTCGGGCATGGTCGGGGGAAGGGAGAACAGAAAAAAGGGATGGATAAGATTTCCTTACGGAGCGGCAGGCCGTTTTCTCCGGCGTGAGACGGAACGCGCGTAGGTTCGTGGGTTTGTAGGGAGGTAGGTTGTCGAATTGCTTTCGCGTCTACCCCGTGGCTTCCCTCTCCGCCTAACAAACTTACGCACTCTCCTACCTAAACGTGTCCAATCGCTCCCACGGCCTCTCCGACGCGCTTCACGGCTATCTGGTGGAAACGGGTGTGCGCGAGCCGCCGGCCTTAGCGCGCCTGCGTGAGGAGACGCGCCAACACCCGCGCTCGCAGATGCAGATCGCCCCCGAGCAGGGCCAGTTCATGCGCCTGCTGGCGAGGCTCGTCGGCGCGCGGCGCACGCTCGACGTGGGCGTCTTTACCGGGTACAGCGCGCTCGCGGTGGCGCTGGCGCTGCCGGAGGGGGGCCGGGTCGTCGGCTGCGACGTCTCGCCGGATTACACGTCCGTCGCCGAGCGTTTTTTCGAAGAGGCCCAGATCCGCGAGCGGCTCGACCTGCGCATCGGCCCGGCCGTGCAAACGCTCGACGCGCTCCTGGACGACGGCGAGGCGGAGGACTTCGACCTCGCCTTCATCGACGCGGACAAGGAGCAGTACGACGCCTACTACGAGCGGAGCCTGCGCCTCGTGCGCCCCGGCGGGCTGGTGCTGATCGACAACGTCTTTCGCGGCGGGGACGTGGCCTGTTCTCCCGACGATGTGGACGAAAGCGTGCGCGCCGTTCAGCAGCTCAACGACAAGCTCCACGGCGACGAGCGCGTCGACCTGTCCGTGATTCCCGTCAGCGACGGCCTGACGCTGGCGCGCAAGCGGTAAGCGTCCGGTGTTTGGGGGGCGTGCCGCGGTTGGAGGTCTTCAGTCGGAGTTTCCGATCTGCCTCGTGTCTGCGGAGCGCGTCGCTCTTCGAACGGCCTCGGGTGAGCGCGAACTTCGATGAGCGCGAAAACGCTGCGCGAGGTCGGTGTCGATGCCGCGTCGCGCACGCTACGCTCGGCGGGCACGTCTGGCGCAGAAGCCGCGCCGCCGTCAGCGCGAGGGGAGAGTCTGCCCCAGCACGAGCGCATCCTACGCCGAGGCATGCTTCCAGCCGGGACGTGCTACCAGCCAAGACGTGCTTCCAGCCAGGACTCTCCGGCGAGGACGCCGGAGCGAGCAGCGGGCTCTGGCCACTGCCAGGGAGCAGGAAACGCCGGAGCCGAACGGGCCTGCCTCGAGGATACGGCGACCCCGGCGTTTCGTCGAGTCCCGCCGCTACCGCCGCCGCCGTTCGGCCCAGCGGCTGCGTTGCTGGAGACGCGCCGCGCCCTCCTCTTCGGCGAGGGCGTCCGGCTCCTGTGAAGCCTCAAAGAGCACCGCCGCCACCGCCGCGTCGCGCTCGAACTGCGGGTCCTCGGTGAAAAGCTGCTCCGGATCGAAGTGCTCCTCGACGAAATGCGTCGAGAACCGACCGCTGCGGAAGGCCTCGTGGCGCATCGCGTAGCGGCAGAACGGGATCGTGGTGGTGACGCCGGCGATCTCGTACTCCGCCAGCGCGCGCTCGCTGCGGCGAATGGCCGCCTCGCGCGACGGGCCCCAGCAGACGAGCTTTGAGATCATCGGGTCGTAGTGGACAGGCACCGTCTCGCCTTCCTCGACGCCCGCGTCCACGCGCACGCCGGGGCCGCTGGGCGGCGCGTGGCGCACCAGCGGGCCGGGGTCGGGGAGGAAGTTCTGCGCCGGGTCCTCGGCGTAGACGCGGCACTCGACGGCGTGACCGTCGATGGAAAGATCCTCGGCGGCGCGGTAGCCCAGTTCTTCGCCCTCGGCCACGCGGAGCTGCTCGGCCACGAGGTCCAGCCCCGTGACCATCTCGGTGGTCGGATGCTCGACCTGGAGGCGCGTGTTCATTTCCATGAAGTAGAAGTCGAGATTCGCGTCCACCAGAAACTCGACCGTGCCGGCGTTTTCGTAGCCGACCGCCTCGGCGGCGCGCACGGCGGCGGCGCCCATTTCGGCGCGCTTCTCGGGCGGGAGGACTGACGACGGGGCCTCTTCGATCACCTTCTGGAGACGGCGCTGGATGGAGCACTCGCGCTCGAAGAGGTGCGTGGTGTGACCGTGCCGGTCGGCAATAATCTGGAACTCGATGTGACGCGGCTGCTGGATGTACTTCTCGACGAAGACGCGCCCGTCGCCGAAGGAGGACTGCGCCTCGCTCTGCGCGCGCTCCATCGCGCCGGTGAAATGGTCCGGGTTGTGGACGACGCGCATCCCCTTGCCGCCGCCGCCCGCTGCCGCCTTCACCAAGACCGGGTAGCCTATTCCAGAGGCCACGCGGGCGGCCTCCTCAGGGTCGGCAATGGCATCGGTGGTGCCGGGGGCCATCGGGACGCTCGCCTTCTCCATCAAAGCGCGCGCGGCGGTTTTGTCGCCCATCCGGCGGATCGCCTCCGGCGGCGGACCGATCCACGTGAAGCCGGCCTCGCGCACCGCCTCGGCGAAATCGGCGTTCTCCGAGAGAAAGCCGTAGCCGGGGTGGATGGCGTCGGCCTCGCTTGCGCGTGCGGCCTCGAGGATGTTCTCGAAGACCAGGTACGACTCGCCCGCGGCAGGCGGGCCGACGGCGTACGCCTCGTCGGCGCGGCGCACGTGCAGGGCCGTCGCGTCGGCCTCGCTGAAGACGGCTACGGCAGTGAGGCCGCGCTCGTGGCAGGCGCGAATGACGCGCACGGCAATCTCGCCCCGGTTGGCGATCAGGACCTTGTCCATTTCGGATTTTGGATGGGGGATTTTCGATGGGCTGCTCTCGCGCTCCCGTTCTCCCTCCCTCCCTACGCGCACATGGCACGATCTGTGCGGTTAGTTGTTGGCGAGAAAGATACAAAGCCGCGCGCGGAAAATCTGCCACGCTCACGGCCGCGCGACTGCAATCCTGTCACCCCTGCAAAAACGCCCAACTCCAACCCCGAAACCGTCTCGCCCCATGCCGACGACGCAGGACTTTTACGACGTGCTCGGTGTCGACCGCGACGCGAGCCAGGAGGAGATCAAGAACGCCTACCGCAAGCTTGCACAACAGTACCACCCCGACCGCAACCCCGACGACGAGGCGGCCGAGGAGCGCTTCAAAGAGGTGCAGGAAGCCTACGACGTGCTCGGCGACGAGGAGAAGCGCAAGCAGTACGACCAGGGCGGGCGGAACCCGTTCGGCGGGCGGGGGCCGGCAGGCGGCGGCAACCCCTTCGGCGGGGGGCAGAACCCCTTCGGCGACGGGACGCGCGTGCGCTTCGAGCAGCGCGGCGGGGGACGCGGGGACCCGTTCAACGAGATGTTCGGCGGTGCGGGCGCACAGGGCAGCGGCGGACTGGGCGACATCTTGGGCCAGTTCTTCGGCGGGGGTGGAGCAGCAGGCGCGGGTCGACGCCAGCGCGGAGGTCGGCGCCAGCGCGGAGGGCGGCGGCAGCGCCGGCAGCAGCGGCGGGGCGCGCGCGACACGGAGACGACGCTGCGTCTTTCCTTCCAGCAGGCCCTGGAGGGCGGCCCCACGCAGGTGCGCCTGCCCGGCGGCGAGACGGCGCGCATCAAGATCCCGAAGGGGGCCCGGCCCGGCATGAAGATTCGCCTGCGCGGGCGGGGGAAGAAAGACGCTGCGGGGCGGCAGGGGGACCTGTACGTCACCTTCCGCGTGGCCGAGCACCCGCGCTTCGAGCGGCGCGGCGATGACCTGCACCTGACTGAAGAAATCGGGGTCTTCGAAGCGATGCTGGGGACGGAACGCCGCATCGAGAACGCCTACGGCGAGCAGATCCGCCTGCGCATTCCGCCGGGCACCCAGCCGGGCGCGCAGCTTCGCATGAAAAGACAAGGCGTGGAGACCGAGAAGGGAACCGGCGACCTCTACGTCGAGATCGACGTGCGCGTCCCCGACGATCTGACGGACAAGCAGCGCGAGACGATCAGGCGCGCTGCCGAGGAGGCGCAGCTCTGACGCAAGGCGTGGTGCCGGCTGGTGGCTGCGTGAGAAGAAGCACCGACTTGCTCCGGAAGTGCTACAATGGGAGATGAGCGGGTTCTCGAACGGGTCCTCGTGCACCTCGGAACGTAGATGCGATTGCCCTGGGCGCGGAGATCCGCTTGCCAGGGCAGAACGCGCTCTTAAACCGCCATGCCTCACCCCCGCCGCAGGTCCCGCACTGCCGTCCGCGCCGCGAGGTGGCCGCACATGCCATGCACGCCTCCCCCAGGGGGCGTCGAGGCCGAGCAGAGGTACAGTCCCTCGGCGGGCGTGCGGTAGGGCGTGAGGCTCAGGGTGGGCCGCGCCACAAGCTGCACGAGGTCCATCGCCCCGCCGTTGATGTCGCCGCCGACGAGCGCAGCGTTCTGCCGCTCCAGGTCCGCCGGCGCGCTGATCGTCTGCTGGGTCACGCAGTCGCGGAAGCCGGGCGCGAAGCGCTCGATCTGGCCGGTGAGGCGCGCGGCCATTTTTTGGCGGTCCCCGTCCCAGCCGTTGGGCACGTGGCAGTACGCCCAGGCAGTGTGCCGGCCCGCCGGGGCACGCGTATCGTCGAACAGGCTGTGCTGCGCAAGAAGCACAAACGGGCGCTCCGGCGCGCGGCCCTCGGCGACCGCCTGCTCACTGGCGGCCACCTCCGCCGCCGGGCCGCAGACGTGGACGGTGCCGGCTTTTTTCACATTGTCGTTCGCCCACGGGATCGGCTCCGACAGCGCGAAGTCCGTCTTGAAGGCCGCCGGGCCGCGCCGGTAGCTCCGCAGGCGGCGGCGGTAGCGGCGGGGCAAGGCGTCCCGGGCGATGTTCGCAAGCTGGCGCGGGGCCGTGTCGAAGAGCACCGCACGCGCCGGCGGGACGTCCCTCGCGAGGGACGTGACGCGGTGGCCCGTCCGAATCTCGCCGCCGAGCGCGCGCAGGTAGCTCGCCAGTGCATCGGTAATAGCCTGCGCGCCGCCGCGCGGGAGCGGCCAGCCGACGGCGTGGCCCAGCATCGCCAGCACCAGCCCGAAGGCCGCCGAGCCCGGCGCAGAAAGCGGCAGGTTCGCGTGGGCCGCGTGGCCGGCGAAGAGCGCACGCGCCTCCTTCCCTCGAAAGAGCGCTTTCACCAACCCCGCCGCCGGCCACACCGCCCGCAGCCCGAAGCGCCCCAACGCGACCGGGGCGCGCGGCACGTGCAGCATCGGCCGGAGGATTTCCCCGAGCGCCTTCCGCCAGTCGCGCACGAGCGGTTCCATCAGGCGGCGCCAGTTCTCCCCGTCGCGCCCGAGAGCGGCCGTCGTCTCGCCGAGGGCGTGGTGCTGGAGGACCGCTCGCCCCGTGGGGAGCGGATGCGCCGCCGGCACCTCCGGCCAGATCCACTCCAGCCCGTGCTCCCCCAGTGGCAGCTTGCGCAGAAAGGGGGAGGCCACCCCCAGCGGGTGAATCGCCGAGCCCAAGTCGTGGCGAAAGCCCGGCTCCGTCAGTGCCCCCGTGCGCGCGGCCCCGCCGAGGCGCGAGTTGGCCTCCAGCACGAGCACCGAGTGGCCCGCCTCCGCCAGCGTGATGGCGGCGGCCAGTCCGTTCGGCCCGCCGCCGACGACGACGGCGTCGTGTTCGGCGTTGCGTGCGTGCGGGCCGTGCGCGGACGGCATGGAGTCGGGGGGAGAGGTCGGAAAAAGGGAAGACGCGCTGCGCCCGAGGGGGGCGGAGCCCCGTTTACGGGTCACGCTCCTCATCACAGCGGCACTCGCGCTTCTCCAGTAGCTCCGCCGCGCGCTCGTCGGTCGCTCCACGAACGTCGCGTGGATCGCCGCCGAGGAAGGCGGAAATGGCGCTTATTCCCTTCACCGAGGAGGCCGATCAGCGAGGACCCGCTCCCGGCGCACTTCGGCACCGTCGAGCGGGTCCCCGGCCATCGCGGGAGCGCACCTACTACAACCGCGCCTACGACCTGCGTCTCTGCAAGCACAAGAAGATCGCCGACGGCTGGGTCAAGGGCGCCGCTCAGGTGCACATTGCTCTGTATGCAGGCGACCCGCACGGGTGCGCCGTTACCGCGTCGCCGGCTCACTCCTCCGGTGCGCCCGAGGACGTGCCGACGGTCGCCTCCACCCCGGTCGCCGCCCCGTCGCCGCCGATCTGCTCTTCCTCGAGGCCCTCGCCGGGGAACTGCTCGATGAACTCGGTCGGGAGGTCGCGGCCCGTGCTCTTCCGAAGAGCGAAAAGAGGTAGTCCAGCGCCGCGCGGTCGCGCTCGAAGGCCGGGCCGCGCTCCCCGCGCCGCAGCTGGTCGTCGTACTTCGAGAGGCTGCACGCCAGCGCAAACAGCATGATCGCGTTGTCGGCCACGCGTGCCTGTTGCGCCTGGCGCCTGACGATCTCCTCGCGCTCCCACTTGCTGGTGAGCTTGAAGTAGTGCGAGTGCTGCTGCACCAGCTTCGAGAGGCGCTTCGCGTACGCGTCGAGCGACGGATGCAGGCCCTCCACATTCGGCCGCGCGGGCTTGATGCCCAAGAAGAGCTGAAGGCCCAGCGGAATGGCGCGCTTGAGGACTTCCGGGTTCGTCCCCGCGCGCAAGATGCGGCTGAAGTTGTCCTTGGGAGATTCGTCAAAGTCCCAGAGAAGCGCCTCCTGCACCGAGATCATCTGCTCGGCCAGCTGCTTGCCGCCGTAGGCGAAGACGAACGACTGCATCACGTCGTTCGAGCCCTCGACGATGCGGTGGATGCGGTTGTCGCGCCAGATGCGCTCCAGCTCGTGCTCGGTCATGTAGCCTTCGCCGCCCATGATCTGCATCGCGTCGTCGATGACCTCCCAGCCGTAGCGCGAGCAGAAGACCTTGCAGATGGCCGTCTCGACCATGATGTCCTCGTCGCCGCGGTCCAGCATCCCCGTCATCATGTAGAGCATTGCGTCCATGGCGTAGGTGTAGGCGCTCATGCGCGCGATCTTTTGCTGCACCAGCTCGAAGTCCGAGAGTGGGCGGTCGAACTGGTGGCGCGTCTGCGCCCACTTGGTGCTCTGGTTCATCGCGTGCTTGGCCGCGCCGGTGACGCCGGCTGAGAGCGTGCAGCGCCCGTAGTTGAGACACGAAAGCGCCACGTTGAGGCCGCGCCCGCGCTCGTGGAGCAGATTCTCCTTCGGCACCCTCACGTCATCGAAGCGGAGGCGCGCCTGCTGCGTCCCGCGGATGCCCGTCTTCGAGCGGTTGTGCTCGAAGATCTCGACGCCTTCCATGTCGGGCGTGCAGATCAGCGCGTTGACGCCCTGTTGCTCCAGCCCGCCGCCCTCGCCTCCCGAGGGCACCATGTTTTTGCTCATTACCGTGAAGAGTGCCGACCACGCCCCGCTGGTGGACCACTTCTTCTCGCCGTTGAGGATGAAGTGCTTCCCGTCGTCCGATTCCACGCAGGTCGTCTCCTGGTTGGCCGCGTCGCTGCCGACGTTCGGCTCCGAGAGACAAAAGGCTGACAGCTCCTCCTGCGCGACCATCGGCAGGTACTTCTCCTTCTGCTCCTCATTGCCGAATATCACGAGCGCCTTGCAGCCGATGCTCTGGTGCGCCGAGACCATCACCGCCGTCGAAGAGCAATGGTAGCCGATCAGCTCGAGCACGCGGTTGTAGCTGGTCACACCCAGCCCGAGGCCGCCGTACTCCTCGGGGATGATCATGCCCATCACGCCCATCTCGAAGAGCCGGTCGATGCACCATTGCGGGATGACCTGTTCCTTGTCGATCTGGATGGACGGGTGCTCGTTTTCGAGGTAGTCTTCCAACTCCTCGAGCAGCGCGTCGGTCTTTTCCCGTTCCTCTCTGCCCTCGTGCGGATACGGGAAGACCGCATCGCTCTGAAAGCGGCCCCAGAACATGTTTTTGACGAAGCCCATCTCCGAAGGCTCCGGCCCCATCATCGTCTCGATGTCCTCGATCATTTTTCGATCTTCCTTCGAGACGCCTTTGATGTCGGAGAGTCCTTGTTGGTCAGACATGACGGGGGCGATCCGGTTACTGAAAAAGAAAAGAAAACGCGGCGCCCGGCACGCCGGCGGTCGGGGGCACTCGCGTTCGTGCGCCCGGCAGCTTCACGTTACCAAAGCGGGGGAAAGCGGTTCCTCCTGTGGCGGGGGCACGCCGGAATTGTTGAGGGGATTTCCCGGTTGGAGGTCCGCTAATTTCCCGGCTTTCGGGGCTTCAGACAGTCGGTCACCTCGGCATTCGGCCATCGGCTGCAATGCGAAGAACGCCCGTCCAAATCTCGAAGTGTCCTTCGGCATCCTGGCCGGGGAATCCCCGTAGGGAGGCGTAGACCGCTCGCGCCGACGTCTTCGACAGCCCGCTTCCGGGCCGATGGGAGGGACCCGGGCGGGTGCCCGCTGCCGTAGCCGGTCACGCCGCGCCGCCGGGAAGTTCTCTCTCCGCCAGCGCCTTGACGTAACGCCCGGCCACCGCCGGCCAGCCGAAGGTGCCCTGCACGTAGCGCACCGCGCGCTGCCCCGCTGCCTGCACGTCGCGCTCTCCGCTGTGGTAACGACGGATAGCTTCGGCGAACGCCCCGGGGGCTCGGGGAGCGACGAGCTGCCCGTTTTCCCCCTCGGCGATCACGTCCTGAATGCCTTCCAGCCGCGCGGCCACCGTCGGCAGGCCGCTCAGGCCGGCCTCCAGCATGACCACGCCGAAGCCTTCCATGTCGCCCTCCGGGGCGGGAACGTTGGGCATTACGAAGAGATCGGCCCCCCGGTAGAGACGGTGCAGGTTCTCTTCGGAGATGCGCCCCAGAAGTCGCACGCGCCCGGCCACGCCCGCCCGGTGCGCCGCCCGGCGGATGGCGTCGGTACGCGGCCCCTCGCCGGCCAGCCAGTAGTGCACGTCCATCGGGAGGCGCGGCAGCACGGTCTCGACGAACCAGTCGAAGCCTTTGCGCTCCACGTGCCGCCCCACGCTGCACAGCAGCGTCGCCCCGTCGGGCACACTTGCCTCGAAGGTCGCCAGCAGCTCACGTCGCGCGGCGCGGCGGTCCGTCGGCGGGGCGAAGCGATTCGGGTCCACCCCGTTCGGGACGACCTGGATGCGCTCCGGGTCGCCGCCGCGCGCGGCGGCGGCGGCGGCGGTTGCCCGGCTGACGGGAAAGACGCCCCCGAGCGATGCGAAGACGCGCGGCAACATCCACTGGTAGGGGGCCACGGGGAGCGTCAGGTCGCGCCCGTGAGCGATGGCGCCGGTGACGATTCCGTTTTTTCGAAAAGCGCCCCGCAGCGGCCATGCCAAAGGGGCCGTCACCATCGAGGAGAAGAGCACCGCGTCCACCGCGCGGCGGCAGGCGGCCTGCCAAAGACGCCAGGCCGCACGCGCCAGAAACGGCCCAGTACGCAGATGCGTCCACCGCCACGAGGTGCGCAGCAATTCCTCATGCAGCTCCACGTCGGGGCGGCCGGCGAGCGCCCCGTGCAACTCGACGGCTACGCGCTGCATTCCGCCGAGGTTCGCCAGCGGGCGCCCCGGCGGCGGGAACGAATGCGAGACGAAGAGCAGGCGCACGGGCGCGTGGCGCTGAGGGGCAGAGCGCGAGGCGGAGCCTACGACGCCGGCATGAGCGCTGGCTCGCTGCACGCGGCCCCGTCGCCGGCGGCCTGCTGGGCACGGGCGCGGTGCGGGTTCAGGATTTCGTCGTAGTAGCCGGCCATGCGCGAGAGGATGGCGTGCCAGTCGTAGCGCTGGGCCCGCCGGCGGGCAGCTCGCCCCATGCGACGGCGCAGGCGCGTGCGCGTGACGAGGCACGCGGTGGCGTCCAGGAAAGCACGCGCGTTGCCCGAGGGCGCCAGCAGGCCCGTCCGCTCGTCGTCCACGAGCGTGCTCGATCCGGTGGCGTCGGCGCAGATGGTGGGGAGCCCCGAGGCCATCGCTTCGAGGGTCACGTTGCCGAAGGTCTCCGTGTCGCTGGGAAAGAGAAACACGTCCCCAGAGGCGTAGGCGCGCGCGAGCGCCTTTCCTTCAAGATGGCCGGTGAACGTGGCCGTCTCCGGCAGGCGCGCCTCCATCTCCCGGCGGGCCGGGCCGTCGCCCACCACGAGGCAGCGACAGGGCACGCCGCGCGCCTGCAGTCCTTCGACGACCTCGGCGAAGACGTCGAGGCCCTTCTCGCGCACGAGGCGGCTCACGAAGGAGACGACCACCTCGTCGTCGTCGATGGCGCGCGCGCGGCGCCATTCCAGCGAGCGCTGGTCGGGGCTGAAGCGGGTCGTGTCCACGCCGCGCTGCCAGAGGCGCAGCCCGCCGGTGACGCCCCGGTGACGCAGGACCTCGGCCATCGAAGGGCTGGGGACATAGATGTGCCGGCACGGGCGATAAAAACGGCGGAGGTACGCCCACAGCGCGCCTTCCAGGAGCCCGAGGCCGTAGTACTTGAGATACGAGCTAAAGTGGGTGTGGTAGGAGGCCACCAGCGGCACGCCCCAGCGGCGGGCCCACTTGCGTGCCGAGCGGCCCAAGAGGTCGGGCGTGGCAACGTGAAAGAGGTTGGGGCGGAAGGCTTTAAGCTCCTTTCGCGCCGCACACGAGAGGCCCAGCGCTACGCGGTAGTCGGGGCGCCCGGGGGCGCGTACCGAGCGCACCGGCACGAGCGTTCCCGCATGATCGACGGGCGGGTCCTCGACGGTCGGGGCGAAGACACGCACCGCCGCGCCCTTCCGCTCCAGGTGCGCCACCAGCCGGTTCAGAGTTAGCGAGACGCCGTCGGCAATGTGGTTGTAGGCGCCGGTGAAGAGCGCCACCCGCTTCTGGCAAAGCCCGGCCCGGGGCATGCGTGCCGCCGGGCGACCCGCCCTGCCGAGAACGGCGCCGCCAAGGGAGGAATCGTCGTGCAACTCCATGAGGGAAAAACTCTCTTGCCGTTGGAGAGCGGGCCGCGCGGGCAGATGCTCACGAGAACGCTCGGGCCGATCACGCCGCGCCAACGAAAGGGGCTCGCGCGTGATTCTTGCTGGCCGAGACGCGCGGGCATGGGCGCGAAATTCACCCGATGGTCACGCGCCTTGCGAAGTCACTTTTGCAACGGCTACCTTCACGGTCAAACAAGCCGCGCCCGGCACGCGCAAAGTAACGCCTCCCTCCGTGAAGATTTAGCACATTAAAGCCGCGACCCGGGGAGCCTCCGCCCCGGCCCTCAGATGTCGCCCGCCTGCGGGCGCAGGACGACCTCCTCGACGACCGAACGACCCGAGAGTCGCCACGCGCCGATGAGCGCCTCGGCCACGTCTGCCGGCGGCATGAAGCGCTCATCGGGCCGGTCGGTGCCGTCCCAGCTGGGCGTGCGCGTGGCGCCGGGAAAAACCGTGGTGACGCGCACGCCTTCGCTCTTAGTTTCCTCGCGTGCCACGCCAGCGAGGTTGGCCAGGCCCGCCTTCGCCGCCCCGTAGGCCGCTCCGCCCGCGTAGGCGGTGCGCGCCGCGATGGAGGCGACGTAGAACAGGTGCCCGCTTCCGCGCTGAGTCATCGCCGGCAGAAACGCCTTCGTGACCACGAACGCGCTGGTGAGGTTGACGCTCACCTGCCGGCGAAACTGCTCGGGCGAGGTTTCTGAGAGCGTCCCCGGCTCGAAGCGCCCCGCGTTGCTGACGACCCCGTCGGGCGGCCCCCAGCGTTCTTCCACCGCCTCCGCCGCGCGGAAGACCGCGTCGTCGTCGGTCACGTCACAGGGGAACGAAGCCGCCCCGCCGGCCCCTGCCGCGCGGCACGCCTCGGCCACCGTTTCGAGTTTGTCCTTCGAGCGGGCCAGAAGCGCGAGGCGCACGGGGGCCTCGCGGGCGGCGCATTCGCGGGCAAAGCCTTCAGCGACAGCCCGCCCGATGCCCTGGCTCGCTCCGGTGACTACGACGGTAGGCACGGCGTGCGGTTGCGGGTTTGGAGCTGGCGAGTTCGACGTTCTCGGCGTACAACGCGTGCCTGCGCTACCGGTACTGCTGGTCGATTGAGGTCCCCTTCCGGAGGATCACGGAAACTGTTTCCAGGGGGCTCACGGAACTGTTCCGGGGGCTCAGGGCCTGCTCGAATTCGACCATCTCATCAGTCCTGTTCATCAGTCCTGTTCATCAGTCTTGACCCGACGGGATCATTCGGCAGGTTCACTGGCCTCTACAACGAAGCCGTCGCTCAACGTTTATTTACTACCGAAATTTCATTTACTACCGAAATTTCAACTTTGAACCTTCAACGTTCAACCGAACAGATCCTGTTCTTCCTCCGGCGGCGGGAGATCGAAGTGGCGGTAAGCGCGCGTCAAGGCGACGCGCCCGCGCGGGGTGCGCTCCAGAAATCCCTCCTGAATGAGGTACGGCTCGTAGACCTCCTCGATGGTGCCGGAATCTTCCCCGACCGAGACGGCCAGGTTGTTCAGCCCCGTCGGCCCGCCGCCGAAGTTCTCGATCAGCGTGAGCAGGATGCGCGCGTCCATGTCGTCGAGGCCCTCCTCGTCCACGTCGAGGGCGCCGAGAGCGTGGTCGGCGATTTCTTCAGTGACGGTGCCCTCGCCCTCGACCTCCGCGAAGTCGCGCGTGCGGCGCAGGAGGCGGTTGGCCACGCGGGGCGTCCCGCGCGAGCGGCGCGCGATCTCGAAGGCCCCATCGTCAGTGATAGCCACGTCCAGAATGCTGGCGGAGCGCTCGACGATCTGCTGGAGCACCTCGCCCGGGTAGTAATCGAAGCGCAGGTCGATCCCGAAGCGCGCCCGCAGCGGGGCAGTCAAAAGCCCCTTGCGCGTGGTCGCCCCCACGAGGGTGAACGGCGGGAGCGTCACCTGCACGGTGCGCGAGTTGGGCCCGCTGTCGATGAGGATGTCGATGCGGTAGTCCTCCATCGCGGAGTACAAGTACTCCTCGACGACGGAGGTGAGTCGGTGGATCTCGTCGATGAAGAGCACGTCCCCCTCTTCGAGGTTCGTCAGCACGCCGGCGATGGAGGCGGGCTTTTCGAGCACCGGGCCGCTGGTGGTGATAATCTTCGCGCCCATCTCTTCGGCACAAATGTGTGCTAAAGTTGTTTTGCCGAGCCCCGGCGGCCCAAAAAGCAGCGTGTGGTCGAGCGCGTCGCCGCGCCGCAGCGCCGCCGTCATAAACACGCGCAGGTTCTCGGTGATCTTCGCCTGGCCCACGAAGTCACTCAAGCGTGTGGGACGTAGCGCCGTCTCGACGGCCTCCTCGGCGGGCTCGGCGTCGGCGGAGAGGACGTCGTCGGCGGGAAGAGAGGCGTCGTCGGTCATGCAGGAGCGAGGAGGCAGGCGGCGGCGGAGCGGCGTCGCTAACACGGTACGCTCCCCTCGCCGCGTTGTGCCGTCCCCCCGGCGGGGCTCCCCAGCGCAACGGCGTAACGGGCCGCGGCCTGCCTTAGCGTTTCGCCGCCCGCAAGATGCTTGCCAAACAAACGATTCGACACTAAGTTTAAAAGCGCGCTCGGCCGCTTTCTCTCTTCCTTCGTCGGCGCGCGTCGCCTTTTCAGAGTCGTTTCTCGCCTCGTCCTATGCTCAACCTCAAGCAGGAGCAGAAGCTCAAACAGAAGCTCAGCCCGCAGCAGATCCAGTACATCAAGCTGCTGCAACTCAACACCCTCGATCTCGAGCAGCGCATCAAAGACGAGATGGAGGCCAACCCGCTGTTGGAGGAAGGCCTGACCGAGGAGGAGCGCGAGGAAGAAGAGGACCTGACCGAGGAGGAACGCCTCGAAGAAGAGCGCGAGCGCGAACTCGACGCCGAGGCCGAGAGCGAAGTCGAAATCGACGAGGACGACGAGTTTGACTGGGAGGACCTCTTGAACTCCAGCGAGGACCTCCACGGCTACAAGGCCAACGTCGAGGGCGGTGGGGGGGAAGACGACGACCGCGAGAAGCCGATGCGCGCGACCTCCACCATCGGCGAAGACCTGCGCGACCAGCTCACCTTCTCGGACCTCAGCGAAGAGGACGAGCTGATCGCCGACCAGATCATCGGCTCCATCGACGAGGACGGCTACCTGCGCCGTTCCGTCGAGTCGATCTTGGACGACGTGCTCTTCAACCACGGCATCGAGCTGGCCGAGGAGGACGTCGAGCGCATCCTGCGGCAGATCCAGCAGCTCGACCCGGTCGGCATCGCCGCGCGCGACCTCCAGGAGTGCCTGCTTTTGCAGCTGGAACACCTGCCGGAAGACACTACCGGGCGCGACGTGGCCGTGGAGATGCTGCGCGACCACTACGAGGCGTTCACCATGAAGCACTTCGGCAAGCTCGCCAAGCGCCTCGGTGTCTCCGACGCTCGTCTTAAAGACGCCTTCGATCTGGTCAAGGAGCGCCTCGATCCCAAGCCCGGCGAGGGCTCGTTCACCGCGCAGGAAAATTACATCACGCCGGACTTCACGGTGCGCTGGGTAGACGGGGAATTCGTCATCTTGCTCAACGGGCGCAACGCCCCGAAGCTGCACATCTCCAAGCAGTACCGCAAAATGCTCGAAGAGCTCTCGGCTGAGCAAAAGAAGCGCCAGAAGCAGCAGCAAAACGGGGCCCCGTTCGCCGGCGACGACGCCACGCCCGACGTGGCCGGTGCCGCCGCTGAAAGAGAAGAAGACGGCGCTTCCGGCAAGGTCCCTTCGGGAGCGCCGTCCCGAGGTAACGGCCCGCCCACTCAGGAAGGCGTGGATGAGGAGACCCGTGACTTCCTCAAAGACAAGTTCGACTCCGCGCGCTGGTTCATCAACTCGATCAACCAGCGCCGCCACACCATGACGATGGTCATGGACGCCATCGTGCAGGAGCAGGAGGCTTTCTTTAAGCAGGGGCCGGGCAACCTCAAGCCCATGATCCTGGAAGACATCGCCGAAATCATAGAGATGGACATCTCTACCGTCAGCCGCGTGGTCAACGGCAAGTACGTGCAGACCGAATGGGGCGTCTATGAACTGAAGTATTTCTTCAGCGAAGGGTTGGAGACCGAGAGTGGGGAGGAGGTCTCCAACAAGGAAGTAAAGGCGATCCTCCAGCAAATCGTCAACGAAGAGGACAAAACCAGCCCGCTTTCGGACTCGAAGCTGGCGGACGCGCTTTCCGAGCGCGGATTCAAGATCGCGCGGCGCACCGTCTCGAAGTACCGCAAGCAGCTCTCGATCCCCGTCGCGCGGCTGCGCAAGCAGATTGTGGTGGAGGAGGAGGGAGAAACGGAATAGGCCCGCGTCCCTCCCAGACGCGGACCGCACCCAAAACCTTGCGCACGCCCTTTTCTTCATGCTCGTGACCACGCGTCGGCGAAGCGCTCGTTTTCAAGGCCGTCTTCTCGACGTTCTTCCCGTTCCCAATCTGCGCCCGGCCTTCGTGCTCGCGCTGCTGCTGAGTGGGAGCGCATGGGCGCTCGCCGCCCCCGGTCGAGGCCACGCTGCCGGCAGAGGCCGACGTGCGAGTGCCTCCCTTGCCGCCGGCGCTTCGCCCCCCGCCGCCGTGGACGCTCGACCTGATCGGCAAGCTCAGCGCCACGCAGGTCGCCTATAACAACTGGACGGAAGGCGGCCTCAACACGCTGGCGCTCACCGCCACGCTCGACGGGCAGGCCGTGCGCAAAACGCGCCGCTGGAAGCAGACCCACGCCGCCGACCTTGCGCTCGGGTTCATCCAGCGCGACACCCTCACGGTGCGCAAGGCCGACGACCGCCTGCGTCTCTCCAGTGCCTTGCAGTACCAGGGCAACGGATTTTTCCACACCTTCTAGCCCGACGCTCGCGGCGAGCCTGCGCACGCAGTTTCTCGACGGGCTCAATTACGACAAAAATCCGTTCGGCGACGGGCGCGACCCGCCGGTCCAGGTGTCCGGCTTCCTTTCGCCGGCGACGCTCACGCAGTCGGTCGGGTTGACCTACGAGCCGGAACCCTGGATCGACCAGCGCCTGAGCCTGGGGGCCAAACAGGTCCTCGTGGCCCACGAAGACCTGGGCGTGCTCTACGGCCTCGCCCCCCGCGAGAACGTGCGTTACGAAGCAGGCCTCGAATCGACAACGGAACTGGACCGCGAGGTCTTCGACGACATGCTGGTGCAGTCCTCGTTGCGCCTCTTCGCCTCCTTCAACCGCGAATCCCCCGACATGGTGTGGGAAAACGTGGTCAGCCTGAAGTTCAACGAATGGATTAGCTTCGACTTCGAGCTGACCACCCTCTACGACAGCGACGTGATAACTGCCCTGCAGGTGCGCGAAACCATCTCGCTGGGAGCCTCGGTGGAAATGATCTGACGATCGGTCCCGCCCTCGGCGCCCGTGGCCTGCGGAGGCCCGTTTTACGCGGTGAACTGCGCGATCCCCAGTAGCACCGTCACCATCGTGCCGAACAGGACGAGCAGCCCGATGAGCCACCGTGTCATCGAGAGGATGCGGTCGTTCATACGGTCGAGCTTCTCATCGATGTGCTCAGAACGCTCGCTCATGCGAGTGTTCATCGCGTCGAAACGCTCGTCCATCGCGTTGAGGCGATCGTCGATGCGGTCGAGGCGGTCGTCCACGCCGTCGAAGCGCTCTTCGAGCACGTCGAGACGACTAAGCACCTTGCGAAACTCGTCGCGCTCGACGGCCTGCGCGCGGATTGATTCATCGAACCAGGTGGCAAGATCGCCGCTGGCTTGCTCACCGAGCACCTCGCGGACGCTCTGCGGAACGGCGGGAGAAGGCATGGGAAGGGGGCGAAAAGCACAGACTGCGTGAAGACTCTACCTGCGCGACAAGAAGCCGGTTCCGATCTCGCCGCTCCGCCTGCATCTTGCGCCGCCGCTGTGCATACAAGCGAGCGTCGTGGTTTTGCTTCCTCGCCCAAGCAGCGCTCCCGCCATGAGTGTGCCGACTGCCCTCCCCCGTTCAACGGATTCCGCCGAGGCATTCTCGCGCGAGGACCGCCGCGCCCTGCTTGCGGCCCTCCAGCCGGCTTTCGACGGGCTGGCGACGACCTACGAGCTGGCCGGCGGCGAGCATAAGCGCCGCACGTACCTCGACAGCGCCGCCTCGAACCTGCGCCTGCGGCCGGCGGCGCGCGTGATGCGCCAGGCGCTGGGCCACTACGCCAACACCCACTCGAAGCTTCACTTCGGCGCGCACGTCATGACGCGCGCCTACGAGCAGTCCCACGAGGCGATTCTCGACTTCGTGGGCGCCAACCCCGACGTGTACACGGCCGTCTTCTGCGGCCACGGCGTCACTGCCGGACTCAACCGCATGGCCCGCCAGCTCCTGCCGTCTCCGGGCCGGCATGGCCAAGAGGGCGCCCGCGACGTGGTCATCACGACAATGATGGAGCACCACGCCAACGACCTGCCGCACCGCAAGCACGCCCGCGAGGTCGTCCACGTCCCGCTGGAGACCGACCCCGGCGGCCAGGCCGGGCGCGTGGATATGCAGGCCCTCGAGGGTGCCATCCAGGAGCATGCCGACCGGCTGGCGTATGTGGCCATCACCTCTGCCTCGAACGTGACGGGCGTGGCCAACCCGGTGCGCGAGATCGCCCGCTTGGCGCACGAGGCCGGCGCGCGCATCGTGGTAGACGCCGCGCAGAGCGCTGCGCACATGCCCATTCCCATCTACGACGAGTCCACCGGCCACGCGCTCGACGTGGTGTGCCTGAGCGGGCATAAAATCTACGCCCCCGGCAGCCCCGGCGTCATCGTGGCGCGCAGGGAGCTTTTCGAAGGACGCGAGCCACAGACGGTGGGCGGCGGCATCGTCAGCCGCGTGGAGACGGGGAGCTACCAGATCACCGACCGCCTGCCGGAGCGCGAGGAAGCGGGCACGCCCAATCTGCCGGGCGCCTTCCTGCTGGCGGCCACGCTGCGCATCTTGAGCCGAGTGGGAATGGACGTGGTCGAGAGGCACGAGCGCGAACTTACGCAGCGCGCGCTCACGCGCTTCTCGGACATCGACGGCCTCACCCTCTACGGATCACCCGACCTGGAGGTGGCCGAGCGCATCGGCGTGATTACCTTCAACCTCGATGCACTTCCGCACGGGCTCGTGGCCGCCGCGCTCAACGACTACTTCGGCATCGCCATGCGCAACGAGTGCTTCTGCGCGCAGCCGTTCGTGCGCCAGTTGCTGGGCCGCGCCGGGGAGGCCGCCGCGCCTGTCCCCAGTGGCGATGGAGCGCCCGCTGCTTCGTGCGAAGAGGCTGGCGCGAGCGACGCTGGCGCCGGGGGCGCCCAGCCCCGCTCGCAGCCGGGGTACCAGCAGCCCGGCATGGTGCGCGCCAGTCTGGGCCTCTACAACACCGAGGCCGACATCGACTACGCCGCCGAGGCGCTGGCGGACCTCGCGGCGCGGCCCGAGTTCTATCGCGAGCAGTACCAGCCTGCCGGTGGCGGCAGCGGCGACTGGCGGCACCAGTCCTTCGCGTTCGAACCCGCCGAGGTCTTCGACCTGAACGCCGCGGCGAATGAAGCAGCCGACGAGGCCGTTGCGAAAACGTAGCGCGTGTCGCAGATCCGCCGCTCCCAGGTCCCCGCTCCCATGCCCGTTCAACTCTGCGAGGTCGGCCCGCGCGACGGGTTTCAGTTCGAGGATCAGTTCATCCCCACCGCGATGAAGGCCGAGGTCATCGAGGCGCTCGCGGACGCGGGGGTGCGGCGCATTCAGGTCACGTCTTTCGTGCACCCCGAGAAGGTGCCGCAGATGAAAGACGCCGGAGAACTGGTGGAACGCCTGCCTCAGCGGGAAGGCGTCACCTACGCGGGGCTGGCCCTCAACCAGCGCGGCCTGGAGCGCCTTTGCGACACTGGCCTGGAGCAGGCGGACCTCTCCATCGCTACGAACGACCGCCACAGCCGCGACAACGCCGGCATGAGCGCCGCCGAAGCCGCCGATGAGGCCGAGGCGATGACCCGCTGGGCATTGGAGCGCGGCCGGTCGGTGCAGGTGGGCTTCCAGACGGTCTTCGGCTACCAGGAGCCCGGCGACATGCCCCTCGAAACGATCACCGCGCTGGCCGAGCGCTTCGCGCCGTTTCCGCTCGAATCGCTCTCACTGGCGGACACCACCGGCATGGCGAACCCGCAGATGACGCGCCGCCGCGTAGAAGCGGTGCGCGAGGCGGCCCCCGGCGTGCCGCTGGTGCTGCACCTGCACGACACGCGTGGCCTGGGGCTGGCCAACGTCTGCGCCGCGCTGGAGGCGGGCGTGGAACGTTTCGACACGTCGCTGGCCGGAATGGGCGGCTGCCCGTTCGTCCACGGGGCCGCCGGCAATATCGCCACCGAAGACACGGCGTACCTCTTCGAGCAGATCGGGCGCGAGACGGGCGTGGACTACCGCCGCGTGGCCGCCGCCAGCCGCCGCGTGGAGGACGTTCTGGACAAGCGCTTTCCCGGCAAGCTGCACCGCCTGCCGGTGACAATGAGTGACGAATAACGAGCATGAGTAGCCGAAAGCGACGCTTTCGCTGGCAGCGCTGGGGCTGGATGCGCCGCCTCGCCGCCGGCCTGGCCGTGCTTGCCGCGCTGGCGGCGCTCGCCGCGGCTCTCTTTTACGCCTTCGCCGTGCGGCCCGACCGCCAGTCCGTTCCCTACCGCCGGGCGATGGAGCGCCTGCGCGCGAACCGCTCAGTCACGCGCCTGCTGGGGGCGCCCGTCGAAACGGGCTGGTGGGTGCGCGGCCACGCCGGAGCCGATTCCGCCCGCCTCGCCGTGCCCGTCAGCGGGTCCCGGAGCGAGGGCATCCTGCGCGTCGAGGCGCAGCGAGCCGGCAACGGCGCATGGACGTTCTCGCACCTCGTTCTCGACGTCACTGACAACACCATGCGCCTGAGCCTGCTCGAAAAAGAGCGCCGACGCAAAAAACAGAGCTCCCCGCCGCCGATCAAGGTACCGCCGCGCTACCAGGAGTGAGGGTTGAAGGGGAGAAAGTGTGAGGGGGTGAAGGGACGTGCCGCCTCCTCCCGGCCCCCTCAAAGCTGCCGCTCGGGACGACTCTCCTTGCGCACGCTCCGCTCGTCACCACCGGCGCCGCCCCCCCGATCAGGACCAGGTTCTTGATGAGGTACTCCCCGCGGTCGTCGGCGCGTGGGGAGACGGGGTTCAACACCACGCGTCCGGCAGCACCAGCAGTGGCAGGAACGTGCCCGCCGCCATCTGCGCAAAGAGCCGAAAGAGCGCGCACGAGCGGGCGAACGAGCAGCGCCACGCCGATAGCCACTTTCCACCAGCCCAGGATTGGGAAAAGCAGAAAAACCGCCCCGAGCGCCAGGCCCGGGGCGGCTCCATTCCTACTGGCGACGGCGCTGTGAACCATCTACAATCCACGGTCTACCAGATCACGTGCCGGCAGAGTAGTCAGTCGCGTAGACTTCCTGCTTCTCGGTCAGCGAGTCGATTTCGATGCCCATCGTCTCCAGCTTCAGCCGGCCGATGTTCTCGTCCATCTCCTGGGGGATGTCGTAGACGTGGTCCTCGAGGGCGTCGCCGCTTTCGTGGCGCTGCACCAGGTCGAGGTGGGCGCTAAACTGGTTGGCGAAGCTCATGTCCATGACCTCCGAGGGGTGGCCTTCAGCGGCGGCGAGGTTGACGAGGCGTCCGTCGGCGAGGACGTAGACCTTCTTGCCGTTTTCGAGCGTGTACTCGCGGTTGTTGGGCCGCACGATGCGCGCGTCGGTGGAGAGTTCGGCCAGCTCTTCGAGGTTGAGCTCCACATCGTAGTGGCCGGTGTTGCTGACCACGGCGCCGTCCTTCATGCGCACGAAGTGATCGCCGCGAATCACGTCCTTCATGCCGGTGGCCGTGACGAAGACGTCGCCGATCTCGCAGGCTTCGTCCATTGTCATTACCTGGCAGCCTTCGAGCTTGGCTTTCAGGGCGGCGGTGGGCTTGACCTCCGTGACGATGACGTTGGCCCCCATGCCGCGTGCCCGGGTGGCCACGCCACGCCCGCAGTGCCCGTAGCCGGCCACGACGACGTTTTTGCCCGCGAGCAGGACCGAGGTGGCGCGCAGGATGCCGTCGAGCGTGGACTGGCCGGTGCCGAAGACGTTGTCAAAGTCCCACTTCGTCTCGGCGTCGTTGACGGCGTAGACGGGGTAGCGCAGCTTGCCGTCGTCGTCCATCGCGCGCAGGCGGTGCACGCCGGTGGTCGTCTCCTCACTGCCGCCGATGAGGTCGTCGGCCATCTCGGGGTGCTCGTGGTGGAGCGTGAAGATCAGGTCCGCGCCGTCGTCGAGCGTCAGGTGCGGCGGCTTCGGATTGATCGTCTGGTCGATGCTCCAGTAAAACGCATCGGTGTCCTGCCCGTGCCAAGCGTAGATCTCCGCGAGGCCGCGATTAGCGAGGGCGGCAGCCACTTCGTCGTTGGTCGAAAGCGGGTTGCAGCCGCTCCAGGCCACCTCCGCGCCGCACATCGCCAGAGTCTCGACGAGGACGGCGGTCTCTTTGGTAACGTGCAGGCAACCGGCGATTTTGTAGCCCTCGAAGGGCTTCGAGTCAGCAAACTTCTCGCGCAGTTGCATCAGCACGGGCATGCGGCTTTCGGCCCATTCGATGCGTTTGCGGCCAGCGCCGGCAAGGTCGAGGTCTTTGACTTTGTACTGTCCTTCTTTGTGGTCCATTCTCTGAGGGGGGGAGTGCAGGGATACGGGGGGTGGCGTCGCCAGTCGTTCCATCGATCTACAACAGGCCGGAGCGGGGCGAGTTTTGGCTTGGACGGATCTTCGATGCGTACGCGCAGGCTCTTTACATAACATCAACCTTGCGGCTCATCCACGTTGCATGTGGGGCGACTCTGCGCCCGAGCCAAGCCCTGTCCGCTCAGGTTGTAGAATGTTCGCTTCCTTGCCCCGTCGGTTGGGTCTCGGAGGCTGCGAGACGAGCGCCTATTGTCCGTCGGGCGTCGTTTCTTCGTCACCGGGCCTCCGGCGGTGGCGTTGCGCGAAGAGGTCTTCTCCCTCATCCACGCGCCGAGCCGCGCGCCAGAAGAGCCGTGCGATCAGGGCTACGCAGACGGCGATGAACACGGCAAAGGGGACCCAGAAGGGCGCGGCCGCCCCAAACTGGGTGGCCTGCACTTCGGGGTAGCGAAACGCTTTGTCCACCAGCCACGCTACGATGGCGAGGCCCAGCAGGACCGCCAGTGCGGCGGCGCCTTTCAAAAGGCGCGCGTGGGCCTGGTGCCCCGGAGGAGCATCCGCGTCCGGGGAGTCCGGCGCGGAGGAAGCATCCGGGGGCGGAGATGATTCACTCATGGACAGGCGCTTCGGCAAGGGAGTCTTCGTCGGGAGAGGCGGGCGCGTCCTCGGCGGGCGGGCGTACCTCGAGGCCGGCTTCGCGCAGGAAGCGCTTGGCCTCCGGCACGCTGTGAGTGCGAAAATGGAAGATCGAGGCGGCCAGGACGGCGTCGGCGCCGCCGTCTTGGAGGCCGGCGCGCAGGTGCTCCAGGCTGCCGGCCCCACCGGAGGCGATGACGGGCACCCGGACGCGCCCGGCCACCGCGCGCAGCAGGGCGAGGTCGTACCCGTTCTGGGTGCCGTCGCGGTCCATCGAAGTGAGCAGGATCTCGCCCGCGCCGCGCCGCTCGGCCTCGGCGGCCCATTCGACGGCGTCCAGGCCCGTGGGCGTGCGCCCACCGCTGGTGAAGACCTCCCAGCGCAGACCGTCGTCGCGCTGCTCGCCGCCGTCGGCCACGCGCTTCGCGTCGATGGCGACGACGACGCACTGGCTCCCGAACGCCTCGGCCCCGCGCGCGATCAGTTCAGGGTCGTTGGCGGCGGCGGAATTGACGGCCACCTTGTCGGCCCCGGCGTGGAGCATGGCGCGCATGTCGGCCACGCTGCGCAGCCCGCCGCCCACGGTGAGCGGGATGAACACCTGGTCGGCTGTGCAGCGCACCACGTCGTGCATGATGTCGCGCCCTTCGTGCGTGGCCGTGATGTCGAGGAAGACGAGCTCGTCGGCCCCGGCGCGGTCGTAAAAGCGGGCTTGCTCGACGGGGGCGCCCGCGTCACGAAGGTCCACGAAGTTGACCCCCTTGACGACACGTCCGTCGTTGACGTCGAGGCACGGAATGATGCGCTTGGCTAAGGGCACGCCGGTTTCGGGGGTAGGGTTGCGGGTTCGGGGTTTTCAGTCGAGGACGCGCTGCCGGAAGCGGCGGGCGGCCCGCCGGTCGTCCGCTGTTCTTTTTCAGCAGTCCTGCGGCAGCGCTTCGTCCTTGAGCTGCGCGGTCGAGAAGCGGTCCAGGTCCACTCCCTCGAGGTCGTTCCAGGCCCAGAACTGCTGGCAGGGGAAGGCATTTTCGTAGAGCGCGCGCCCCACGATGACCGAGTCCACCCGGTAAGGGGCCAGCTCCTGGATGCGCAGGAGGTCGTCGTAGCCGCCGACCCCGCCGCTGGCGGTGATCTTGGCCTCCGAGAGGCGCCGCCCCAGCGTGCGGTAGGCTTCGACGTTGGGCCCTTCCATCGTGCCGTCGCGGCTGATGTCGGTGTAGACGAAACGCCGCGCGCCGCGCTGCTCCATGTCGAGCGCCAGTTCGATCGCGTCCACGCCGCCGCCTTCGGTCCAGCCGTCCACGCGCGCCTCTCCGCCGTCGGCGTCGATGCTGACGACCACGCGCCGGCACCCGAACCGCTCGATGGCCTCGGAGACCAGCGCGGGCTCGCGCACCGCCGCCGTGCCGATCACCACGCGGTAGACGCCCATCTCCAGCGCCGCTTCGACGGCCTCCAGCGAGCGGATGCCACCGCCCAGCTGCACGGGAATGTCGAGCGCCTCGCAGACGGCGCGCACAGCCTCGCGGTTGTCGTCGCCCCCGCCGCCCAGGCCGCCGCGTGCCGCGTCGAGGTCCACCACGTGAAGCGCGCAGGCGTCCTGCACGCGCCACAGCTTCGCCATCTTGACCGGATCGTCGAAGTAGACCGTCTCCTCGGCGTAGTCGCCCTGATGGAGGCGCACGCACCGGCCGCCGCGCAGGTCGAGAGCGGGGAGGACGAGGGCCACGTTGGGAGGCGGAAGTGTGGGAAATCGCCCTGCGCGAAGCGCCACGCGCCTTGCGCAGCTCACAGCGCGGCGAAGTTCTGGAGCAGACGCAGGCCGGCGGTTTGGCTTTTCTCCGGATGAAATTGCACGCCGAAGACGTTGTTTCGCTGCACGACCGCCGGGAAAGCGCGCGGCCCGTAGGTCGTCGTCGCCAGCACGTCGCCGGTGTAGGTGGGGCACGCGTGGTAGGAGTGAACGAAGTAGAAGTAGGGGGCTGCACCCCGTTCGCCCAAGAGGGGCGATTCGCGGGTGGCCTCGGCGGTGTTCCAGCCCATGTGCGGTACCTTCAGCGATTGCAGGTCGCCGGCCGCCCCGTTTTCGGAAGAATCCGTGTCGTGGAAGTGCGCCACGCGCCCTTCCAGAAGGCCCAGCCCGTTGTGCGCGCCATGCTCTTCGCCGGTTTCGAAGAGGAGCTGCATGCCCACGCAGACGCCCAGCAGCGGCGTGCCCGCCCCGGCCGCCTCGCGGACGGGCGCCTCCAGCCCGCGCCGGCGGATCTCGCCGATGCATGCCCCGAAGGCGCCCACGCCCGGTAGCACCAGCCGCTCCGCCTCGACGATCTGCTGGGGGGCGTCGGTGCGCACCGGCGCCGCACCCACGTGATCGAGCGCCTTCTCGATGGAGCGCAGGTTGCCGATGCCGTAGTCGATGATCGTTGTCGGCACGAGAGAAAAAGAGGAGGCGAGGAAAGGGGAACTTGCATGGGGCGCGAGAAAGCCAAGCCGCACCGCCTGGACCGAAAATATACCGGCAACCCCTCCAAAAGAACCGTCGCTTCACCGAATATTCGGCGCTCGTAAAGGGCAGCCTCACGCAACACGCCTCACTCACTTTCGGCCAGCTCTTTCGAGCGCTCGGTGGCGGTGGCGACGGCGTCGATGAGAGTGGTGCGCAGGCCATGATCCTCCAGTTCGGCCACGGCGGCAATGGCGGTGCCGCCGGGCGTGGTCACTTCGTCGCGCAAGAGGGCCGGGTGCTTCTCGGTTTCGACGGCCAGCACCGAGGCCCCGTAGACCGTCTGCGCGGCCAGGCGCGCGGCGGCGCGGCGCGGGAGGCCCTGCTTGACGCCCGCGTCGGTGAGCGCTTCGATGAACATGTAGACGTAGGCCGGCCCGCTGCCGGAGAGGCCCGTCACCGCGTCCATCAGGTGTTCCTCGACGACCTCCGCCGCGCCGACGGCCTCGAAGATGCGCCGCGCCACGGCCAGGTCGCCCTCGCCCGCGAAGCGCCCAGCGGCCAGCGCGGTCGCGCCCTCGTCCACGAGCGCTGGCGTGTTGGGCATGGCCCGCACGACGGGCAGCTCCTTGCCGAAGGCCGCCTGGAGGCCGCCGGTCGTGCGACCGGCCAGGACCGAAATGACGAGCGCGTCCGCGTCGGTTCCCTTTCGGATCTCCTCGATCACGTCGTCGGCGCTCTGCGGCTTGACGGCGAGAATCACGACGCTCGCGGCCCGCGCGGCCTCGGCGTTGTCCGTCGTCGTGCGGAGGCCGGGAAACTCCTCGGCCAGCGCCTGGAGGGCGTCTTCGCTGCGCCGCGTGGCCCAGACGCGCTCCGGCTCGATGAGCGCGTCGCCGGCGAGCATCCCGCCGACGAGGGCGCGCCCGATGTTGCCCGCTCCGATCACGGCAACGGTCTGGTCGGTGAGGTCCGTAGGCAAGAGGGAAGGGGGAATGGGGAAGAGGGAAGCAACGCGCTGCGGGAACGTATCGTAGGGGCGCGGTACATCGCGCCTTTTCTGCGCCTGCGCTCACAGCACGCCTTTCGTCGAGGGCGTGCGGTCGCCGTCGGGGTCGCGCCGCGTGGCCGCTCGCAGCGCGCGGGCCCCCGCCTTGAAGAGCGCCTCTACCTGGTGATGCGCGTTGTCGCCCTTCAGCAGGTCCAGGTGCAGCGTCAGCCCGGCGTGTTCGGCCACCGAGCGCCAGAAGTGCCGCGTCATTTCCGTAGAGAGGTCGCCAGTGCGCTCGCGTGAAAAATCCGCCTCGAAGGCCAGGTAGAAGCGCCCCGAGAGGTCCACCGCCGCGCGGGCGAGCGCCTCGTCCATCGGCACGCAGGCGTGGCCGTAGCGCGCCACGTAGTCTTTCTCGCCGAGGGCCTGCCCGAGCGCCTGCCCCAGCGCGATGCCTACGTCTTCGACGGTGTGGTGGTCGCCGGTTTCTAAGTCGCCGTCGCAGCGCACCGCCAGCGCGAAGCCGCCGTGGCGTGCGAAGGCGTCGAGCATGTGGTCGAAAAAGCCGACGCCCGTGTCGCAGTCGGTGCCGGGCGCGGGGCCGCCGCCATCGCCGGGGTCCAGCGCCAGGCGCACGGTCACGTCCGTCTCGCCGGTGGTGCGGCGGACTTCGGCCGTGCGCGGTTCAAGGACGGCGGTCGACGTGTCGGGAGAAGCGTCGGGCATGGGCACATTTTCTGTAAACGGAGGGCCGCCCGTGTCAACTGGCGGCGGCGGGCGCTATACTTTGATCCACCCTACCCTGCGTTTGTTCGCCGCCCCCGAGATTTTGTTCGCCAAAATCGAAGACGACGCCATCCAGCAGCAAATGAGCAAGCTCGAAACAAGCGACGACGCTGCCTCCGAAGAAGAATCCGCCGAGGAGGCCGGCTACGCGCCGCTCAAGGACGAGATCACGTTTGACGACTTCCAGCAGATGGACTTGCGCACAGGCCGCGTCACCGAGGC